>NZ_KQ959749.1:0-276157 GCF_001552965.1 Corynebacterium sp. DNF00584 | reverse complement strand
AACGAGTTGCTCTCAAGCGACTTGTTCAAACTTAACGAAATGAATTTTATAAGTCAAATCCATGTCGATTCGGTTTGATTGCCGCTAGCTCGTAACCTTTCGGCCATCTCGCTGGCAGCTCGGATAAATATAGGCGAGCCTTTGAAAACGCGCAAATCGCCAGGTAAGTAGCACTTTCGCAGCACCTACCTGGCGATCCCGAATCGTGGTTAATAGAAGGTTTCTTCCTGTGCACGCTCGATAGTGGCACCGAGAGCGGTGAGGTTCTCCACGAAATTCGGGTATCCACGGTCGATATGGAAGACATCGTGGACGGTAGAGACCTCGTCCGCGCACAGGGCGGCGAGCACGAGACCGGCGCCGGCACGAATGTCCGAGGACCACACGTGCGTAGAAGAAAGCTTTTCCTTGCCGCGGATAACAACGTGGTGGCCATCCACCGTCGCCTTCGCACCCAAACGGAGCATCTCGTCCACGAAGCGGAAGCGTGACTCGAAAACGTTCTCCGTGATCATGGTCATCCCCTCTGCCACGGTGGACAGCCCGATGGCCATGGGCTGAAGGTCCGTGGGGAATCCCGGGAACGGCAGCGTTTGGTAGTTGACGGCCTTCGGGCGGCCGTCCATGCGCACCCGGAAACCATTCTCGTAGGTCTCAACATTCGCGCCGGCGAGCTTGAGCTTCTCCAGCGGCAGGTGCAGGTGCCGCGGCGCGATGCCGGTTACCGTAATGTCGCCCCGCGTCATGGCTGCGGCGTAACCCCAGGTACCGGCGACGATACGGTCGCCGATGACCTCATGCTCGGTGGGATGAAGCGAAGGAACGCCCTCAATGGTGATGGTCGACGTGCCCGCGCCTTCGATCTTTGCACCCATGGAAACCAGCATCGAACACAGATCGACAATCTCGGGCTCGCGTGCCGCATTGTCGAGGATCGTGACGCCCGAAGCCAGGACTGCGGCCGTAATGATGTTCTCGGTCGCACCCACCGAGGGGAAATCGATGGAGATCTTTGCGCCGCGGAGGGCTTCGGCCTCGGCGACGACGGCGCCATGTTCAATGCGAGTGACGGCGCCGAGCTTTTCCAAGCCGGACTGGTGCATGTCGAGCGGGCGAGAGCCGATGGCATCGCCGCCGGGGAGAGCGACCTTGGCGTGGCCGCACCGCGCAGTCAATGGCCCCAGGACACAGACGGACGCACGGAACTGGCGGACGGCATCGAAGTCGGCATCGGAACGCAATTCCGCCGGCGTGGTGATTTCCACGCGGTCGCCGTCGATGGTCACGATGCATCCCAGGCCCTCAAGCACCTTTTTCATCAAAGGCACGTCGAGGATTTCCGGGCAGTTGGTCAGGGTTGTGGTGCCCTCTGCAAGCAGCGCGGCTCCCATGAGCTTCAGCACGCTGTTCTTGGCGCCATCAACCTTGACGGTGCCTGCAAGCCGGGCTCCACCGGTTACGTTAAAGATGTCTTTCACACGGGACAGTTTACGGCAAGGCGCCAATACGGCGAGCCGCGTTCACCGCTTCGTAACGCGTGTGTGCGCCCAACTTGCGCATCACGGAGCGCAAATAGGACTTGACGGTCTCGGCACCGATTCCCATTTCTTCGGCGGCCTCGATGTTGGTGTGGCCCAGCGCCACACAAGAAAGCACGTCGAGCTCACGGGCAGACAGCTTCGTAGACTGCTTGACGCGAACCGGAGAGACCATCTGGTCGCAGAGCATCTCGAGCTCGCGGCGCAAATCATCGTCCTCGACACGGTTAGCCAGCATGCGCAGCTTGGAATGCGTGGAACGAATCTGCTCCCACTCAGCACCGTTCATGACGTTGCCGCGTGCCGCAGCACCCTTGGCGCCATCGGCGCGGCGCATGGCGGAGTTGACAGCGAGGTCCTGCTCGAGGGAGCGAGCAGTCATCGTTACTTCTTCGATGACCTTGTCCCCCAGGCGCACCGGCGAGTGCACGCCAACGTAGAGAACACCACGAATCTCACGCTGCACGATGACGGGGACAGCCACGATGGAGTGGAGACCTTCGTCCTGCATGGCGCGGTCATTCTCGTGGGAGATGGTGTTGGCACGAGCATAATCCGTGACACCCACGGCGCGGCGGGTGGAGACCACGCGACCACCGACGCCGACGCCAGCGTCAATGATGAGGTTCTGGAGAGCCGGAGTACGCAGGCCCACCCACTGTGTAATTTGCAGGCGGTTATCCGCCAGCAGCGTGCCATACATGGTGACGGGAATTCCGGTGGCGTTTTTCAGGGAAGAAAGCGCGGCGCGGACGGCTTCTTCGTCATCTTTGATGCGGGGCGTATCCATGTAACTACTCCAGGCTCGGGGACACCCAATAAGGTGCCCTAGTCCCACTCAGGGAAGCGGGCAAATATCCGATAGGTTTTCGGCTTACGGGGGTAATCGTAAACCACACCCACCCCTCTACCCTAATTCCGCATCGTAAACATTCCACCAAAGAGAATAAATATCTGTCTAGAATTTGCGAACCGATCGGTCTAGGACGATAGTGTAGGATCGGCGCTAGCAAAGAAAGACCAACAGATTTTAGGAGGCCACACACCATGGCGCAGGTATTTGATTCCATTCTCGACACCATCGGCGGCACGCCGCTGGTGCGCCTTAACCGCCTTGTTGAGGGCAAGAAGGCCGAGGTTCTCGTGAAGGTTGAGTCCTTCAACCCGGCTAACTCCGTCAAGGACCGCATCGGTAAGGCCATCGTCGAGGCCGCGGAGAAGTCCGGCGACCTCAAGCCGGGCGGCACCATCGTCGAGGCAACCTCCGGTAACACAGGTATCGCCCTCGCCCTGGCTGGTGCAGCCAAGGGCTACAAGGTCATCCTCACCATGCCGGAGACCATGTCCAACGAGCGCAAGGTTGTCCTGCGCGCATACGGCGCAGAGCTCGTCCTCACCCCGGGCGCCGCTGGCATGCAGGGCGCTGTCGACAAGGCAAACGAGATCGTCGCCCAGAACGAGAACGCTATCCTGGCTCGCCAGTTCGGCAACGAGGCCAACCCGGCTATCCACTACGCCACCACCGGCCCGGAGATCTGGAACGACACCGAGGGCAAGGTTGACGCTTTCGTCGCCGGCGTCGGCACAGGCGGCACCGTCTCCGGTGCCGGCAAGTTCCTCAAGGAGAAGAACGCAGACCTCTACCTCGCTGCTGTCGAGCCGGCTTCCTCCCCGCTGCTCACCGAGGGCAAGGCTGGCCCGCACAAGATCCAGGGCCTGGGTGCCAACTTCATCCCGGAGGTTCTCGACCGCAAGCTACTCGACGAGATCCTCACGGCTACCAACGAGGAGTCCATCGAGACCGCTCGTAAGCTCGCCACCGAGGAGGGCCTGCTCGTCGGCATCTCCACCGGTGCGAACGTCTCCGCCGCTCTGAAGCTGGCTGACCGCCCGGAGTTCGAAGGCAAGACCATCGTCGTCGTCGCTCCTGACTTCGGTGAGCGCTACGTCTCCACCGTCCTGTTCGAGGACATCCGCGAGGCATAAGATTTACCGCTAAATAAAAGCGCCCGCCATTTTGGCGGGCGGTTTTTCATACCTATTAGAGTGGGTGCCCATGAGCATTCTTTCCAGAATCCGCGAGGATCTCGCCAACGCCCGAGATCATGACCCCGCCGCGCGCGGCGACATAGAGAATGCCATCGTGTATTCCGGCCTCCACGCCATCTGGAGCCACCGCATCAGCCACTGGATGTGGAAGCGAGGCTGGAGAGGCCCTGCGCGCATTCTCGCGCAAATCAACCGCTTCTTCACCGGCGTGGAGATCCACCCGGGCGCCACGATCGGCCGCCGTTTCTTCATCGACCACGGCATGGGCATCGTCATCGGCGAGACCGCGGAGATCGGCGACGGCGTCATGCTCTACCACGGTGTGACCTTGGGTGGCCAGGTCCTCACACAAACCAAGCGCCACCCCACCATCGGCGATAACGTCACCATTGGCGCCGGCGCGAAGGTCCTCGGCCCCATCACGGTAGGCTCCGGCTCGGCCGTAGGCGCCAATGCCGTCGTCACCAAAGACGTGCCGCCAGACCACATCGCTACGGGCATCCCGGCGAAGAACCGCCCACGCAATCCCAACGAGCGCATCAAGCTCGTCGACCCGGACTACTACATCTAAAGCTTGCCGATGCCCCCTCGTAGGGCCACGCCAAGAGCCCCATGCAGTGCATGGGGCTCTCGTTCGTTTCTCAGGCTCTAAGAGGCCACGAGGTCCTGGTACTCCGGATTCTTGCTGATGAAGCGCTCCACGGCCGAGCAGGTGGGGATAATGGAGCGTCCTGCCGCGCGGGTGTCATCGAGCGCGAACTTGATGAGCGGCTTGGACAGGCCCTTGCCCTGGAATTCGTCATGGACGACTGTGTGGTCGAACTCGCGAACCTGAGCGGAGTCCTTGTAGTCGGCGAAGCCAGCTTCTTCACCATCGACGGTGATGACGTAGCGGGACTGGTCGGTCTGCTGTGCAACGTTGATATCCATGTCGCCATTATGCCGAAACCCCGCCTCCCCGTCGAGACCTCGGTCCTCCCCCATCCCAGCCGCGCGGCGGCAGTTCAGGACAACGAAGACCCTAGATGCTGTGAGTTGTAGCCGCTTCTTTATCCTGAAATCCGGGCTTAAGGCAGCACAACAAAAAATCCTCGCTCCGGAAACCGGAACGAGGAGTATTTTGTGGCCAGAGCCAGGATCGAACTGGCGACCCCACACTTTTCAGGCGTGTGCTCTACCGACTGAGCTATCTGGCCAGAAGTCAGATGACTTCGGCGACCCTGACGGGACTTGAACCCGCGACCTCCGCCGTGACAGGGCGGCGCGCTAACCAACTGCGCCACAGGGCCATATTCTATTGTTGTTGTGCTCTCTGGCACGAGTAGTTACTCTACACAACAACCCTAAAATCACACAAATCACCATGTCACCACCCCTTTCTAGGACGGTGACATGGTGAAGAACTTAGACGTACATACTATTTGCGACGAGCGAGCAGGAATCCGCCCGCAGCGCCCACCGCGATAAGGAGAACGACTCCAGCACCGATGAGCATGCCCTTGAGGTTACTGCCACCAGCAGAGTCCTCACCGGCCTGTGCGACATCAGCGGACTGCTGCTCTGCATTGTCCCCTTCCTTGGGCGCATCCTCGGTCGTGGTCGTCTCAGCGGCCTTTTCGAGGTCTTCTGAGGCCGACGCAAGGTTGATGGGGGTATCGGAAGGCTCGGCACCTGGCTCAAAGTTGGGCGTGAACTCGGGACCGTCCATCGGCTCACCGTCGAGCTCCACCTTGAACGAGTAGCCCTGGTCTATGCCCGCCGTACGATCGTGCTTGTTACCATTCACGCTCTTTGCGAAGACGAGATAGTACGTGCCGGGGAGCGTCAGGGGTCCATCGATGTACTCGGTACGGTTAGCCCATTGCACGGCGGAATCGCCGGCGCTGCGATTCACTTCTTCTTCGCTTCCCACGTAGATATCTTCTCCGGCAAGCACGCTGCCACGCGTGGGGTTATAAAAATCCCACTGCAAGCCGTAGCTCTGGTGCTCCGCGACCGTCTTGCGCCCCTGCACAGTCACGACCGGACGCTTGCCGTAGGGCACATCAAACTTATAGAAGCGATATTCGCCGTCAACGATGGCGTCGTTATAGGTCTCCCCCGGCGTCACGGCTGCCGCGGAGTCGAAGGTAGCGCCACCGGCCACAGGTGCGCCCTCCTCAATCTGCGTGACCCCAGGGAGCTCACGAGACGCATACGGCTTCTTTTCGTCGCCAGCGAACGCGCCAGCCTTGACGTACTGCACGTTGACCTCAACGTCTAGCTCGACATCCTGGTTGACCTGGTCGGAGCTGAGCGTGTCAGCGAAGTACAGCGTTGTCACGATGTCCCAATCGTCCATCTTGATACAACGATTTTCCTCGTCCTCGGGCTGCTTTTCGTTTTGCACCAGCACGCTGGCGGAATAGGGCGGCGTGTAACGGCCGCCGCTCGTCGTGCGTGGGCTCGGCTGTACCGTGGTCGCGTAGCCCTCACAGTTGGGCGCAGGGTTTTCAGCCTCGACCGTGGAGAAGATGTCCGAAGTTACCTTACCATCCGCGTTCTGCTCTGGGATAGCGAAAACCGTGACATACGCGTTGTAGCCCTCAGGCACGGAAAGCTTGGTGTAGAACGGACGATCCTCGGCCTCGTTCTTACCCATACGGGGCAGGACCTTCGTGTGGTAGGTGCCCTCCCCGAGATACTTGGCACTGTCTGGATCATCGGCGAACTCGAACGGGGTGCCCCGCGCCTCGTACATGTTGACAGAACGCAGCGTGAGGAACTCCATGTTCTGCGCAAGCTCAGCAGCATTCGCTGCAGCGAGCGACTGGCCACCCGTTGCCTTAGCGACGCAATCCAGCTCAGACTGCGCCTTCTCGTCGACCTGGCATCCAATGGTGTGAACCGTGAGCCCCACGCCGTCAGCAGCAAGCTCCTTGGCCACGTCGCACACCGGTGGCGGCGCGCAGGTGTCGATGCCGTCCGAGACGAGCACGATGGAATTCTCGCCCTCGCCGCCGGCAGCTTTGAGCTGCTCCGCGGCCTTCTTCAGCGAGTTTCCGATGGGAGTGTAGCCCTTGGGCTCCAAAGCATTAAAGCTGTCTTTCAGCCCGGCCTTGTCGATCCGCCCGACCGGCGATAGCACGGAAATATCCTGGCAACCACGCTCTTTATTATCCGGCGCATTCGACTCCTTGGAGCCATACGCGACGGCGCCGACAAGGGCGCTGTCCGGAAGCTTATCGACGAGCTGGTTCGACGCGTCCTTGGCCACCTGCATCTTCGATGGGCCGCCCTCGCTTTCTGGATCCGCCATGGAGAACGAGGCGTCCATAACAAGCGCCACCTTGGACTGTTTATCGCTCGTCGGTCCCGCGTCTGAGCTCGGCGCTGTAGACGACGCTGCCGTGGACGATTCCTCGGACTGCGCGGCCGCGAACGGGACGACCAGCAAACTGAGGAAAATTATTGAAAGAACTGCGCCCCACGTGCGAGGCGAGAAATGCGATGTAGCCATCTAACCTAGCCTTTGCACAGAGAAGAGTGATTTACTACACAAAAGTACCGGAGATGACAAAAGGTCGCACCTGGAACAGAACAGAAAACACTCGGTCCTTACTTGAAACCAAGCAAGGACCGAGTGCGTCACACAATGCGACCCTGACGGGACTTGAACCCGCGACCTCCGCCGTGACAGGGCGGCGCGCTAACCAACTGCGCCACAGGGCCATATTCGATTTTTTCTGTACGAAGAAAGAATCTTCGTACCCCCAACGGGATTCGAACCCGTGCCGCCGCCGTGAAAGGGCGGTGTCCTAGGCCGCTAGACGATGGGGGCCCGGTACATGTTCGCTCACAGCAGTGTGCAACATGCGACCTCCTAGAAATATACTGGAGTGATCCCCATGCAACAAAATCGCCCGTAGGAGGAGTTGAAAAACCATGGCTGAACAGGCAGAACCCTGCGGCTGCCACGCCCCCGGCACGCATGGCTACAACCAGTCGGAGATTTCAAAGAAGCAATATTTGGCTCGACTCAAGCGAATTGAGGGCCAAACGCGTGGCATTCACCGGATGATCGACGAGGACCAGTACTGCATCGACATCATTACGCAGATCTCCGCGGTAACCTCCGCACTAGAAAACGTCTCGCTGGCGCTGCTCCAAGACCACATCGCGCACTGTGTCGCTGGCGCCGCTGCCGAGGATGGTCACGTGGCCCAGGAAAAGCTCGAGGAAGCCATGACGGCGATTAAGAAGCTCGTGAAGAACTAGCAGCGCTGGCCCCACGCGATAGGCGCCTTACCGGTTATCGGTAAGGCGCCTTGTTTCGGTTGCGGGTTACTTGGTGAAGAACTCCGCAGCGGACTCGAAGAGCAACATGTCATACTCGCCTGGCACGTTCTTGTACGTAGTGGCGGAGATGCGCTCGGAGTGGCCCATCTTGCCCAGCACGCGGCCGTCGGCGGACATGATGCCCTCGAGGGCGAACAGCGAGCCGTTCGGGTTGACATCGATGTCCATCGCCGGGTTGCCTGCGGCATCGACGTACTGGGTCGCGGCAGCCTCCTTGAGGCGCGCCCACTCGGACTCGCCGGCGGTGATGCGGCCCTCGCCGTGGGAGATCGGCACGGTAAAGACATCGCCGACGTTAACTTTGCTGAGCCACGGCGAGTCGTTGTTGACGACCTTGACACGCGAGATGCGCGACTGGTGACGGCCAATGGTGTTGAACGTCAGCGTCGGGGACTCGGTACCCGGCTCGGAGATGGCGCCGCCCGGAACAAGGCCCAGCTTGATGAGCGCCTGGAAGCCGTTGCAGATACCCAGGATGAGGCCGCCGCGCTCATCGAGCAGTGTGTGGACGCCAGCGGTGAGCGCTGGGTTGCGTAGGAAGGACGTCATGAACTTCGCGGAGCCGTCCGGTTCGTCACCGCCGGAGAAACCGCCCGGCAGGTACAGCATCTGCGAGCGGTCCAGGGCGGCTGCCATGCGCTCGACGGACTCGGCAATGTCTTCAGGCGTGCGGTTGCGCACGACGAGGATTTCTGGCTCGATACCGGCGCGCTGCAGCGCCTTCGCGGAGTCGTATTCGGTGTTGGTGCCCGGGAAGACCGGAATGAGTGCGCGCGGGGCGGAGCTGCCCGCGACGCGAGTGGGCGCAGCGGCAGCCGGCGCAGCCGCTGGCACGTCTGCGGGAGCAGAGGAAAGCTCAGTGGAGCCAGACTGCGGCGCCTCGGACGGGTAGATGGGCTCGAGGGTGGCGCGGTAGGCGGCCTCGGCGTCAGCGGATGAGACGGTCTCGGCACGGAAGGTGAAGCCGTCTGCGGTGGTCTCGCCCAGCGCGGTACCAGCGGACGGGGTGGCGTCCTCAGCCCACTCGAGGACGAACGCACCGTAGTTGTAGTCATAGAGCGGGGCGTCGTCTGCGAAAGCGAAGCCCAGGCCCTCGCCCAGCGACATCTTGAGCACGGCCTCGGCCACGCCGCCGAAGCCCGGGGTGTAGGCCGCGGTGACCTGGCCGGAGCGCAGGAGCTCCGTGACGGTCGCGAAGCTGGCGAGGAGGGACTCGGGGGTGGGCAAGCCGACGAGCGCGGTGTCGGCGGCATCGGCAAGCTCCGGGGAGAGCAGCGTGACGGCGTGGCCAGCGCCGGTGAAGTGGTTGGACGCAATGTGGTCAGTGGTCTCGTGGCTCACGGCGACAGAGATGACCGTGGGCGGGACGTGCAGTTCCTCGAAGGTGCCGGACATGGAGTCCTTGCCGCCGATGGCGCCCACACCCAAGCCGAGCTGAGCCTTGATGGTACCCAGCAGGGCCGCGGCAGGCTTGCCCCATGCGGTGGCGGAGTCCATGCGCTGGAAATACTCCTGCATGGACAGGTAGGTCTCGTCGATGGAAGAACCGGTAGCGATGAGCTTGGCCACGGACTCGACGACGGCAAGGTAGGCGCCGTGGTACGGGCTAGCCTCGGTGACGTACGGGTTGTAGCCCCAGGACATCACGGAGCAGTCCGTGGTCTCCCCCATGACCGGGAAGGTGTGGGCCATGGCCTGAATCGGGGTGGCCTGGCGGGAGCCGCCAAAAGGCATGAGGACGGTGCCGGCGCCGACGGTGGAGTCGAAGCGCTCGGACAGGCCCTGCTTGGAGGCGACGTTGAGGTCGCCCGCCATCGCGAGGAAGGACTCGCGGAAGGAGGAGTCCTTGTGAGCCCACTCGCGGCCAGCTGCGCGCCAGTCGGTGGAGGGCTCGATACGCACGTCCACATGCTTGTCCGCGCCGTTGGTGGCGAGGAATTCACGGGAGAGGTCGACGATGGTGTCGCCGCGCCAGGTCATGCGCACGCGTCCCGAGTCGGTGACGTTGGCGACGATGGTGGCGGTGAGGTTTTCCTCGTTCGCGAGCTCGATGAGGCGCTGCGCGTCCTTGGCTTCGACGACGACGGCCATGCGTTCCTGGGACTCGGAGAGAGCCAGGTCGGTGCCGTCGAGGCCCTCGTACTTTTTGGGCACGGTGTCCAGGTCGATGTCGATGGAATCGGCGAGCTCGCCCACGGCGACGGAGACGCCGCCAGCGCCAAAGTCGTTACAGCGCTTGATGAGCTTGGAGAACTCCGGGTTGCGGAAGAGGCGCTGGAGCTTGCGCTCCTCGGGCGCGTTGCCCTTCTGGACCTCGGAGCCCGCAGTGGTCAGGGACTCCACGTTGTGCGACTTGGAGGAACCCGTGGCGCCGCCGATGCCATCGCGGCCAGTGGCGCCGCCGACGAGGACGACGACGTCGCCCGCGTCCGGGACCTCACGGCGGACGTTCTCGGCTGGGGCGCCGGCGACGACGGCACCCATCTCGAGGTGCTTGGCGACGTAGCCCGGGTGGTAGACCTCGTCGACGAGGCCGGTGGCCAGGCCGATCTGGTTACCGTAAGAGGAGTTGCCTGCGGCGGCGGTACGCGCGATGGTCTTCTGCGGCAGCTTGCCGGCACGCGTGGTGGTCTCGAGCGGGTTTCCGGAGCCGGAGATGCGCATCGCGCCGTAGACGTAACCGCGGCCGGACAGCGGGTCGCGGATGGCGCCGCCGATGCAGGTCGCCGCGCCACCGAAGGGCTCGATCTCCGTCGGGTGGTTATGAGTCTCGTTCTTGAACAGGAAGAGCCACGGTTCATCCTTGCCGTCGACCGTGATGGTGACGTGGACGGTGCAGGCGTTGATCTCCTCGGAGACGTCGAGCGCGTCGAGCTTGCCCGTGGCGCGCAGGACCTTCGCGGCAATGGTCCCCATGTCCATGAGCGTCACCGGCTTGGTGCGACCAATGGAGTCGCGCGCAGCAAGGTAGTCGTTGTACGCGGCCTCCACGGCCGGGTCGTGGAACTCGATGTTGTCGAGGACCGTCTCGAAGGTGGTGTGACGGCAGTGGTCCGACCAGTAGGTGTCGATGACCTTGAGCTCAGTAATGGTCGGGTCGCGCTTCTCCGACTGGAAATAATCGCGCACGAGCATGGCGTCGTCGACGTCCATGGCCAGGCCGTGGGAGGCGACGACCTCGGGAAGGGCGGCATCGGAAAGCTCGGTAAAGCCGGTAAGCCGTGCGACGTCTGCTGGGCGTGGGGCCTCGACAACGAGAGCCTCGGGAAGCTCGAGGGAGGCCTCGCGGGCCTCGACCGGGTTAATGAGCCCGGCGCGCATGGCCTCCGGAATTTCTCCGTCCACGGCGTAGAGGACGGCCGTACGGACGGTGGGGCGCTCTTTTTCAAAGAGGAACTGGATGCACTGTGCCGCGGAGTCCGCGCGCTGGTCAAACTGGCCGGGCAGCGGCTCGACGGCGAGGATGGCCTTGCCGTCCAGGCCGGCCTCCTCGAGCGTGGCGTACATGTTGTCGACCTGCGGCTCTGCGAGCACGAGGTTGACGGCGGTGGCGAACTCGGCGTCGGTCGTGCCCTCCACGTCGTAGCGATTGAGCATGCGCACCGCCACTCCGTACTCCGCCGAGAGTGCAGCTGCGTGGCCGCCCTCCCGATTTTCCACGTACACACGCTGAACCATCGCGCCTCCCAGATAGCTAGTAATAGTCGAAGTTTTACGGTTCTGCCAGCAAGTATATGGACTTGCGACACCGCGTACTAATCCCCCGCTATCCTAGCGTGCAGGGCACCCCCGCGACTCGATTCTGCGGAGGCTGACGGTACACAACGGTGTCACAGGGATACATGGGCTATCCGATGCCTCTTTCTGCAGTCTCAGCCGAGGATGGAATGCCAACCGGTTTTCTCGCGATTGAACACTGCTCCCCCAGAGTTTCCGTAAGGACTTGAGGGCTGGGAACAAATAAGCGCCTGGCCGGCCGTACCGACAAAGCAACTTAGCGTATAAGTTTGACCGGTGACGGAACTTGTCACTTGGAAATCGTTGACAGTCGCAAGCACAATATTGCCGCTTGCGCCTGCCCGAGATTCGTATGCCTGCGCAATGGCGGCATCATAAATCGCCATGGCAAACGCGCATGATGCATCATCATTGGCGTCGACCCTAACCCCGTCTGATGTCATTCCGCAATAACCGCCAATTTGCTCGGGATTCGCGGCGATGTTATTGCTGTGCGGTTGTGCCGCAGGCGCTGCAGGTACGGCGGTGCTCATGGCTTCGGCAGGGGTCTTCTCCGCGGTGCGAGGAGCGGGCTGGTGCGACTCTGTGCTCGGATCAGCCGGCGCTGGAACCGTCATAGTTACTGTGCGCGGACCGGCCTCACCTTCGCCGGAACACCCTGCTAGAGCAAGAGGGACAAGGAGAACAGCCGCGGCAGTGGCACGAAAGATGGAGGATATGAGACACCTTAGAGACGACGAAACAGACGCCTATCGAGAGGCGAAGACACATAAATCATAAGACACGGCTACGCCTGTGCACGTGGAATTGACATACCGTTGCAGCGCTTCTCGCCGCTCACCCACCGCAAGCATAAATCCCCCGGCCGCTGTGCAGCCGAGGGATTATCGGTGGGCCCTCCGGGGCTCGAACCCGGGACCTGCGGATTAAAAGTCCGTAGCTCTACCAACTGAGCTAAAGGCCCAACGCCCACCTAGTTTAGCGGTGAGGTTGTGTGGAAGCGAAATCACCCCGGGGTAGTCCCCAGGGTGACCTACGCTCAGCGCATGCGAGGGATTAGCCGCGCATGTCGCCCTTCTCCGCGAAGTTGATCTGGAAGTCGAAGGCCGTCTTCAGATCGTGCGGGGTGTGCTGGAACTTGTTCTGCTTTGCGCGCTCGTAGTACTCCTCGAGCAGCGGGCGGTAGTCCGGGTGAGCAACGGAGATGACCTTCTCCACGCGTTCCTTGGGAGCCAGGCCGCGCAAATCAGCAACACCGTACTCGGTGATGATGACCATCGTGTCGTGCTCCGTGTGGTCGATGTGGGACGCGAACGGAACGATAGCGGAGATGGCGCCATCCTTGGCCACAGACGGGGAGACGAACGTGGAGATGTAGGCGTTGCGGGTGAAGTCGCCGGAGCCACCGGTGCCGTTCATGATGCGAGTGCCGCCCACGTTGGTGGAGTTGATGTTGCCGTAGATGTCGGCCTCAATCATGCCGTTGGAGGCAATGAGGCCTACGCGGCGGATGACCTCCGGATGGTTGGAGATCTGCTGCGGACGCAGGATGATGTGCTCCTTGTACTTCTCCGCCTTTTCGTTCATGCGGTCCGCGTACTCCGGAGACAGCGCGAAGGAGGTTGCGGATGCCATGGTCATCTTGCCGGCGTCGATAAGGTCAATCATGCCGTCCTGGATAACCTCGGTGTAGGCCTGGATATTCTCAAACTTGGAGTCGAGCAGGCCCGCCATAACGGCGTTCGGGACGTTACCCACGCCGGACTGCATGATGAACTGGTCGTAGGCCAAGCGACCGGCAGCTACCTCGCCCTCGAGGAAGTTAATAAAGTTCGCAGCGATCTTCTCCGAGACCTCATCCGGCGCCTTGAACGGGGCGTTGCGGTCCGGAGCGTCGGTCTTCACGACGGCGACGACCTTCTCCTGCGGAATCTCGATGTAGGTGGTGCCCACGCGGTCGCCCGGCTTGGTGATCGGAATCGGCTGGCGGTTGGGCAGCTTTTCAATCTTGTAGATGTCGTGCATGCCCTCGAGGTGCTCAGACTGCCACTCGTTGACCTCGATGATGATGCGCTCTGCGGCTTCGATGTACTCGAGATTGTTGCCCACGGCCGACGACGGCACGATGTTGCCGTTGTCGAGGATGCGGACGGCCTCAATGATGGCGACCTGGAAGTCACCATAGAAGCCTTCCTCCACCTGCTGGCCCGAGTGGGACAGGTGAATGTCCTGGTAGAGGGCGGAACCATCATTGAACTTGCCGCGCAGCACCGGATCGGAGTTGTACGGGGAGCGGAAGCGAATGGCGTCTGCCTCGGCGAGAACGCCGTCGCAGTCCGGGGCGGTGGACGCACCGGAGAAGACGTCGATCTGGAATTCTTCACCAGCAGCGTGAGCGGCCTTCGCCTTCTCTGCGATCGCAGTGGGCAGGGCCTTCGGGTAGCCAGCACCGGTGAAGCCGGAAATGCCGACACGGTCGCCGTGGTTGACGAACTTAGCCGCTTCCTCAGCGGAAACAACGAGGTCCTGATAGAAACCGATACGCTCGGACAAGGCGATTCCTCCTGTGGTGTAAAACCGAATGTTAGTTACCTGGAACACAATAGCGAAGATCTGTTAAGGGTGTAGGATTATTTCACCATTTGCCTATAACCTGCGAAAAAAGGCACAATTAGGGGGTGAATTTGCGCATCGGTCCCCTCGAATTAGCCTCCCCCGTCATCCTCGCGCCCATGGCGGGTGTAACAAACATGGCTTTTCGCACCCTCTGCCGCGAGCAGGAACTCGCGCGCACGGGAACAGTCTCCGGCCTCTATGTCTGCGAGATGATTACCGCCCGCGCCCTCGTGGAGCGCAACGAGAAGACCATGCACATGATCGAGTTCGCACCGCAGGAAACCCCACGCTCGCTCCAGCTCTACACCGTGGATCCGGAGTACACCTACCGCGCCGCGAAGATGATCGTCGACGACAACCTCGCTGACCACATCGATATGAACTTCGGTTGTCCCGTGCCCAAGGTCACCCGCCGTGGTGGCGGTTCAGCCCTGCCCTATAAGCGCCAGCTCTTTGGCAACATTGTCGCCGCGGCCGTCAAGGCCACCGAAGGCACGGACGTACCGGTCACGGTAAAAATGCGCGTGGGCATCGATGATGAGCACCACACACACCTCGACGCCGGCCGGATTGCTGTCGACAATGGCGCAGCAGCCGTCACCCTCCACGGACGCACGGCCGCGCAGCGCTATTCCGGCGACGCTCGTTGGGACGAGATCGCGCGCCTCAAGGAACACCTGGGCGACGAGGTCCCCGTCCTCGGCAACGGCGATATCTTCCGCGCTGACGACGCACAGCGCATGATGGATGCTACGGGCTGCGACGGCGTGCAGGTCGGCCGCGGCTGCCTGGGCCGCCCCTGGCTCTTCGCGGAGCTTTCCGCCCAGCTGCGCGGCGAGCCCATCCCGGACGAGCCCACACTCGGCGAGGTCACCCGCATTATCGTCCGCCATGCCGAGCTCCTGGCAGAGCACGACGGCGAAGACCACGCCGCGCGCGATATCCGCAAGCACATCGGCTGGTACATGCGAGGCTTCCCCGTGGGCGGCCAGGTGCGGGCCAAGCTCGCCCAGGTCACTTCGCTCGACGCGTTGCGCGAGATCCTCTCACCCTGGGCCGACTCGGAGGCCAAGGCTGCCGATGCCGCCGGTGCGCGCGGGCGCCAAGGCTCCCCCGCCAAGGTCGCGCTGCCCGATGGCTGGCTCGACGATCCGGAGGACATCACTGTTCCCCACGCCGCAGACATTATGAATTCTGGCGGTTAAGGTCCCCGCCTTACCGTGCGAGCACCCTCCCACGTAACGACTATCACCCCGTGCGCACGAGGTAATTCTCCTTACCACATGCACAATCGTGCCACGTCGGGTTATTTAAATGATCATTGAGTAAACGGCAGGCAAACTCCAGTACCCCCTAGTAGGCCACATGGACGATACCCCTCCTTACGCCTACCTCTTTGGACATAAATTTCTTGGGGGTAGACCCACCTTTCCCGTGCAATCCTTTCTATGGCGTAATAGGATGACAGTCATGCGTACGGCATACCGCGAACATCTCGACAACTTCTCCCACGACCTCATTGGCATGTGTGACGGCGTCGAGCAAATGATGAAACTGGCCTCATCTGGCCTGCTCACCGCCGATCTCCAAAAGGCGGAAGAAGCCCTGTCCCTCAAGGACGATCTTGAGGAGACCCGCGCTCGGTGCGAGGAGCGCGCCGTCAGCCTGCTCGCACTCGAAAATCCCATGGGCAAGGATCTGCGCCAGGTCGTGTCGTCGATCTACATCGTGGAAGACCTTTACCGCATGGGCAACCTCGCCAAGCACATCGCGACCGCCGCCCGCCGCCGCCATCCCGAACCTGCCATTCCGGACGCCTACCGTGGCTTCTTCGAGGAATACACACGCTTGTGCATTCACCTCCTGGAGCAAACGCGTGACAATCTCATCGCCCCAGACCCTGACCTCGCCATCCAGGCCGCCAAGGATGATGACGCAGTCGATGACATCAATGGCCACCTCATGTCCGTGCTCACCCAACGCGAGTGGACCGAGTCCACGCGCGCTGCGGTCGACATGGCACTGCTCTCCCGCTTCTTCGAGCGTTTCGCAGACCACGCCGTGAGCGTCAACTCGCGCATCGTCTTCCTCGTCACCGGACTCGCCCCCGAGCGCTACCTCGCGAAGAAGGATGAGGAAGCCCGCGCCGAGGACTTCGAGGAACGCTTCGCCGACATCACGAAGCAGTTCCGTAACTAGTCGGCGGCACGCAGCCGCCCCATCGGCGCGCCTTAGCGAGCGCGCAAAACAACCGGTGTGCGGGCCCAGCCGCCGGCTAGGTCACGCTCGCCGTCGCCGGAAGGCACAAGGTCGAAACACGGCAGCAGCTCCGCGAAGAACGCGTGAAGCTCGTACATAGATAACGGCTTCCCCGGGCAATAATGCGCGCCCACGCCCCACACCAGGTTGTCTGCGGCGTGGCCTTCAGGATCAAAGCCCCTAAACGTGTGGGGGTCGCGGTTGGCCGCAGTCCAATGCAGGCGCACACGCGTGCCGGCGTCCAGCTCTTCCCCCGCCACATGCACCGGGCAAGTGGTCACGCGGCGATTGGAGACGAAGGGATCGTCGAGACGCAGCAGCTCGTCCGCGATGGCAACGAACTCCATATGGCTCACCCCGCCGCGCAGGCGCTCTTGGAGCGGCACATTATCCGCGAGAGCACGCACAATGACGCCAATGCACTTGGCCATAGAGCCCAGGTCCCCTGCCGTCCAATTGCGCAGGATGGAGACGATCTCAGCGTGCTCAAGGCCGTGGTCGTGCGCGAGATGCCACGTGACGGAGCCCTCGGGAGTGGCCTCGAGGGCGGCCGTGATGATCTCGTCGTATTCCGCCGCGACGCGTGCCGTCCAGGCGCGGTCGCCCGAGCGCGCGGCGCGCGCGTTCTCCGCAACCCAATCCAGCAGACGGTCCTCTAGCGACTCGGGCCAGCTCAGCCAGTGCCGCATGGCGCGCACGCTGAAGAGCGCTGCCAGGCGATCTGCGTCGAGGCTATCCGCAGCGCGGTCGAGTACGTCACGCGCGACGGAGCGGAAATCCATCTCGGCCACGACCTCAGCATTGAGGTAGATATCAAGCAGCGTGCGGAAGCGTGCGTGTTCCTCGCCATCGAGACCGTTGGGCAGCTGGAGGTGCGCAGACACCCCAGAAGAATAGGAGGCCGGGTCGAGCGCGATCTCGCGTGCGGCGGCGTGACCCACGACGATCACCTCCGCGTCGGTGTGCACGAGCTGGGTGCCGAGGGAATGCTGGTGGTCGCCGAAAGCGCGGGGATCAGTCATGCCGACCAGTCTATAAAAGAAACACCCCAGGACGGCAGTTCCATGTAACTGAATCAGCACAAGGGAACCGCTGCCTGGGGCGCAGAACGGTTGCGAGGGAGGCTTAGCCGAAGCGGCCGGAAATGTAGTCCTCGGTCTCCTTCTTCGACGGGTTCTCGAAGATATTCTTCGTGTCATCGAACTCAACGAGGTGACCCGGCTTACCGGTGGCCTCGAGGGAGAAGAAGCCGGTCTTATCGGACACACGGGCTGCCTGCTGCATGTTGTGCGTCACGATGACAATCGTGAAATTCTCCTTGAGCTCGTGGATGAGGTCCTCCACAGCGAGGGTGGAAATCGGGTCCAGAGCCGAGCACGGCTCGTCCATGAGGAGCACCTCGGGCTCGACCGCGATGGCACGGGCGATGCACAGACGCTGTTGCTGACCACCGGAGAGGCCGCCGCCCGGCTTGTCCAGGCGGTCCTTCACCTCATCCCAGAGATTGGCGCCGCGCAGGGAACGCTCGGCGACTTCCTTGAGCTTCTTTTTGTTCTTCTCGCCGGACAGCTTGAGGCCAGCGACAACGTTTTCCTCGATGGACATCGTGGGGAACGGGTTCGGCTTCTGGAAGACCATGCCGATGGTGTTGCGCACGGACACCGGGTCGACCTTGGAGCCGTAGATGTTCTCGCCGTCAAGGAGGATCTCGCCCTTGACGGAGGCGCCCGGGATGACCTCGTGCATACGGTTGAGAGTGCGCAGCACGGTGGACTTGCCGCAGCCGGACGGGCCGATGAAGGCGGTCACGGCCTGGGCCGGAATCTGCATGTTGACGTTCTGCACGGCATGGAAATCGCCGTAGTAGATGTTCACGTCGTTGAGCGAAAGCTTGGACATGTGGGTCTTTACTCCTGTGAGTGGATAAGTCTGGGGGCGGGTTTACTTCTTAACGGAGAACTTCGCAGACACCCAGCGGGCCGCGACGTTGAGGACGGCGATGAGGATAACCAGCGTGAGCGCGGCGCCCCAGAGCTTGTCGAGCACGGCAGGCTGCGCGCCGGCCTTGTACATATCGAGCATCATGAGCGGCAGCGAGGACTGCGGGCCCTTGAAGGAGTCCCAGTTGATAGACGACGAAGAGCCAACCAACACGAGGACCGGAGCGGACTCGCCCATGACGCGAGCGACGGCGAGCATGATGCCGGTGACAATGCCGGACAGTGCCGTGGGCAGGACGATACGTGCAATGGTCTTCCACTTCGGGACGCCGAGGGCGTAGGACGCCTCGCGCAGGTCCATGGGCACGACGCGGAGCATTTCTTCCGTGTTACGGACCACGAGCGGAATCATGAGGAGCACGAGGGAAAGCGCCACGGCGAAGCCGGAGCGGTCGAAGCCGAAGAGCGTGATCCACATAGCGAAGACGAACAGCGCTGCGACGATGGACGGGACACCGGAGAGGATGTCAACCATGAACGTCGTCATGCGGCCGAGGAAGCCGCCCTTGGAGTACTCCACCAAGTAGATGGCAGTGAAGATGCCGATGGGCACCGAGATGAGCGTCGCGAAGAGGGTCTGGACGAAGGTACCGATGATGGCGTGCAGTGCACCGCCGCCCGCCTCGGTGTTCATGATGCCGCGCTGGGACGTCGTCCACCACTCAGGACTGAAGATGACGCCAGAGCCGCGGGCAATGAGCTCCCACAGCACCCACACGAGCGGGATCATCGCGATGATCATCGCGCCCCACACGACGGCGGTCGCAATGCTATTCGCGATCTTACGGGAGCCGGAGATGTGCTGGAACGCAGAGCCGTTTTTTACCGGAATTGCAGTAGTTGTAGTCATGCTGGGCTCCTCCTTACTTCTTATTCACGATGGAACGGGCAATGGCGTTGACCAGGAAGGTCAGGAGGAAGAGCATGAGGCCGGCGGCGATGTAGGCGCCAGCGCGCATCTCGTTACCAAACTCGGCGGCGGCCAGGGCGATGGCCGTCGCGAACGTCGTACCGCCGTCGAAGAGCGTGAAGCGGAAGTCGATAAGCGGCGAGACGACCATGTACAGCGCCATCGTCTCACCGAGCGCGCGGCCGAGGCCGAGCATGGAGCCCGCGATGTAGCCGGAGGTACCAAACGGCAGGACGGTCATGCGGATGACTTCCCAGCGGGTCGCGCCGAGTGCGAGCGCGGACTCGATCTGGCCCGGAGGGGTCTGCACGAAGACCTCGCGGGCGGTCGCCGCGATAATCGGGAGAATCATGACGGCGAGCACGATGCCACCCGTGAATATATTGCGGCCGGTCTCAAAAGACGGCGAATTGTCGTAGACCTTGAACAGGAAGAAGCCGCCGGCCCAGGACTCGAGCCAGGTGTAGAACCCGGAGAGCTTGGGTCCGAGGACCTGCCAGCCCCACAGACCGTAGACGATGGACGGCACGGCCGCGAGCATATCGACGAGAAAACCGAGCGGTTTTACGGCGCGGGCCGGAGCATAGTTCGACAGGAAGATGGCAATACCCAGCGCGATGGGCATGGCGATAAGAAGCGCGAGGACCGAGATGAGAACGGTCGACGCGAACATCGTGGGGATACCGAACTGCATAGCATCCGTATCGCTCGTATTCCAACGCTCACCGTAGGTGAAGAATCCAACGACTCCTCCCTCGTTGACGTTGAGGGCCGGGACGGCGCGCCACAGGAGGAACAGCGCGATGGCTGCAATCATCACCGTGATGAGCGTCGCGGACGCGGTGGACAGGAATTCAAAGACACGGTCGCCAGGGCGACGGACGCCCTTGCCCGAGTCTACAGTAACCACGTCATTCGTCGGCTTCGCAACGGTCGCCTGAGCGACAGTCGTTGGTTCCGCCTCGGGCGTGGGCGCCGTGGTGAGGTTGTTGTCTGCCATGAGACTACGAAATCCTTTAGTTAGCGGGTGCGAGGGGTGTTACGCCCGCGCAGCGGGCTATAACGGCAAAGTTTTGGGAAACATGCCATAACCCCCAAACGTTTGTGCAACGGTTTGGGGGCAGCATGCGCGGCGCCGAACACGGCGCGACGCGGCGAAGGTCACCCGAAGCGAGCGACCCTCACGGGCGAAACTCTTAAGCGAGAGCCTCGACAGCAGCCTTCAGGCGGTCCAGGTGAGCACCAGAGACCGGGATGAAGCCAGCGTCCTCGAGCTCGGTGGACTGGTTGTCCAGGACAGTCTCGAAGAAGGCCTTGACCAGGGCGGCCTCGGACTCGTCGTAACCAGCGGAGCAGACGATGTTGTAGGTGGTGAGGATGAGCGGGTAAGCACCCTCAGCGTCAGAGGAGAAGAGCGCGTCCGCGTCGACGACCATGTCGTGCTCGGAGTTGGTCTCCTTGAAGGCCAGGTTGTCCAGAGCCTTGGCGACGGAGTCGTTGGACAGCTCGACCGGGCCATGACCGAAGTCGATAGCAGCGGTGGAGACGTTCTCCTTCTGCTTAGCGAAGCCAGCCTCGACGTAGGTGATAGCACCGTCGATGGAAGCAACCTGGTCAGCAACGCCGGAAGAGCCGTTAGCACCCTCACCGACGGCATCCGGGAACTGCTTGCCCTTGGAGTCCCACTCGCCGGTAGCAGCCTTGAGGAACTTCTGGAAGTTGTCCGAGGTACCAGACTCGTCAGAACGGAAGACGACGGTGATGTCCTTGTCCGGAAGCTCGACACCCTCGTTGGCGTCAGCAATAGCCGGGTCGTTCCACTTCTTGATCTCGCCCTTGAAGATCTTGGCGATGGACTCGGTGGTGAGGTTGACCGTCTGGTCGACACCCTCGAGGTGGTAAGCGATAGCAACCGGGCCGATGGTGGACGGCAGGTGCCATGCGTCGTTGCCGCCGCAACGCTCGTTAGCCGAGGTGACCTCGCCATCCTCCTCATCGAGCGGGGAGTCAGAACCAGCGAAGGTGGCGGTGCCGTTGATGAAGGCCTCAACGCCGGCGCCGGAACCGGAAGCGGTGTAGGACAGGTCAGCGTCCGGGTACTTCTCGATGAAGGCCTTCTGGAACACGGACATGGCGTTCTGCTGGGAGGAAGCGCCCTCGCCGACCAGGGTGCCGGAGACGGAAGAGTCGCCCTGAGCAGAGTCGGAGGAACCGGAGTCAGAAGACTCGGAGCAAGCCACCAGAGCGGTGGAGGAAGCGGCGATCAGGCCGAAGATAGCTGCGGTGCGCTTGAAGTTGCGAATCACGGGAAACCTTCCAGTTATGTAGAGCAGATTCGAAAGAGGTCATTGGGGAGCCTGGATGACCACCCTTTTTCATTCTTTGGCGGGGGCCACGAGCTCACAGCGACATAACCTAACGAGCCTGGGTTAACCGAAAAGGTCACTTTCAGTGAACACAAGGTAAACAGTTATCACCGTTGATTAATGAAAATCATTGCTGCTGATACACGGCGTGCTCCTCGGCCACCCCGAAACCCAAATTTTCGTAGGCCCGCACTGCCGGTTCATTATCGGACTCGACATACAAAATCACACGTCGCGCGCCCTTTTCCACCATTCGGTGTAGCCCTGCATGGAGGAGCGGTGCCCCCAACCCACGTCCGCGATAGGCATTCGCCAACCCCACGACATAGACCTCACCAAAGGCCTCGCCGCCGTCCTCAACGTCTTCCGTGTGCCACTTGGTCCAGTGGAATCCAGCCAGGCTGGGGGTATTATCACTGCCCCCATTCGTAACGCCAGTCACATTTGTAGACGTGTCCCAGAATAGAATTACGTCCTTCTCATCGAACCATTCAGCCTCCATGCCGCGGCGCAAGCGCGCGACATCCCAGCCGCCTTGTTCGGGGTGCCACGAGAAGGCTTCATTATTTGCCGCCACCCATGCCGCGTCCACCGCGTCCGCGCCCCAGCGCGCCACCGACTCCTCATAGTTGAGGACCTCAAATCCTTCGGCAGAAGGAACCGTTGCGGCCGCGCGCAACGCTTCGCCCTCGACAGCCATGACGAGCAAGCGCCGCACGACGCTGAGCCCCTGGGCCTGCGCGAAGGCCTGTGCCGCCGGGAGATTACCGTGCGCCCACACCTGGAGGGAGGAGCCAGCGTCGAGCGAGCGGGCGGCATCGGCAAGCAAGGCCTCGCCAATGCCGCGCCGCCGGAAGTTCGGAGCTACAACGAGCTCTGCGGACTCCCCATCAAGCGCAATGAGCGCGCCGACCTGGCCATTCTCGCTATGCACGAAGTGCTGGTGGCCCAGGCGTTCATCGCTCAGCCCCAACAGATACTGCTCAGAGAAAGGTGCCACGCCATCGTTCGTGCGGGCGGCGTCGAGGACGGCATGGATCTGATCAAGGGTGTCCTGGTTCAAGCTCATGCCCCCACCTTAGTGACGCGCGGGTGCGTGCGGTAGAAATAGAACCATGAAGGCACTGAAAGCCGCGGGTGTCGCGGTGGGCTGCGTGGGAGCGCTCTGGCTAGCGGACTCCGCCGTAGCCATGCACGCGGAACACGCCGTGTCCGAACGCGTGGAAGAGCTCACGCGACTCGAGACCCCGCCGGACGTCTATATCGGAGGGCTTCCCTACGTCGCCGCGGCGGTCACGGGCACCGTGCCGCTGCTCGAGGTGCGTTCCTCCGACGTCGAAGTGCCACAGCTAGGCATGGTCAACGCGCAAACCACCCTGCGCGACGTGCACATCACCCCGCAACAGGTATGGACCGGGGACTATGACGGCGCGGTGGCCTCCACACTCTCGCGCAGCCTGAGCCTCGACGGCGTGGCGCTCGGCCGCCTGCTGGGCATGACGGATCTCAATATCAACAACCCGAATAATATCTCGCCCTCCGGCGGCAATTCCGCAGAAGCCGAGCTCACGGGCACCATCCCCGGCGACGAGTTGCCCACGACGGTTCAGGTAGAGCTGCGTCTCGAAGGCCCCATGTTCTATATGCGGCCCATCGACGCGCCAGAAGGCCACGTCCACGACGCGTTCTATCTGGAACTCGACACGCGTCGCCTGCCGCTGCCGGCCCAGGCGACGAAGGTCTCGCTGCGTGGCGGCACCATCAACGTGGAGGTCCAGCGCCGCAACGTCGAGCTCCACCTCGATCTCCTCTCTCCGCTGGAAATCGACGGGGACTACGACAAGGACGGCAAACAGATCACGAGCTAAGGCGAATAGACCTCAAGCGCGTCGGGGATAGAACGCAGCCGCACGTGCTCGAGTTTGCCTTCGGACTCGCCGTCCGCTTGGAAGCGGTGCAGGCCAGGCACGCCCAGCTCCACCCATTCCGCGTCATCGAATTGGATCACGCGGCCACGCGCAAGCCGGTACGCCCCAAAGAGGTGCAGCAAGCCCGCGAAGCCGCCGATGCCCCCAATATCCGTCAGCCCGAAGACCCCCAGGCCCTTATCGAAGGAGTTACGGGGGTTCGTCACGACGGGCAGCGGCCCAAGGAACGTCCACGGGTTGGTATTCGACGCAAAAATGAGCTGCGCGCCCCGCAGCTCGAGCGTGCGCTCCCCTGCCTTGGCGTGGACATCAATGTGCGGCGGGCGCACGCGCGCACGCGCCCAACCGCGCAGCGTCGCGCGCAGGTAGCGCAGCGGCGTCGCCGCAAGTCCTTTCGCACGCGCCTTGTCCACGGCGTGGAGAACGTCTGCGTCGAGTCCAAAACCAGCGTTGACGGCAAACCATCGCGCCTCGTCTGGCTCGGCCTCACCGTCTGCTCCGAGGGACTCCCACGTGCCCAGGCGGATGGTGCGGCGCAGGTCGTAGAGCATGCACTCGGCGAGGGTTTGGGCGGCATCGGCAGGCTCTGCGGGAAAGCCCAAAGCCCGGGCGAAGACATTGGCCGAGCCCGCCGGGATGACGGCGAGCACCGGGACCTCCTCGGCTGGGCGCGGGTTCTTGGGCGATCCCAGAAGCCCGCCCACGATTTCATTGACGGTGCCGTCTCCGCCGACAGCGATCACCACGTCGCACTCGGCGCGCGTGAGGGTGGACACCATCTCCGCCGCGTGTGCCGGATAGTGACTCTGCCGCACCAGAAAATGCAGGTCAGGGACCTCGCGCAGGCGGGCGTAGACCTGCCGAAGCATAAGTTCGCTCTGACTGGTCGAATTCGGGTTGGTGATGAGCAAGGCTCGCATGGGTTTCTAGCCTAGCGCTAAACGGTAGGCTGATGGGCATGTCTGAACGAAACGCATCCCACCCCGAAAACGATCCCAACAAGCTGGACGGCAACGAGGCCGTCAATCGCGCCGCGGAGGATTGGAAAGACGCCGCCTCCCGCAATATTCCGGCCGTCGGCCTCGACGAGGTCCCGGTTCCCGATGACACGGCGAACCTGCGCCAGGGCCCGTCCCTCCACGACGCGCTGCTGGGACTTCTCCCCTTGGTCGGCGTGTGGCAGGGCGAGGGCCAGGCTCACGATTCGAACGGCGATCAGTACACGTTCGGCCAGCAGCTCGTTATCGCCCACGACGGCGAGCACTACCTGACCTACACCTCTCGCACGTGGAAGATCGACTCCGAGGGCAAGCCGGTAGGCCCCGATGTACGCGAGTCCGGCTTCTGGCGCATCTCCCCCAAGGACGAGATCGAAATGACCTACACCTCGAATAACGGCATCGTGGAAATCTTCTACGGCGAGCCCTTTAACGAGCGCGCCTGGTCCCTCCAGTCCGCGTCCACCATGGTCACGGAGACCGGCCCGAAGAACCTCGGCCCCGGCAAGCGCATGTACGGCCTCATGCCGAATAACAACCTGGGCTGGGTCGACGAGCGCATGGTCGACGGCGAGATGCGCCCCTACATGTCGGCGGAGCTCAAGCGCATCGCGGGCTAAAGCATTAGAGCGCGGACCGCATCAGCTCCCGAATCTCCTCCACATTGGCGGGTTTCGGGAGCTTTTGTCCGTTCAGGTGCGTCACGCGCACCGGCCCGCGCGTCGAGGAGACGAGCCACACCGAGTCCGCCCCCAGCAGGTAGTCAACGTTCATTTCTTTGAGTTTACAGCGCCAGCCGTCTGCCTCCGCGCGGGCGAAGATGGCAGCTTGCGTCGTGCCCGGCAAAATTCCCGGCGCCGCGGGCGTGCGCAGCTTGCGTCCCTTGGTCGTCACGACCGACGAGCGGGAGCCCTCCAGCAAGAGTCCTGCGCCGTTGAGGTAAATGACGTCCTGCGCGCCCTGCTTTTTGGCGTAGCGCAGCGCCGCCATCGTCGCGGCGTAGTTCACCGTCTTCGCCGGGAACTCCGTGGGCAGCTGCCACGTACGCTCCATGGTGATGGCCTTAACACCCTTCTCACGCTCACGCAGCGTCTCCGCGTCAATGCCCTCGACCGCAACCCAACCAGTGGGAATGCTCGTCGACGCGCGCCCGCGCGTGAGCGTCCACGTGCACTTGCCCTCGGCCTCGCCCCACTCCTCGAGTGCGGCCTTCGTGGCCTCCTGCCACTTCTCGGGCGTGGGCAGCGGCAGGTCGAGCGCCTCGGCCGAGCGCCGGAACCGCTCGAGGTGGCGTTCCATGTTGTGAGCCTGTCCGCCCTCAACGCGCATGGCCTCAAAGATGCCGTCACCACGCGTGACGCCCAGATCGTCGGCAAAGAGCAGCGGAAGGTTCGCGTTATGGCGGCGAATAGACCCGCCGAAAGGCTCGATGACGTAGATGACAGGCGCAATACTCATGACTTCAATTATGCCCTACGATGGGGATCCATGACCTACGTTTCGCCGTTGCTTGACCGTCCCCGCGCTGCCGCTTTCCAAGGGGACAGCCTCCTCGATAAAGAGGGCGTGGCCTGGCATTATGGCGATCCCCTCGTGGAGCAACGCTACGTCGAAAACGGCACCGCCGTCATCGACCGCTCGCAGCGCCGCGTGCTCGCCGTCACTGGCCCCGAAGCCGCGGTATTCCTTAATAATTTGCTCTCCCAAAAGCTTGACGATGCCCCCTCGGGCTTCGCCGCGTCCGCCCTCGACTTCGACATCCAGGGGCATATCCTCCACGCCGCAGACGTGGCCGTCGTCTCCCCTACCGAGATCTACCTCGACGTGCCCGACGCGCAGTTCGAGTCGCTGCGCGATTACCTCACGAAGATGATCTTCTGGTCCCAGGTCGAGGTGGCCGAGGCGGACCTTGCGATCCTCACGCTGCTCGGCAAGCCGGTAGACGGCTTCGACGCGGCCGCCGCGGGCGTCGTCTTTGATCGCACCGTGGACTGGCTCGGCGCCCCGCGCCGCGATCTCGCCGTCCTGCGGGCCGAACTGGTCGACGCGGTCGAGGCCCTCGAAGCCGCCGGCGCCCACCTGGCTGGACTCATGGCGTTTACCGCCGAGCGCGTCCGCGCCCGCGAGCCGGAACTGGCCGCTGACCTCGACGATAAGGCGATCGCCCACGAGGTTCCCCAGTGGATCGGCCGCGGCGAACACCCCGGCGCCGTCCACCTCAACAAGGGCTGCTACCGCGGCCAGGAGACCGTCGCCCGCGTGGAGAACCTCGGTCGCTCGCCGCGCTTGCTCGTCCTTTTGTACCTCGATGGCTCCGCGCCGGACCGCCCCGAGCCGGGCGCCGATATCCTGTCCGGCCCCGGTGGGCGCCGCGTGGGCCGCCTGGGCACCGTCGTCGACGACTGTGACTTCGGCCCCATCGCCCTCGGCTTGGTCAAGCGTTCTGCACTCACGGGCACCGATCTCGTCACCGGCCCGCTGCGCGGCGAGGCGAACGTCGCCGCGAGCGTCGAGCCAGAGTCCATCCCCACGGATGAGGGCCCCAAGGCTGGCCGCGCCGCGGTGGAGAAATTGCGCGGCCGCTAGCCTTCTTTGCCCTGTAACAGGGGGCGGTGCGGAATTTTTTCGGCACACAGGCTATTGTGTCTAACAGGACCATACTGTTATTGAAATTCGATGGGGCATCCGAACTTCCCTGGAATGCCTACACACACCTCAAGGGGGTCATGCACATGGGACGCGGACGCGCGAAGGCGAAGCAGACCAAGGTTGCACGCCAGCTGAAGTACAACTCACCTGAGATGGATTTGGACTCGCTCCAGCGCGAGCTCGCCGCTCAGAAGCCGCGCAACGACTGGGATGACGAAGACGAGGTGGACTACGAAGACAAATACGCCGACTACATCGACGAGTATGACGATGAAGACGACGTTGAGGATGACACCGACTCTTCGGACAAGCGCTAAGTCCTAAGACTCTTATTCCGCCGCCGGCCCGCCCGGCGGCGGATTTTTGCGTGTCCCCATCCTGACCGTGTCCGTCACGACGCTGTCTGCGCTTCGTCCGTCCGGCGCGCGGCGCGCGGCGGACTTCAGAACAACGAAGGCCCCATAAACCACGGAAATCTGAGCCTTCGTTGTCGTGAAATCCGCGACACCGTTTCCACGCGACGCACAGGCGCATTCCACCAGCTCGTTCCTTGCGATAATTCTCCGCGCGCCGCATGAGCCGACGCGATTTTCGCAAGGAACCGGACACGCGAACGCCGCCCTGCCGATGCGGCACGGGCGGCGTGTGTCTGAGGCGCGAACTTAGAAGTTCGGGTGCTCGCCCTGCATGATGACGCGCGGCTCGTCGCCGCCGGACTCGCGGATGGTGCCGAGCTCCCAGGCGTCGAGGTGGCGGGCGGTGAGCATGGCCAGGGCGCGGTCGCGGTCCTCCGGGGAGACGACGGCGATCATGCCGACGCCCATGTTGAAAGTCTTCTCCATCTCGGACAGGGCGATCTTGCCCACGGAGGCGATGGTGCGGAAGATCTGGGCCGGGGTCCAGGTCGCGCGGTTGACCTCAGCGGTGAGTCCCTCCGGGATGACGCGCTCGAGGTTGCCCGCGAGACCGCCGCCGGTGACGTGGCAGAACGTGGAGACCTGGCACTCGGCGGCGAGCGCCAAGCAGTCCAGCGCGTAGATCTTGGTCGGCTCAAGGAGTTCCTCGCCGAGGGGGCGGCCGAGCTCTTCCACGTGGCCGTCGAGCGGCAGGCCCGCCTGTTCGAGGAGGACGTAGCGGGCCAGCGAGTAGCCGTTGGAGTGCAGTCCAGAGGAGCCCATGGCGATGAGCACGTCTCCATCGCGGACCTTGTCCGGGCCAAGGAGGCCATCAGCCTCGACGACGCCCACGGCCGTGGCGGAGACGTCGTACTCTTCTGGGTCCATGACGCCGGGGTGCTCCGCGGTCTCACCGCCGAGCAGAGCGCAGCCTGCCTGGACGCAGCCTTCGGCGATGCCCTTGACGACCTCGGCGACCTTCTCCGGAACGACCTTGCCCACCGCAATGTAGTCCTGGAGGAAGAGCGGCTCGGCTCCGCAGACCACGAGGTCATCGACGCACATGGCGACCAGGTCGATGCCGATGGTGTCGTGCTTGTCCATCGCCTGGGCGACGGCGAGCTTCGTGCCCACACCGTCCGAACCGGCAGCGAGGATGGGCTCCTTGTACTCGCCCAGCTTGAACAGGCCGGCAAAACCGCCGAGGCCGCCCATGACCTCCGGGCGGGTGGCGCGCTTGGCGTGCGGGGCGAAGAGGGTAACGGCGCGGTCGCCCTCTTCGATGCTCACGCCGGCAGCGGCGTACGTGGTGCCGGAGTTCTCGGCGGCGGTCTCAGAGGAAGCGGTGGGGTTTTCAGACATCGCGGTGGGATTCCTTAAAAGTCGGTCGGAAGGGGTTTAGGCGTCGGTGCCTTGAAGTTTACGCACGGCCTCGGCATTGGGGTTGCCCGCTGGCAGGCCCAGGGGGTAGTTGCCGGTGAAGCACGCAGTGCACAGCTCCATGCCGGGCTGCTCGGTCGCGCCGACCATGTCGTCGACGGACACGAAACCCAGGGAGTCCGCGCCGATGGCTTCACGGATAACGTCGGCGACGGTCTCCGGGTCATCGGACGGCGTGGCATTCGCGATGAGCTCCGCAGGCGAGGCGAAGTCAATGCCGTAGAAGCACGGCCACTTCACCGGCGGGGACGCGATACGCACGTGGACCTCGGCGGCGCCGGCCTCCCGGAGCATGCGAATAAGGGCGCGCTGCGTGTTGCCGCGGACGATGGAGTCGTCGACGACCACGAGCTTCTTGCCCTTGATGACCTCGCGCAGCGGGTTGAGCTTGAGGCGGATGCCGAGCTGGCGCTGCGTTTGCGTGGGCTGAATGAAGGTACGGCCCACGTAGGCGTTCTTCACCAGGCCGTGGGCAAAGGTGATGCCGGACTCGCGGGCGTAGCCCACGGCGGCGGGGTTGCCGGACTCGGGCACCGGAATGACCATGTCGGCGCCGTCGGCCGGGCACGAGCGCGCGAGGCGACGGCCGATGTCCACGCGGGCGGCGTTGACGGAGCGGCCCTTAATCTGTGTGTCGGGGCGTGCCAGGTAGACGTACTCGAAGACGCAGCCGTGGCGGGTGGGCTCGGCGAAGGTCTCGGAGCGGATGCCGGCCTCGTCGATGGAGATGAGCTCGCCAGGCTCGACCTCGCGGAGGAACTGGGCGCCCACGATGTCGAGCGCACAGGTCTCAGACGCGACGACCCAGCCCTTCTCTAGGCGGCCTATGACGAGCGGGCGCACGCCATGCGGGTCGCGCGCGGCGTACAGCGTGTGGCCATCGGTAAAAGTGAGAGAGAAAGCACCCTTAACGCGCGGCAGCAGCGCACGAGCGGAGTCGAAGACAGAGGTGTTTTCATCTACGCCTTCGGCAAGCAGCATGGACAAGCACATGGAGTCCGAGACCGATTCCTGCGTGGGCTTAATCAAGCCCTTCTCCACGACCTCGGCACGCAGCTCGAGGTAGTTAACGAGGTTGCCGTTGTGGCACAGCGCAATGTCCACGCCGGACGAGGACGTCTCAAACATCGGCTGGACGTTCGACCATTCCTTGCCGCCCGCCGTGGAGTAGCGCGTGTGTCCCACGGCGACGTTGCCCTTGAGCGAGCCCAGGATGGATTCATCAAAAATATTGGCGACGAGGCCCATGTCTTTGAATACGACGATTCGCTCGCCGTCGCCGACGCCAATGCCGGCGGCTTCCTGGCCACGATGTTGGAGGGCGAAGAGGCCGAAGTACGTGAGAGTGGAGACGTCCTCCCCCGGTGCCCAAACGCCGAAGACGCCGCACTCCTCGCGCGGTTCAGTCTCCCCCTGATCGTCAAGATCGGTCAGTGGGGCGGGGTGGGTAGTGACAGCAGCATGCGCAGGGTTAATCACGCGCCCCATCCTAGCCGCTACAGGCACAGAAAACTAAAAGATTACGGGGAGCCATTTCGCGATTTCCCCCGCGCGCGAACCCGAGGCGTCGATGCGACGCGCCTCCACCGCCGTGGACCACTCCGTCACACCCAGCGCCAATTCCAGCCAGGTGCGCGCGTCCGTCTCGACCACATTCGGGGGCGTGCCACGCGTATGACGAGGCCCCTCAATGCACTGGACAGCCACGAACGGGGGAACACGCAGCTCCACACTGTGTCCCGGCGCGTCGTGTGCGACGGCACGGGCGGTGCGCCGGACGGCATCGGCAAGCTGCGAGCGGGAGGGATCCGGCAACGCCGGGTCGCGCACCCAGGCTTCCACGGCGGCGACGGCGGCGCGGGTGGCGGCGGGGTCATGCACCTTCTTCATACCCCCGGATTGTAGACCCGTCGCGACGACTTATACCCTTTGCCTGCGAATGTGCTCCACGAACCTTAAGGTAGTGACATGGCTAACGCTGAAACCCCGTCCCCATCCCTCACACTGCGCTTTATGGCTGCGCCCACGGACCTGCTTATCGCGGGCGCCCAAGGCATCGGCGGCGGCCGCGTCCTCGAATGGATCGATAAGGCCGCCTACGCCTGCGCCGCGCAGTGGTCCGGCACGTACTGCGTGACCGCCTACGTCGGCCACATCCACTTCACGCGCCCCATCCCCTCCGGCCACATCGTGGAGGTCCGCTCGCGCATTGCAATGACGGGCCGCACCTCCATGCACATCGTCAACGAGGTGCTCTCCGCCGACCCGCGTGACGGCTTCTTCACCCGCGCATGCGATTGCCTCGTCATCTTCGTGGCCCAAGACCCGACGACGGGCAAGCCGACCCCAGTGCCCTCTTTCGTACCCCAGACGGATGACGAGCTGCGCGTCGAGGCCGCCGCGAAGTCCCGCATCGAGCTGCGCAAGGCCATCGAGGCAGAGATGGACACGCAGACCTACGACGGGCCCTCGGATGCCCCGCGCATGGTTAACCGCTTCCTCGCCAAGCCCACGGACGTCAACTGGGGCGGCAAGGTCCACGGCGGCACGGCCATGGAATGGATCGATGAGGCCGGCACCGCGTGCACCATGGAGTGGTCCGGCGAGCAGACCATCGCCACGTACGCGGGCGGCATTCGCTTCTACCGTCCCATTTCCATCGGTGATCTCATCGAGGTCGACGCCCGCATGATGGTCACGGATACCCGCACCATGCAGCTGTCGGTCCACGTACGCTCCGGCGCGCCTGCCGAAGGCCGCACGAACCTTAAGACCGCCATCCACGCGACGGTGTCCTACATGGCCATCGATAACGACTGGCAGCCCCTTGGCGCCCGCCAGTTCACCCCGCGCACCGAAGAGGACATTCGCCTGGCTGAGCACGCCCACATCCTGCGTGGCCTGCGCGGCAAGTACTCCCCACAGCCGCTCATCGTGGCGCCGAAAGTTCAGCACATCGACTAGCTTTCCGATGCCCCCTTTCCCATAAGCTGGGCCAGAACAGCACGCGACCATCGAGCCCTATCTTTTTCTTCGACGGCACCACGCGTGAGGCTTTCACGTTCTACCACGAGGTCCTCGGCGGCGACGCCACGGACATTGAGACCGCGCGCGGTTGGTTCGAAGCTCTGGCCAAGGACGGCCGCGTCGTCCTGCCGATGGGCAAACAGCAGTGGGGCGATGTCTACGGCCAGGCCGAGGACAAGTTCGGCATTTTCAGGTCCGTCAACATCCCAAGCACATAGCGGCTGCCGCACATGAGGCAGCCAGCGCGGTCAGCACGCTAGGCCGCTGACACGACGACCATCCACACAGCGACGAGGTGCACGATAGCCGCGGCCACCGTCGCGGTGTGGAAGTGTTCGTGGTAGCCGAACCATTGGGCGTTGCGCCCGGGCCATTTGAAGCCGTAAATGAGCGCGCCGAGTGAATAGATAATTCCTCCGGCGAACAGCAGGCACACGACTGCTGGGCCCGCCTCGCGCCACAACTGCGGAATGAGCGGCACAACGAGCCACCCCAGCCCCAGGTAGACCACGACGTCGAGCCACCGCGGGTGAGAAATCCACACGAGATTCAGCACCACCGCAGCGATGGCGCCTATCCACGCGATGACGAGCAACCACCACGCGTTGTCTACCGCAATGCACAGCAGAGGCGTGTAGGTCGCAGCAATAAACACCGCGATGGTCGAGTGGTCTGCGCGCCGCCACCACGCCACGGTAGAAACCTTGCCCCAAGGAACGAGGTGATACGCGGCGGAAACTCCGAACAACCCGATGAGTCCCACTGCGTACACCGTCACACCCAGAGCCGCGCCCCACGGCACGCGCATCCACGCGAAGGTAACAAGGACCGTCGAGGCCACGAGTGCTGCGATAGCTGCGCCGAAGTGGAACCATCCACGCCCCGCTGGCCGCTGGCCGCGGTCAGCCATGACATACGTGCGGGTAATCAGGCCCTTGTCCATCGTGGTGCCTCCCATTCAGTTAACCTACGCCACCGTAACCATACCAGAACACCACTCCCCCACAGCCGGCCTTCACACCGTGCATGAGCGAGCGGCAGGCCCTCTCGCCCAGTCGAATTGCTCTCACACAGTAAGTTCTTTGCCCAGCGCACCCGCGAGATTATCATCGTTAACATGCACGTCATCGCCTCGTTTCTCTCGGCTCTCCTCGTCGCGCTTCCATCCCTGCCAGACCCTCTCACGACACCACTGACCTTCCCCCAGATGTCGAGCACCACGCTGCCCGCTGTCGAGGGCACCACGAACGTCCCCGTAGGCACTGTCACAACGTCCGGCACGAAGCTTGTCGCGACGCGCCATATTCACGACAATCTCTATGAGATCGACGTCTACTCGGCATCGATGGACCGCGTCATCACCAACAACCTGCTTCTGCCGCCGGGCGGGCCCGACAACACCACGCCGCGCCCCACGTTCTACCTCATGCAGGGCTCCTACGGTGGCGAGCGCGGCGACACGTGGGCGACGGCCTCGGACTATGAATCCCTCTTCCGCGGTAAAACGTCAACGTCGTCTCACCCATCGGTGGCGACGGCACGCTCTTCTATGACTGGAAGAGCACGACCACGCCCGTGGGCACCGCGAAGTGGATGACGTACTACACGCAGGAACTGCCGTTCATCATGGAGACGCAGTTTCATGCCACTGACAAACGCGCCATCGCGGGCCTCTCGGCCTCCGGCGCACCGGCCCTCACTATCGCAGAGGCTTATCCCGATAAGTACGTCGCGGTTGCGTCGCTGTCTGGCTACACGGCGGTCTCCTCCACGATGGGCCGCATCATGTCGCTCGGCGTCACGGCTGCAAAGATGGCGCCCGTGTGGGAGATGTTTGGATGGGCGGATGATCCGGAATGGCTCCACTACGATCCAATCCTCCACGTGGACAAGCTCAAGAATACGAAGGTCTACTTCCATTCCGGCTCCGCCTGGAAAAGACGGCTTCGACACCGACCAACGCGGCATGTTCTGGAACGGCGTTATGGAGTACCTCGTACGCCTCACCAACGAGCCTTTCGTCGCCCAGGCACGTGGCGCGGGTGTCGACGTCACCTATGACCGCGATGCCTATGGCATTCACGATTGGCCGTACTACAAAGACGCCCTTGGCAAATCCTGGACAAAGGTCATTGGCCCTGCGCTCGGGGCATACGTCACCCACTTTTCGTTCGGGTTTCACGTTCCACGCGCGTGCGGAGCGGTAGTCGCCCCCTTCCTCAACTAGTTTCTCGAATGAAGAAAAGTTATGATTAATGAATGCGACTTTCTCTCTCTCGTGTCGCCGCCACCGCCCTGACGGCCACCACTTTGGCAGCTTCCGTTTTCGTCACCGGGTTCGCAGCTCCGGCTCAGGCCGCCCCCCTTGCCCCGGGGTCGTCACTGCCGGGCACCGCTGCCCCGCAGCCGTGGCTTGGTAATACGCCGTTCATCGTCTCGAAGAAACACGTAAACGGCAACCACTGGAAGGTGCGCGTGTGGTCCCCAGCCAACCGCGCCGTCGTCGACAACAACGTCCTGCTGCCTCCGGGTGACCAGCCGCGACCGTCCTTCTACTTGCTGCCCGGCATCAAGGGCGGCCAGGCAGGCCTCAACTGGATGTCGCACAGCGACGTCAAGAGCTGGTTCGCCAATGAGAACGTCAACGTCGTCATGCCGCTGGGCGGTCCATACTCCCTCTACACGGACTGGGATTCCACGGATCCCATCCTTGGCGTCAACAAGTGGAACACTTACATGACGCAGGAGCTTCCTCCGCTCATCGACAAGGAATTCCATGGAACCGGCCGCGACGCCATCGGCGGCCTATCCTCCACGGGCGCCGCGGCGCTCGACATCGCAGGCCATAACCCGCGCCGCTTTGTTGCTGCGGCCTCGTATTCCGGCTGCCCCATTCGTTCCGGCGCCTACGGCGGCACAATCTCCACAGCCATGATCGCCTTGGGCGGCGGCTCCTCGTTTAACGCGTGGGGCATGCCCGGCAATGCCTCGTGGCGCGAGCACGATCCCAACACCAACCTGGATCGTCTGCGCGGCGTCAAGGTCTTCGTCGCCTCCGCCTCCGGCCAACCTGGCGGCCCTGACGGCATCGGCAACTTAAGCTCCACCGCTGGCCAGGCATTCGGTCCCGCCGAGGTCGAAATCGTCGCTAACGGCTGCACCCAGCAGTTCGCCGATAACGCGCGCCGCGCCGGGCTCGACGTCAACCGCTATTACACGCCACAGGGCTCTCATTCCTTTGGTCTTTTCTCCCACCAGATGAAGGTGAGCTGGGCTCAAACCATCGCACGCGCTATCGGCGCCGCGAATCTCTAAAGACCCCATCTGAGGACAGCGTCGCGCAGACACAAGAGCGAAAACGCCCCTGGACGTGACCCAGGCCACTAGGGTGAAGCCATGACCGTTTCTCCCGCCTCCGCCCGCCTGCGTGCGCTGTGCATCGCCGCGGCCATCACTTCGCTCCTCGTCACATCGTGGAGCGACCCCGCCGTCGCTCCCGCACAATCCGCAGAGAACTCCTCTACCGAAGGCAGTGCCGACAGCGAATCTGCACGCACCGCCACCGAAGGCTCGGTGGCCATTTCCGATGGCTCTGCCCTCAGTTCCATTGGCTCTTCACGCCTAGGCGATCCCCTCGTCGCGCCCCGTGGCTCCGCCCAGTTACCTGACGCCCTCGGCTCAGGTGACGGCAGCTCAGATGGACAATGGCTGGGTAGTTCTGTCCCGGCATTCAAAGGACTCTCCAGCAACAGGGCCAGCAGCTCGTCGAGTGGAGACTCCTTTGCCACGGCTCAGCTATCCAGTGAGGAGGATCGAGGCGAACCTTCCCCTGTCGATTACGGCCCTGAGCCGCGCCTGCTCGACACCCGCCCCGTCGAAGGCAACCTCGTCGAGATCGATGTCTGGTCACCGGCGAATCAGAGCATCGTCACCAATCTTTTGTTGCGAGCCCCGCAGACCGACACCCCAGCATCGACGCTCGTGCTCATGTCCGGCGCTGACGGCGGTGCAGGCGGTGCCAACTGGCACACGGAGACTGATTACGAAGAATTCTTTGCCGATAAGCAGGTCAACGTCGTCACCCCCATCGGCGGCGGCGCGTCGATGTACGTCAATTGGGAAAACACGAACTCGCCTGCTGGCCGCAATCAATGGGCAACGTACCTCGGCGAGGAACTCCCCCGCGTCGTCCAAGAAGAATTCAATGGCACCGGCCAGGATGCCATTGCTGGCCTGTCTATGTCCGGCGGCCCCGCGCTGCACATTGCGGCGGAAAACCCCGAGCGGTTCGCCGCGGCAGCATCGTTCTCCGGCTTTCCCGCGACTTCCGGCGTCCTGGGGCGCATTGTCAGCCAAGGCATCATCAAAGGCTCGGAGGGCAGCTCCGTCGACGCCTTCGGCTTGTCCAGCAGCGATGCGTGGCAGCTCAATGACCCTTCCTACGACCCAGCGGCGCTGCGTAATACCGACGTCTTCGTGGGCACCGCCTATGGCATCCCCACCGCAGAGGAATTTGGCGGCAATTGGACGTGGGGGCTTACCCTCGAGGCAGTCTCCCAAGTCACCTCGAACTACTTCACCCGTGCGGCCCAGGCGCGCGGCGTCCACGTCGAGCGCTTTCACACGACGTTTGGCGCACACTCGTACGCGCTGTTCGAGCGAGAGCTGCACGCCGCGTGGGAGTCGACTATCGCCCCGGCCCTCAACTTAAAGTAACCGCGGCTGAACAGTGGTCGTCTACGACCACTGAACTCCATGGCATCAGGCCAACGGCACGGCTTGTCTCCGCGAGCCGTGCCGTTCTCATTCAGCTTGTCCGCATCCCGGCACCCCATCCCGCCCTCATGAAGTGACCACTAAGTAAATACTGCGAGAACATTGTTAAAGCGCTAAACAAACTGCCAGGTGAAGGCGAAATTTGTAGTTTCACCACGATGCTTTTACGCGTTTAATGCTATCTGTCCATTCGCTTCTCTCCTCATCGAACTCAAGGATTCTTATGCATTCTCGCCGCATTGGCACGCTGGCTATCGCTGCCCTCGTCTCCTCACTCGCCACTATTCCAGCCCACGCCGCGACGGACGGCTCCCAGGTCGTCATCTCCGAGGCCTACGGCGGTGGCGGAAACTCCAGCGCCACGTACACGCACGACTTCATCGAGCTCTACAACCCCACCGACGCAGACATCGAGCTCTCCGGCTACACCGTCGAGTACTTCTCTGGCAAGGGCAGCACCGGCGGCAAGGTCACCCTCAGCGGCACCATCCCTGCTGGCGGCTACTTCCTCATCCAGGGCGGCCAGGGCAACGGCGGCACCACCGCGCTGCCCACCCCGGATGCCGACGCCGGTCTCAACATGGCTGGTTCAAGCGGCACGGTCCAGCTTGCCGATGCCGCCGGCACCGCCGTCGACACCGTCGGTTACGGTTCGGCCACCCTCAACGAGGGCTCCCCCGCCGCTGGCGCCTCCAACTCGCAGTCGGTTTCCCGCGATGCCGCAGGCACAGACACCGACAACAACGCCGCGGACTTCACCGCGGGCGCCCCCACGCCGCAGAACTCCGGCGCCGTGCCGAGCGACCCGACAGATCCTGCCGATCCCACCGACCCCGAGACTCCGGCTGACCCCACAGATCCGACCACCCCCGCTGACCCGGCGGCCATCACGCCCATCTCCGATATCCAGGGCACGGGCGCCGCATCCCCGCTCGTTGATCAGACTGTGACGACCGAGGGCGTCGTCACCGCAGTATGGAAGGAAGGCGGCCTCAACGGCTTCACCATCCAGACCGGCGGCACCGGCACCGAGGTTCCCGCTGCTGGCGACGCCTCCCACGGCATCTTCGTCTACATGGGCTCCCGCACGGACTACCCGGAGCTCGGCGCTTCTGTCCAGGTCTCCGGCAAGGTCTCTGAGTTCTTCAACGCCACGCAGATCACCGCTGCTGAGATTTCCTCGCTCGCCGAGGCTCTGCCTGCCGTCACGCCGCTCGTTATCGATGAGCTGCCAGCCGGCGATGCAGCCCGCGAGCCATTCGAGGGCATGCTCGTCCAGCCCGGTACCCACACGGTGACGAATAACTACGCGCTCACCACCTACGGCGAGGTCGGCCTCAACGGCGGCACCGAGTACCTGCGCCAGCCGTCGGATATCTACGAGCCCTCCACAGAACCGAATTCCGATCTGCAGAAGCTCGCTGCGTCCAACAAAGAACGCCTCGTCATCCTCGACGACGCCCGCACGAAGAACTACATGCAGTCGGACAAGGAGACCCCACTGCCCTACATCTCGCAGGACGGCGGCTCGACCATCAAGTCGCTGCGCACCACGGACCACGTCGAGTTCCAGCACCCCGTCGTCGTTCACTACTCGCACGACGCCTGGCGCTTCGAGCCCACCACACCGGTTACCGGCAACACCTCTGGCGCTGACTTGCCCATCTCCTGGGAAGATTCCCGCGCAGCCATCGAGGGCGGCGTAGACGTCAAGGGTGACTACACTATCGGCGCATTCAACGTCCTTAACTACTTCGTCTCCCTCGGCGAGGAGTTCGGCGGCACCAGCCACAAGGACAAGGACGGCAACCCGGTCACCGTCAACCGCGGCACGACCCGTGGCGCGTGGACCGCCTCGGCCCTGGCTGACCAGCAGGCCAAGATCGTCGCCGCCATCAACGGCCTCGACGCTGACGTCCTCGCCCTGTCCGAGATCGAAAACGGCTACGCCGTCACCGGCGACATCAACAAGCGCGATAACGCTCTGAAGACACTGACCGAGGCCCTTAACGCCGCAGGCGGCAACTGGGAGTATGTGAAGTCCCCGTCGAATGTCCCGGTCAAGGGCGATGTCATTCGCACCGCGTTTATCTACGACCCGGATCGCGTCAAGCCCGTGGGCGAGTCCCGCATCTTCACCGATGACCGCTTCACCGGCACCGCCCGCGAGCCGCTCGCCCAGGAATTCGCGGCGACTGATCCGAATGTGAAGGAAACTTTCGTCGCGGTCGCCAACCACTTCAAGTCCAAGGGGTCCGTCGCCAAGGGCGACGCTGACTCCGGCGACGGCCAGGGCAACAACCCGAACGTCCGCAACGCTCAGGCGCAGGCTGTGCTCGATCACCTTGCCAAGCAGAAGGACTGGGAGGGCAAGGCCACCTTCGTCATGGGTGACCTCAACACCTACACCATGGAGCAGGCCCTCGGCGTCTTCCGCGCGAACGGCTACACCGTCCCGGCTGAGACCTACGGTGCCGATCCGTCCTACCAATTCGACGGTCTCCTCGGTAGCCTCGACCACGTGTTGGCCAACGAGGTTGCCTCCGGCAAGGTCTCTGACGCCCAGGTCTGGAACATCAACTCGGACGAGTCCGTCGCCTTCGAGTACTCCCGCCGCAACTACAACGTGGTGGACTTCTACGACAACTCCCCGTTCCGCGCTTCTGATCACGACCCGGTCAAAGTTGGGTTCTCGCTCTCTGCTACGGCTCCCTCGGAGGACGACGATCCGAAGGATGATGACACCACCTCCGATGCCCGCGGTGTCAAGGAGATGAAGATCGTCGACGGCGAGCTCATCGTCTACTACACCGACGGCACGGAACAGAACCTCGGCACCGTCCGCGGCGAGCCGGGCAAGGACGGCGTCGATGGCAAGGATGGCCAGAACGGTACCGACGGCAAAGACGGCCGCTCCGTGACTAAGGTTCAGGTCCTCGACAACGGCGATTTGGAAGTCACCTACTCTGACGGCACCACCGAGATTGCCGGCAACACCCAGGGCCCGAAGGGTGAGCCTGGCCGCGACGGCGCGGACGGCAAAGACGGCGTCGACGGCCAGAAGGGCGAGACCGGCGCTGATGGCCAGAACGGTCAGGATGGTGCCAATGGCGCCGACGGACAGAATGGCAAGGATGGCGCCGCCGGTAAGAACGGCAAGGACGGTCGCGGCATCGAGAGCATCGAGGCCAACGAGGACGGCTCGCTCACGGTGACCTTCACCGATGGCACGCAGCAGAACGTCAAGGTCTCGGGCCAGGTGACGAAGGAAGCCGGCGACGAGGAGAAGGACAAGGACACCACGCCGGGCAAGGACGCGGACGGCGCGGATGCCTCGAGCCTGGGCACGGGCGGCATCGTCGGCATTGTGCTCGCGGTGCTGGCGCTCGTGGGTGCCTTCCCGTTCATGGCGGCTGTCTTCGGCCAGATTCCGGACAGCGCACTGCAGACGCTGCCTGCGCCGGTACGCATGGCCATTAAGAATCTGAAGATGTAGCACACAACGCAGAGAGGGCCCCGGTTGTGGGAACTGCTCCCCATAATCCGGACTGAGAAATCAGAAATCAGATTATGGGGAGTTTTCTATGCATCCACACGCTGTTGGTAGTCGGGGTGCTTGGGTCAGCCATGACTTCGCGTAGGGGACACCGCGACGATGCGCAGGCCGTAGTCGACGCCGTCGGAGAGGCCGTCACAGACGTTCTCCTGGGGATTCGGCTCGGTGCTACTCAAAGGACTGCTCCTTGACGAAGTGATGGGACGGGATCGAGACGCGATTGGTCACGTTCATGGCAATCGCCACCCACTCGACGGCGGCGAATTGGGCGTCGGTGAGAGGAGCGGCGGCGAAGAGTTGAGCAAAGTCGCGGGAGGGGGCATCGGAAGGCTGGGTGGCGGCTTCGGCCAGCATGAGTGCGGCCTTTGTGTGGAGGTTAATGAGCTCGATGAGCTCGTCGCTCCGCCTGCCGCGCGGGCCTCCTCGCCGACGGCCCGGGTGAAAGCGATGGCGGACTTCCAGGTCTGCGGGGAGGACTTATCGAGGTAGAACTTCAATGGGTTCCGTGACATGTCCGCACATATACTCGCGCCTAGAGAAAGATGCTGTAGCTCTCCGGCCTCGCCCCGGCTGCGGCGGCTTTGTCGACGGCGCGCAGGAAGTCCGCGCGGACCTTGCGGTCCTCGAGGTTGCGTGCGGAGACCGAAAGGCGGACGGTGTTGCCGCGCTGGGCAGAGCGCTCCGCGGCCCGAATGATGTTGCGACGCCACCATTTCGCAGCGCCGAAGCCCTCGCCGAAGGAGAGATTGCGAGTCTGATGAAGCCTGCCGGAGGGCAGCTCGTGGAGGCCATGGGAGGAGCAAGCGAGCTGGAACTCAAACTCGGGCAGGACCTCGAGCGTGCCCGGCGACATGCGCCAGCGCGGGGCGGCAAAGATGGTGGGCTCGAAGCCGATCTTGGCCATCTGGCGGGTAGCACCCTTGAGGCGCAGGCGGGCCTCGTGTGCCTCCAGGTTCGCGAACTCGGCGCGGCGGCCTTGGACGGCCTGGTCGAAGCCGTTGAGGATGAGCGTGCGTCCGGCCTCGGCGTGGTCGCGCAACCAATGCTGCATGCGGTGGTCCTTGGCCAAGTGCCAATTGCCATCGATGTGTGGGGCGACAAGGAGAGAGACGGGAATGTCGTCGCGGTCGAGCTCCGCGATGAGATGTTCCGCGTACTTCCGGGTGTCGTCGAAAATACTAGAAATCGAAACCAGGAGAACGCCGTGCATGCCGCTTATTATCGCACGCACGGCGCCTCGCCGCGCGGCGAGAGGCTAGGCGGTTAACCCCGTGATCTTGTTGATGGTCCACGCGTACTCGAACGCGGCCTGACGCCACTGGGCGTAGCGGCCGGAGACGCCGCCGTGACCGGCGACCATCTCGGTCTTGAGCAGGAACTCGCCGCCGGTGGCCGTGGCGCGCAGCTTGGCAATCCACTTGGCGGGCTCGACGTAGAGCACACGCGTGTCATTGAGCGAGGTGAGCGCCAAAATGTCCGGGTAATTCTGCGCGGTAACGTTCTCGTACGGGGCGTAGCTCGCCATGTAGTCGTAGACCGTCGGATCGTGGAACGGGTCGCCCCACTCCTCCCACTCGACGACGGTGAGCGGGAGCTCCGGCATGAGGATGGAGGTGAGCGGATCCACGAAGGGCACAGACGCCTGGATGGCGCGGAAACGCTCCGGCGCCATGTTGGCGACAGCGCCCATGAGCAGGCCGCCGGCGGAGCCGCCCTCGGCAGCGAGCACCTCCGGGGCCGTCACACCGCGGGCGATGAGGTCGTCCGCCACCGCAATGAAATCCGTGAAGGTGTTCTTCTTGTGCAGCAGCTTGCCGTTGTCGTACCAGGCACGACCCATCTCGCCGCCGCCGCGCACGTGGGCCACGGCGAAGATGACGCCGCGATCCATGAGCGAGAGGCGGAAGACCGAGAAGTACGGATCCATGGACACCTCGTACGAACCGTAGCCGTAGAGGAGCGTCGGGTTGGGCTTCGACATGTCCAGGTCCGCGCGGCGCACGATGGACACGGGAATCTGCGCGCCATCCGGGGCCGTGACCCACTCGCGGTGCGCGACGTACTGGCTCGCGTCGTAGCCACCCGGGACTTCTTGTTCCTTGAGCAGCTTGTACTCGCCGCTCGTCACGCGGTAATTAAACAGCTGCGAGGGCTGCGTATACGACGTGTAGCCCACGCGCAGGACGTCCGCCTCCCAATCCGGGGCGCCGCCCACGGAGACCTCATAGAGTTCCTCGTCGAACTCGAGCTCCTTAAACTCGCCCCAGCCCTCGCGCACGTCCATGATGGCGGCACGACCGATGCCGCCGCGGCGGTAGCCCACCACGATCTGGTCGCGGTAGACAGCCGGCCCTTCAATGCGCACGGTCTCCTCGTGCGGCATGAGGACGGTGAGCTGGTCGAACTCCGGCAGATCCGCGCCATAGGCCACCGGACAGTAACCCAGCTCGTAATTCGCGCCAGTCGCATTGTGCGTGACCAGCCAGTAGTCCTTGCCACCCACCACGGCGTGGTCGACGTCGTAGTCGACATCCTGGCGGCGCTCCCACAGGCGGCGCAGCTCCCCTTCCGGATTGTCGAGCCCCACGACCCACGCCTCCGTGGTGGTCTTGGACTGCACCTGAACGAAGAGGAACTCGCGGGACTTCGTCGTCCCCACACCCACGCCAAAGCGCGCGTCTTCCTCGTGGAAGACAAGCACGTCCTCGCTTTGCGGGGTGCCCATCTTGTGGCGCCACACCTTATCCGAGCGCCACGCCTCATCCACGGTCGTATAGAAGATGTAATTCGGACCGGCCCATGTGAGGTAGTAGTAGACGCCGTCCAGGCGATCCGCGAGCAACTCGCCCGTCTTCAGATCCTTGAAAGAGACCTCAAAGCGCTCGTCGCCCGCGGTATCCACGCCAAAGGCAAGCACATCCGTCTCCCGGTTGCGCGCCACCGCGCCCACCTGGAAGAATTCGTGCCCCTCGGCCAGGACGTTGGAGTCGAGCAGAACCTCCTCGCCCTCCGGCGCGCCCTCCTCGGGCAGCTCGATGGGGCTCCACGCCTCCGCGCCCTCGGCGGCCTTGAGGCGACACGACAGCCCGTAGCTCTTGCCTTCCTCGGTGCGGCCGTAGTACCAGTAACCATCGCGCAGGACGGGCACGGACATGTCCGTCTCCTTCACGCGCGACTTCACCTCGGCGAAGATGTTCTCGCTCAGCTGTTGAAGGTGCTCCGTGCGCGCCTCGGTGTACGCATTCTCCGCTTCGAGGTACGCAATCGTCTCCGGGGATTCCTTGTCGCGCATCCATTCATAGTCATCGACGAAGTCGCGGCCATGGAAGGAACGAGTCACGGGATGTTGCGCAGCACGAGGCGCTGCAAGGGAGGGGTCTACAGTCATGCCGTGCCATTTTACGCGCCTTCCGGCACACGCCACGGAATGGGAGGACTTCTTCGCCGCCTACGCCGAGCCTTCCGATGCCCCCTTCGCCCCTGGCCGTCCCGGCCCCGGCCCCACGGTCCGCGCGGCGGTCGCGGGGCGCGTGGCTTCCGCGGCCCACACGGTGTGCCCCAGGAGCGTCGCGAACTGGGCAACCCAGCCATCATGCAGGCCCTCGGCCAGGTGCGCCAAGCCCTTCTCACCGACGAAGCGCCTCCCCCGAGCACGAGCACGCCATCCTGGAGATCCTGCAGCGCGCAGCCCGCGAGATCACTGAGCTCGACTAACCCCCGCACACGACGACACAGCACCCGCGCCGATTTCTCGGCGCGGGTGCTGAGTTCTGTGTTTTAATGGTTGAGGTTAAGCGAACGGAGGATGGCCGGCGGCAGGCCCATCTGGTTGATGGCGAAGCCGATGGCCGCGAGGATGGCTGCAACGCCGATGAGCGGAATGGTGACATTCACGGCTTCGGTCTCCGCGAACTTCGAGGAGCCGAAGATATCAGCGACAACGACGTCGATCTGCGGGTTGATCTGGATAGCACCCGGTGCGATACCCAGCACGCCACCCTCAAGGGTGCCGGTCACGCCGCCCGGCTCGATGCTCACGCCCTTAAACGCACCGTCCTGAATGGTGCCGGTGATCGGAACGTTGACGCCGTCCTTTTCGATGACGCCCTTGAAAGCGCCCTCCTGGATGCCGATGATGCCGTTCGGGTCCACGTTGATCTCGGCCCCCTTGATGGCACCGTTCTCAATGGTGCCCGTGATCGGAATCTTGACGCCGTCCTTCTCAATAGCACCGGTGAAAGCACCCTCCTGGACACCTACAAGACCACCAGGCTGAACCTTCACGCCCGTGATGCCGTCCTTCTCAATGGTGCCCGTGATCGGGATATTGACGCCGTCCTTCTGAATGGCACCCGTGAATGCACCTTCGGCGATGCCCACGACGCCGTTCGGATCGACCTTGAGGCCCGTGATAGCGCCGTTCTCGATCGTGCCGGTGACCGGAATCTTGATGCCGTCCTTTTGAATAGCACCGGTGAAGGCGCCATTCTCAATGCCGGTGCCGTTGACGGACACGAGGCCAGACGGCAGGGACGGCAGCGAGGACTGGGCCGTGGCAGCCGGAGTGGCGGTAACGGCGAGGGACACGGACACGGCAGCGGCAACGAGTGCGCGGCGAGGAGAGAAATTCATGTGGTTGTAGAGCTTTCTGTGGGGGGAGAAGATGGGATGGGGCGACTACTTGTCCGCAAGCCCCAGGGTGCGGCGCAGGTTCTTCGCGTAATCAAGGTAGTACTGCGTGTTATCGACCACGGGGCCTTGCGCCTTGCCGTCCACGATCCAGCTGGAGCCGGAGGAGAACTGCGCGATTCCCGTGCGCTTGGGCTGCGGGGCGAGTGGATCAATGACCTTAGTCGTAGCCTGCGCGGTATCGATGACTTCGCCTGCAGCGGTATACGCCGTAAAGGTCACCGTGTAGCTGGCGCCGACTTCTTCGGGCAGGAGAATCTTGTCAAAGATTGCGAAGCCCTGAATCACCGACGCGGTGTACGTGTCAGCCGCGCCCTCAGGAAGGCCCGAGACCTTGGCAACGATGCGACCGGAATTGAGTTCCACGCGCGTGCCGTGCCGGTTAACGACCATGAGCGAGTAGCCGGGGTTCTGGCCCGAGTGGATGGTGGCATCCGCATAGGCAACCTTGAGTGACTGCTCCGCCACCGGGGCGGAGTCTGCCGGCACGGTGCCTTTAGCCTCGTCCACCGTGACACGCGTTGTGCCCTGGGTCTCCTGCGCGCCTGCCGGTACAACGGCGGCGCCCAGCGTCACCGCGAGCGCGCAGCCTACGGCAACGCTCGCGTGAGTAAGGTCGAGCATGAGAGTCCTTTCGAGAGCGAGCATTCAATGTGAGCACCGTAAAGCGCACACACGCTCCTCAATATATCCGAGCTCGCTGCCCATAGCGGTATTTCATGCCTGTCTCACTTTTCAGGCACCCCTGCTCACACACGCGTCCCGCCGAGAAAGCGTTGCTGCTCTCTCGACGGGACGCGTAGCGAGTGGTTTTGCGGGTTCTAGCCAATCCACTCGTCGAAGGACTTACCGGACAGGCGCTCGTAGGCCTCGATGTAGCGGTCACGAGTAGCCGCGACGACGTCGTCTGGCAGCGCCGGCGGCTCGGTGTCGGCCGCGACGTCCCAGCCGGAAGCGTCCGAGGTCAGCCAGTTGCGCACGTACTGCTTGTCGAAGGACGGCTGAACCTTGCCTTCCTCGTACGTGTCGGCCGGCCAGTAGCGGGAAGAGTCCGGGGTGAGGACCTCGTCCGCGAGAACCAGCGTGCCGTCCTCGTCGAGCCCGAACTCGAACTTCGTGTCCGCGAGGATAATGCCCTTGGCCTCCGCGATGGCGGCGGCCTCAGAGTAGATGCGCAGGGTTGCGGTGCGCAGCTCCTCGGCCCGCTCCTGGCCCAGGTCTGCGACGACGCGGTCGAAGCTCACGTTCTCATCGTGCTCACCGAACTCGGCCTTGGTGGCCGGGGTGAAGATGGGAGCTGGCAGGCGCGAAGCCTCCGTGAGACCCGAGGGCAGCTCGATACCACACACAGTGCCTTCTGCGATGTACTCCTTGAGGCCAGAGCCAGTGAGGTAGCCGCGGGCGACGCACTCAAAGGGCAGCATGTCCAGCTTCTTCACCACGATGGCGCGGCCGAGCACCTCTTCCGGGATACGCTCGTCATCGACGGGGCCCGCCAGGTGGTTGGGGAAATCGATGGCGTCGAAGAAGAATTGCGAGGTCGCGGTGAGCACGCGGCCCTTATCCGGAATCGCGGGGGTGAGCGCATGATCGTAGGCCGAGATACGGTCCGAAACAACCATGAGCAGCGTTTTATCATCGACTTCGTAGATGTCGCGAACCTTGCCGGAGGACAGATGCTTGTAATCAGAAAGCTGAGGGCGCATGACAGAAAGCATATCGCAGCCTAGACTCTGTAGCATTGTTCTGACTTTTGTTGTCTCCTCCCTCTCACTTAGGAGTTCTTATCGTGCGTAGCCGCCTTACCGCTGCTCTCGTCTCCACCACCCTCGCGCTCAGCGCCGTCGCCGTCCCTCAGGCAACCGCCGCCCCTATCGTTAACACCCGAACGTCCCAGCATGGGACCCCGTTGTGCACTCTCGAGCACGCCCCGGAGGACACGCAGGCTGCCGATGCCGTCATTGAGGCTTACAAGAAGGTCCTCACCGCCGCCTCGGAAGAGGTCCAGGCTCAGTTCCCTGAGGACAAGGACACCTTCGCTGCGTTTACGACGCGCGACGTCAAGGCCGCAGCAGGTTACCCGGAGCTGCTGAAGAAGTTCCAGGCAAAGGGCTATAACGCGCAGGACGTTCTCGTCATTCTCGTTGCCGCCAATAACGTGGACGCCATCATCAGCGACGAGGCGGCGGACAAGCTGCTGGGCGATAACTTCCCCGAGGCCTCCATCAACCGCGCGATGGCCATGCGCGACTCCGTGCCCACGGGTGCGCGCGCGGAGCTGCTCTCCGCGTCGACGGCATTCAGCTCGCAGTTCCGCACTATCCTCGCCAAGCACGAATCCGAGGTCGGACTGCAGGCCACCATCGATTCCTTCGAATCCACCGCAGGCAACGACGCCGTCAAGGACGCCTGGGAAAAGTGCATCTCGGAGCTCAAAGCGAAGGGCGCAACGCCGGGTTACCAGCCGGTTCCGGAGATAGAGGTGCCCATCACCAACGGCACCGGTAACGACGGCAGCAGCGGCGGCTCCTCGCAGGGCACGGCCATCGGCATCCTCATCGCCATCGCCGTCCTCACGGTCGGCGCGGCCTACGTGGTCAACACCCCCGGCGGCTTCAAGCTGCCGAACTTCAACCTTCCGTTCCCGCTCGGCGCCTAAAGTAGGTGCCTCAAGCTCCCCACCGCAACGAACCCCGGTTCACGCCACCAACGCGCTGAACCGGGGTTCGTGTATGCAGGGCCTCTGCCTGAGGGCTAGTAAATCTCGCCCGGGGTGTAGTTCGCTGCCCCCGGGTGCTGATCCGCAAGGGCCTTGATGCGGGTAAGTACCTGGTTGACCTGGGACTCGGCCGCGCCGATGAAGGCGTGCTTGTCAGCGAGGGCGGCCTCGAGATCTTCTGCAGACAGCGGCAGGCGCTCGTCCGCAGCGAGGCGGGCAACGAGGTCCTGCTCAGCACCGTTTTCACGCATGTTGAGCGCGACGGCGACGGCATTTTCTTTGATTACCTCGTGCGCGGTCTCGCGACCCACGCCGGCGCGGACGGCGGCCATGAGGATGCGGGTCGTGGCGAGGAATGGCAGGTAGCGCTCGAGCTCGCGGTTGATCATTGCTGGGAACGCGCCGAATTCGGAGAGCACGGTGAGGAAGGTCTCGAACTGGCCATCGATGGCGAAGAAGGCATCCGGCAGCGCCACGCGGCGGATGACGGAGCAGAACACGTCGCCCTCGTTCCACTGCTGACCGGAGAGGTCAGCGACCATGGTGAGGTAGCCGCGGAGGATGACCTGGAAACCGCAGACACGCTCGCAGGAGCGAGCGTTCATCTTGTGCGGCATCGCGGAGGAACCGACCTGGCCTTCCTTGAAGCCCTCGGTGACGGTCTCGTTGCCGGCCATGAGGCGAATGGTCGTGGCCAGCGAGGAGGGGCCGGCGCCGAGCTCGACGAGCGCAGAGACCGCGTCAAAGTCGAGGGAGCGCGGGTAGACCTGACCCACGGAGTTGAAGATTCGGCTAAAGCCCAGGTGGTCGGCAATGAGCGTCTCCAGCGACGCGAGCTTATCCTCGGAACCGCCCATGAGGTCGAGCATGTCCTGAGAGGTGCCCATCGGGCCCTTGATGCCGCGCAGCGGGTAGCGGCCCAGCAGGCTTTCCACGCGTTCGATGCCCAGCAGCATCTCGTCCGCGGCGGACGCGAAGCGCTTGCCCAGCGTCGTGGCCTGCGCCGCCACGTTGTGGGACCGGCCTGCCATGACGAGGGTCTGGTACTGTGCGGCGCGCTCGCCAATGCGGGAGACGACGGCGATAGCCTTGTCGCGGATGAGCTCGAGGGAGCGCAGGATCTGCAGCTGCTCGACGTTCTCCGTGAGGTCACGGGAGGTCATGCCCTTGTGAATGTGTTCGTAGCCAGCCAGGGCGTTGAACTCTTCGATGCGTGCCTTGACGTCGTGGCGCGTGACGCGCTCGCGGTCAGCGATGGACGCAAGGTTGACGTCCTCGATGACGGCCTCGTAGGCCGCGATAGCCTCTGCCGGGATGTCGACGCCGAGGTCCTTCTGGGCCTTCATGACGGCGATCCACAGCTGACGCTCGAGGACGATCTTGTGCTCTGGCGACCAGATCTCGGTCATCTCGGGTGACGCATAGCGTGCGGACAGTACGTTGGAAATGTTCTTTTTCTCAGCCACGCCGTTTATTATCGCACGCCTAGCGTGCCGATGCCCCCGACTCTCGCGCTAGGCCGCGCCACGGCGTCTGGGCCCAGCGCTCAGACACAGCGTCCGCCTCAGTGACCGGGCTAGTGCCCGGTCACGCCCGTACCCCCCTTAGACGCGAATGCGCTCCTGCGCTGCGGGCAGACCGATGTCGTAACGATAGAAGCCGCCGTCCATCGCGACCTCATCGAGGACAACGTAGGCGTTGCCACGGGCCTCGTGGAGGGTGGAGCCGTGCCCCAGGACGTTGAGCACGCGGCCGCCGTTCGCACGGACGGCGCCGTCCTCCTCGACGGTGGTGCCCGCGTGGAGGATCTTCTCCGGGTTGTCCAGATCCGGACTGGAGATTTCCGCGCCCTTGACCGGGGAGGCCGGATATCCCTCAGCGGCGAGGACGACGGTGACGGCGTAGCCGTCCTTCCATTCCAGCGGCGGGAGTTGGGCCAACTCGCCGGCGGCGACGGCGTGGAGGGCCTCGGCCAGCGGGGACTCGAGGAGACTCAGGACGGCCTGGGTCTCCGGGTCGCCGAAGCGGCAATTGAACTCGACGACGGACGGGCCTTCCTTACCCCAGGCCAGGCCGGCGTAGAGCAGACCGGAGTACGGGGTACCGCGGCGGACCATTTCCTTGGCGACGGGCACGCAGACCTCGTTGACGATGCGCTCGACGCCGCGCTTGGGCAGCCACGGCAGCGGGGTGTACGCGCCCATGCCACCGGTGTTGGGGCCTTCGTCATTGTCGAACGCACGCTTGTGATCCTGTGCCGGCAGCAGCGGGACGACGGTCTCACCGTCGACGAGACAGAAGAGGGAGACCTCCGGGCCGTCGAGGAAGGACTCGAGGAGAACCGGGTTGCCGGCACCCAGCACGGCGTCAACGTGCGCGCGAGCCGCGGCGCGGTCCTCGGTCACGACGACGCCCTTGCCGCCGGCCAGTCCGTCATCCTTGACCACGAACTGCGGGCCAAAGCGGTCGAGCGCGGCCTCGATGTCGGCGTCCGCGGTACCCGGGGTGAGCTGCTCCGCGCGTGCAGTCGCAACGCCTGCGGCCTCCATAACGTCCTTGGCGAACTTCTTGGAGCCTTCAATCTGAGCGGCGTCCTGGTTGGGTCCGAAGACGAGAATTCCCGCCTCGCGGAGAACGTCGGCGACACCCGCGACGAGCGGGACCTCAGGGCCGACAACGACGAGCTCAGCAGCGATGGACTGCGCCAACTCGAGCATGCGCTGCGGATCATCAACCTGCGAGTACTCGGGGTGGACGGTGGCGAGTTGGGCGAAGGCCGGTGAACCCGGAGCGACGTGGAGCTCTGGGGCAGAAGGGTCGTTTGCCAGTCCCTTGAGGAGGGCGTGTTCGCGGCCGCCCGAACCGATCACAAGAATTCGCATGCCGCCTATCCTACCGGGCGGGTAGGGTATTCCCCATGGCTTCTGTATTTACCAAGATCATCGAAGGCGAACTGCCCGGCCGTTTTGTTTACCGTGACGACACCGTCGTTGCTTTCTTGTCCATCGAGCCCCTGCGCTACGGCCACACGCTCGTCGTTCCCATCCAGGAAGTCGATAAGTGGACCGACCTCGACGAGGAGACGTGGGCCCACCTCAATGCCATCGCCAAGGAAGTCGGCAACGCTGTAAAGAACGCGTTTGACGCCAAGCGCGCCGGCTACATCATCGCGGGCTTCGACGTCCCGCACACCCACATTCACATCTTCCCCACCGACAAGATGGAGGAGTACGACTTCGCCAAGGCCTACGCTGCCGATGCCACCGATGCCGCAGCCATGGACGAGGCGGCCACCCGCATTCGCCAGCACCTCGGCACCGGCGAGGACGGCTTCCGCTCCTAACGACGTCTTTCCTGGGGAGCGCCCGACTTGGCTCAGCTCACCGTCAGGCCCGACCACACTGGTCGAAGTCCCGACTCACAACCAACCTGGGCTTTCTTACCTGGCTTGCCTATCAATGTGGCGTAAGCTCGTTCGCATCAACGTCTTTGCCTTGAGGTTTGGTGTCGACGTTCAGGCTTCGTCTGACTTGACTAATGGGTCAGGTTCAGGGGACCTGACTCCAGTTGTCCACACCTGACCAACGTGATGACTACGACGGTGCGCAGCGATGTCCCTCCACGCGCACACCGACCAACTCGCAACATGGCCGGAAAGCTGCCTCCCCCCGTCTGACTACATTGAACCAAGGACTAACGCAAACGAGTCCGTGGACAGACCGAGATCAAGACCGTCTCCATCGCTGCGGAGCTGTTGCCCACCCGCTTCTCACCGCGCCGTGCCGCCGCGAGTTAGCCACAACGTCCGAATAAGGCCCGGATTTTTCGAAATCTGGAGCCTTATTCGGGAGTTGTGGCTATTTTCATGCACACTTCGCGACAGCCCAGGCAGGAGTTGTCATCACAGTAGTCATACCCGACTTGCGCAAAACCTGGGGTTTTCTAAGAAGTAACACTGTGACCTAAAAATACTCTGTTGAAGGGGCCTTTTCGCGGTACTCAAGACACAGTGTGAAAGCCAGGTTTGGGGGCCAGTGTTAGGGATCGGGTCCTAACGTGGGCCTTGGGGAGCGTCCGGCGTGTCCGGTGCGGACTCGGCGTTGCCCGACTCCGTAGCAAAGTCGCCGCGCGACTTCTCCTTGGACTTGCTGCGTGACCACGGCTTGGTGCGCAGCTTCTTCTTCGCCTTCTTCTCAGAGACGGGAACCGCGGTACCGGTGAAGGTGGCGGGCTCGGCCGTGGGGTCGGAGGGGGCATCGGCAGGCTGGGGCACGGCCGGCAGCGCGACCGTAAAGGTCGAGCCGACGCCCAGCTCCGAGGTCACTGACAAGGTGCCGCCATGCTGCTCCACGAGGGATTTAGCAATGGCCAGGCCCAGGCCGGAGCCGCCCGTGTCGCGAGTACGCGACGAGTCCGCGCGGTAGAAACGCTCAAAGATATGCGCGGCGACTTCGTCCTCCATGCCCTTGCCGTCATCGATGACGTCGATATAGATAAAGCCTTCTCCATCGCGCAGCTGGATGGTCACCGTCGCGTCATCGCCCGCGTGGCGCATGCCGTTGGACACGAGGTTGAGCAGCACCTGGTGGAGACGGTCCGGGTCGCCGTTAACGAGCGGGATGCCGGAGGTCTTGGGGCGCACATCGATGGTGCGTCCGGCAAACGCGGCGCGCGCAGTCGACCCCACGGACATGCAGAGCTCGAGAAGATCGACGGTATGCATCTCGAGGCGATTGCCCTCCGCGCGGGTGAGTGCAAGGAGATCCTCGACGAGCAAGGACATGCGCTTGGACTCGGCGTCGATCTTGCCCAGCACGAGGTCTACATCATCCGTGGCGCCGGAGCGGTAGAGCTCCGTGTAGCCACGCAAACTGGTAAGCGGCGTGCGCAACTCGTGGGAGGCATCTCCCACGAAACGGCGCATCTGGTTTTCCTTGTCGCGCGCGGTCTCGATGGATTCTTGGAGCCGGCCCAGCATGATATTGAGCGATTTGGAGAGCTCGCCGACCTCGGTATTTTCTCCCAGGACCGGGACACGCTTGTCCAAGTCGCCTGCGGCAATCTGTCGAGCGGTGCGTTCCACCTCGCGCAGCGGACGGAGCGCCGCCTTCACGCAGATGAAACTTATCAAGTAAATGATGATGCTGACGATGAGGCTGATGCCGATCTGCATGAAGGACAGCTGCTGGATCTGCGCGTTTTCACGTGCAATCTTCTTCGCCACGACGATAATAGAGCCGTCATTGCGCGTGGCGACGGCGCGCCACTGCTCGCTGGAACGGCGGACCGCACCGGAATTGTCTGTCCGGACCGTGTCCACCGTCTGCGGCGTGCCGTCCACCACGAGATCTTCCACGCGCGGGATGGCCTCAAGATCCGGATTGAAGTACTTGGCAGTACCGTCCGCGCCATACGAGATGACGGTGTATTCGCTCGGCGGACGGCGGTCATCGCTTTCGCCCAACAGATCTTCGTTGCGTGCCCAACCCCGCGCGGCGGTGATGAGATCCTTGTCGACCTGCGAGTAGATCGCTTCGCGCATGAGCGCAGAAACCGCAGCGGAACTCGCGATAAGTCCCGCCAACGAGACGCCCACCACGATGATGACGAGCAACGTGCGCAGCGAGACCGTGCGGACGAAGGAGGAAAGAGATTTCTGTATCTTCATGAAGCGGCAGTCGGCTTCAACCTAGGAGCGCGGCATGCGCAGAACGTAGCCCACGCCGCGAACGGTGTGGATGAGCGGGGTGTCGCCCGTGTCGATCTTGCGGCGCAGGTACGAGATATAGGACTCGACGACGTTGCCGTCGCCACCGAAGTCGTAGTGCCACACGTTGTCGAGGATCTTCGCTTTGGAGAGAACAACTTCTTTGTTCTGCATGAGGTAGCGCAGGAGGTTGAACTCCGTGGGCGATAGGTCGACGATCTCGCCACCCTTGGTGACCTCGTGCGTGTCATCATTGAGGGTGAGGTCAGCGTAGGTCATAGTGGCGTCAGACGTCATGTCGTCCGCGACGGCGCCGCGGCGCAGAATGACGCGCAGACGCGTGATGACTTCTTCGAGGGAGAAAGGCTTCGTCACATAATCGTCCGCACCGATGGTGAGGCCGTGGATACGCTGATCGACGCTGTCCTTCGCCGTGAGGTAAAGCACCGGGCCGTCAAGGCCTTCTTGGCGAAGCTTGCCGAGTAGCTCAAAGCCGTCCATGCCGGGCATCATGACATCAAGGATGTACGCGTCCGGGTTGATCTCGCGCGCGATGCGCAGCGCCTCCGTGCCCGAGTTCGCGGTGTGCACGTTGAAGCCCTGGAATTTGAGGGACACTGTGAGCAGTTCGACGATATTCGGTTCGTCATCGACCACGAGGATGGTCACGTTGTCATTATGCTTATCGTCCATGATGGAAGGGTGCCTTTCGTAATTTAAGCTCGACTGATTAGTCTGCCACTCGCGTTTTCAAGGGTACTGCCGAAAACCTGAAAGCCGACTGTGAGACTCCGCGGGGATTCCGCGCCCCCGCGCGGGGTAGTTTATGTTCCATTGCGCTGCGCGCCTGTCCCGTGCACCTTAGGCTTACGGTTTATGACTGCGCCTGCTGCTTCTTTGCCCGTGCCTTCCGCGGCTCGCCGCACCGACCGCCTCACCGTCGCTGCGTGGGCTCTGTGGGACTGGGGTTCCGCCGCGTTTAACGCCGTGCTCGTCACCTTCATTTTCTCGGTCTACCTCACCGATTCCGTGGGCAAGCAGATCGATTCTTCGCACACCCCAGCCCAATGGCTGTCCTGGTCCATGACGGCGGCGGGACTCGTTATCTTCGCCGTCACTCCCATCATGGGCCAGCGCTCGGACCGGCGCGGCTCCCGCCGCCGGGCGCTCGCGTTCTGGTCCGCGGCCACCTTCGCCGTTATGGCGTTGCTCTTCTTCGTACGCAACGACGCCCCCGTCTATTTCTGGCTGGGACTCGCGGGACTCGCGGTGGGTTCGGTGACCATGCAGTTCGCAGAAGTCAACTACTTCGCGCAGCTGAAACAGGTCGCCGCCCCGGAGCGCGTGGGACGCGTCTCCGGCCTGGGCTGGTCCGCGGGGTACACCGGCGGCATCGTGCTCCTGCTCATCTGCTACTTCGGGTTCGTCGCCACTGGCAGCACCCCGGAGACGGCAGGCGCGCTCAATCTTCCCACTGATGGTGGCTGGAACATGCGGCTCGTCGCGCTCCTCGCCGCGCTATGGTTTGGCGTAAGCGCCATCCCCGTTCTCCTGCGCGTGCCGGAGATTCCCGCCTCCGGTGAGGACACTGGCGGCATCATCGCGTCCTACCGTGCGCTTTTCGCGACGCTGCGCGAGCTATGGCACGAGGACCGCAACGCCTTCTACTTCCTCTTCGCTTCCGCGGTCTTCCGCGACGGGCTCTCCGCCGTGTTCAGCTTCGGTGCCGTGCTCGGTGTCTCGGTCTATGGCTTGAGCGCCGGCGACGTGCTCATCTTCGGCGTCGCCGCCAACGTCGCCGCGGCACTCGGCGCTGTGCTGGGCGGCCTCCTCGATGACCACGTGGGGCCAAAGGCCATCATCCTCACGTGCTTGGGAATCCTCACCTCCATGGCACTCGTGATGTTCTTCGCCTCGGGCCCGCTCGCCTTCTGGATCTGCGGCCTCATACTGTGCCTGTGCGTGGGTCCGGCGCAGGCCTCGGCCCGCGGCTTCCTCGCCCGCGTCGCGCCGCCGGGCCGCGAGGGCCAGATGTTCGGTCTCTACGCCACGACCGGCCGCGCCGTGAGCTGGCTTGCTCCTCTACTCTTTGGTCTCTTCGTCTCCTGGTTCGGCGACGGCGACCGCGGCGGCGTTCTCGCCATCGGGCTGGTGCTAGCCGTGGGCGCGCTGCTTCTTATCCCCGTCAAGGACCCGACGAAAAACGGCGCGACGCCCGCGGCCTGAGCGGCACGCGGGCGCGGGGCTCGAGCAAGCTCGAGGTTTTAAGGGCGCGGGATGTTGCGCAGGTTGGACTGCGCCAGGTTAATCATCTGGCCCACGCCGCCGCCGAAGACGGTACGGGTTGCGGCCTTGGAGAAGCCGGCGAGCTGCGCGAAGGTCAGCGTCGGCGGGATGGACAGCGCGTTCGGGTCGGTCACCATATCGACGAGAACTGGGCCGTTGAAGGCCATGGCTTCCTGAATCTGCTTGCGGGCCTTCTTCGGGTCCTCAATGCGGATGTGCTTGATGCCAGCGGCCTCGGCGATCTGCGCGTAGTTGACGGCGTCGTGATCCGTCTCATGCTCCGGCAGGCCCTGGACGAGCATCTCAAGCTTGACCATGCCCAGCGAGGAGTTGTTGAATACGAACATCTTCACGGGCAGATTGTGGAGCTTGACGGTGAGCAGCTCACCCATGAGCATGGACAGGCCGCCGTCACCGGAGAAGGTGATGACCTGGCGGCCCGGGTTCGCGGCCTGGGCGCCGATGGCCATCGGAAGAGCGTTCGCCATGGTGCCGTGGCGGAAGGAACCGATCTGCTCACGCTGACCGTTCGGGGTGATGTAGCGCGCGCCCCAGACGTTGCACATGCCGGTATCGACGGTGAAGATGGCGTCGTCCGCGGCCTCTTCGTCAATGATGTTGGCCACGAATTCCGGGTGGATGGGCTTCATCTTCTCGGCATTCTTGGTGTAGGCCTCAACCACGTTGTTGAGCTTGTTGTAGTGCGACTTGAGCATCCGGTCGAGGAAGCGGCGATCCTGCTTCTCCTCGACGTGCGGCAGGATGTTTTCGATGGTCGCTGCGACGTCGCCGGTGACCGGGTACTTGATCTTGGTGCGGCGGCCGATGTGGGAGCCGTCGATATCGACCTGCGCGACGTTACCTTGCGGCAGGAAGTCGTTGTACGGGAAGTCAGTACCCAGGAGGATGAGCAGGTCAGCCTCGTGGGTGGCCTCGTGCGCGGCGCCGTAGCCGAGCAGGCCGGACATGCCGACATCAAACGGGTTGTCGTACTGGATGTACATCTTGCCGCCGAGGGCGTGGCCAATCGGAGCCTTGATCTTTTCGGCGAGGGCGAGGACCTGCTCGCGGGCGTTCTTCACGCCAGCGCCAACGAAGAGCGCGACGGTCTTGGCCTCGTTGATGGCCTGGGTCAGCGCGGCGGCCTCGGCCGGGTCCGGGAAGACCACCGGGGTGCCGGAGGAAATCTTCGACTGAGTGAAGGCGTCATCGGTAGCCTCCTGCATGGAGACGTCGCCCGGCAGGACGAGGACGGACACGCCCTTGCCCGCCATCGTGGACTGGATGGCGTGGTGCAGGACGACGCCGCCCTGCTCAGCGGAGTTGACCATCTCGCAGTAGCCGGAGCACTCGTTGAAGAGCATCTCCGGGTGGGTTTCCTGGAAGAACTTCGAGCCAATCTGGCGCGACGGGATATGCGACGCAATGGCGAGCACCTTGGCACCGTTGCGATGTGCGTCGTAGAGACCCTGCACCAGGTGCGTGTTGCCCGGACCGCAGGAGGCGGCGCAGACAGCCAGCTTGCCGGTGGTCAGGGAGTCAGCCTCAGCAGCGAAAGCAGCGGCTTCCTCGTTGCGGACGTGGACCCACTCGATGGGTGAGCGACGAACCGCGTCGACGATGGGGTTGAGCGAGTCACCCACCAGACCATAAATGCGCTCGACGCCCTGGGCTTCGAGCACGGCGACGAGTTGTTCGGCGTAATTGCGTGCCATAAGAATAATCCTCGTTTTCTTCGTATTTAAGACCTAAATTTGCCTACGCCCGATTGTCCCCGTCTGTGATTGGAAAAGCCACTATCAGCTCGCTTCTCACAACCGAACGGGCAGCGTGATCCACGAGACAATGCAACCGCTCAGGTTGATTACTGTAACGAACGTTCACTAAAGTAATGCGTCATGACCGAAGAACTCTCGACGCCCCCGACGCTTACCGAACGGCGCCGTGTAGCCCGCACTGAACGCGCCGCACGCCGCCACGATCGCCGCACCGCCCTGCGCTATGCAGAGGACTCCACGCCCGCGCAGCGCTGGACATTTCTTGCCGTGGTATCACTCGGCCTGCTCATGATTGGTCTCGACAACTCGATCCTCTATACGGCACTGCCGCGGCTCACCCACGTGCTTCATGCCTCCGCGCTTCAGTCGCTGTGGATCATCAACGCCTACCCGCTCGTCCTCGCCGGCCTACTGCTGGGCACGGGCACGCTAGGCGACCGCGTGGGCCACCGACGCATGTTCGTCACGGGCCTCGCGATTTTCGGACTTGCCTCGCTCGCGGCTGCGTTCTCACCGTCCGCGTGGGCGCTCGTGGCTGCACGTGCGTTCCTCGGCTTCGCCGCGGCCGTCATGATGCCCGCGACCCTCGCACTTATCCGACTCACCTTCGCCGACGAGAGGGAGCGCAACACCGCCATTGGCATTTGGGGCTCCGTCGCCGTCGTCGGTGCGGCCGCCGGTCCTGTCCTGGGCGGCTTCCTGCTGGAGCACTTCTACTGGGGCTCGGTCTTCCTCATTAACGTGCCCATCTGCGTCATCGCGCTCGGCCTCACGCTGCTCATCGCGCCGCCCAACGTCCCGCACCCGGACAAGCGCTGGGACTTTATCTCCTCGCTCTATGCGCTGTTCGCGCTGGGCGGATTCACCATGACCATCAAGGAACTTGCGCGCGGCTCCTGGACGCTCGCGGGCGTCGCGCTGCTCGTCGCGATATGCGGCGGCTGGGTCTTTGTCCGCCGCCAAAACAAGCTGGTCGACCCGCTCCTCACCTTCGATATCTTCCGTTCGCGCATCTTTGCTGGCGGCGTTGCTGCCGCAGCCGGCGCCATGTTCGTTCTCGCGGGCGCGGAGCTCACCACGACGCAAAAACTGCAGCTCGCCGATGAATGGACCCCGCTCCACGCGGGACTCGTGGTCGCCATCGCAGCGGTGTGCGCCATCCCCATGTCCGCCATCGGTGGCGCGGTGCTCCACAAGGTCGGCTTCCTGCCGCTCATCTCCGGCGGCTTCCTCTCCATTACCGCAGGCGTGTTGCTTGCCGCATGGGCGACGCATACGGGTCTGCAGCCGGCGCTGTATGCCGGCATGATGCTCGTAGGTCTGGGCGCGGGCTCGGCGATGTCCGTGTCCTCGACCGCGATCATCGGCGCCGCCCCGCTTAACCGCTCGGGCATGGCAGCGGGCGTGGAGGAGGTCTCCTACGAGTTCGGCACGCTTATCGCGGTCGCGCTCACCGGTTCGCTACTGCCCATGTTCCTCAGTGCCTACTTGCCGGAGGAGCTGCGCAGCCTGGGCCTTGCCATCATGGATTCGGCGGAGCATGCCTCCGTCGCGGCGCCGGCCTATGCGCAGGCCTACGTCTCAGTACTCATCATTCTGGGCGTCATCGCCGCCGCTTTCGCGGCATACACCGGCTGGGCTTTCCGCGATAATCCCACATCAGGAGGCAACGGTGGCACGCACGAGTAAAAAGAACGAGGCGCTCGTCGCCGCCCTCGACATCGTCCAGGACGCTGGCGTCAACGCCGTGACCTACGACTCCTTGTCGCAGGCGACCGGGATGACGAAGTCCGGACTCATCTACCACTTCCCCACTCGCCACGACCTGCTCGTGGAGATGCACCGCTTCTGTGCGCAGCGCTGGGAGGCCGAACTAGAAAAGCTCGGCGGCGGGCGCGCCGAAGAGCTCACGCGCACGCAGCGTCAGCGCGCGCTTGTGCTCTCCTTGTCGAAGAACGATCCGCTCGTCGAGCTACTCATGTCCATCCATGCGCAGTCCCACCCGGAATTCCAGGCCATCTGGAAAGAGGTCGACGATGAGTGGATGCCCGATCCCTCGCGCGACGTGAGCGACGAGGCCGAACTACAGGAGCTCATCGTCGCCGTGCTTAGCATGGGCTTGTGGGTTCACGACCACGTCTCAGAAACGCACCTGTCCGCGGGCAATCGAAAGAAGATCCTCGAGCACGTGCTGCGGATCCTCGACGCGGACACCTAAAGGCCCGCCCCGAACACGTCGCGACGTCACTTTCGGGCGCTAGAGCTCTTTCCGCGCCAGAACTGCGCGCAACGCGCCCGAAAATACAGCAAAGACGGGCTCCACGGGCGACAAAGTTGGGGCTTAAGGGACATTTGTCCCTTAAGCCAAAGTTGAAGCCCCCTACCCATCAGTGCAGGTAGAGGGCTTCTGTGGGGCTGGAGACGAGACTTGAACTCGCAACCTACGCATTACAAGTGCGTTGCGCTACCAATTGCGCCACTCCAGCCTGTGCGCGCGAAGCGCACTAGGGCTAAATCGTACAATATGGCGCCCGCTGGAACCTAAGCGGCGCGAGCATGGCGCGGCACAGGGGTACAGACACAGGGGTGCAGGTGCAGGGGTGCGCGGCGGTGGGCACTACGGATAGAGTTGCAGGCTAGATACGCATACGCAGTTATTCGACTCTCGACACACGCGGTGGTCGCGCCGGCTCACGGACGCGACCCCCATTTCAACGCAAGGCACACGTAGACACAGTGACACATGTAATAGATCAGTTCCGCGGCTGGGCTGGCAAGCTGGGCGGCGGTTTCTTCGGCGACGCCCGCACGCGCATCGCCACGATTGACGCGGCCCAGGCCGCACCCCCGCCGTCGCCGCTGGCGCCGGTCGATCTCACGGACCCGGCTCAGGTGACGGGCGTGATGGAAATCGCCACGCGCATCGGCGAAATCCTCATCTGCGCGGGTTCCTCGAACGCGGACGCGCGCTCCCAGATTTACCTCGCGGCGGCGTCCTATGGCCTGCACTACTGCCACGTCGATGTCGTCATGAACACGATCACCATCCACACCAACGTGGGCACGGGCGCGGACCGCCGGCCGATCACGGTATTCCGCGTGGCACCGGGCATTGACGTGAACTTCTCCAAGCTCTCGGCCGTGGATAAGCTCATCCGCTCCATCCACTCCGGCGCCACGCCGCCCGCGCTGGCCGAGCGCATCCTCAACGAAATCGATCAGATGCCGCCGCCGCGCGGTATCCGCTCCGTCCTCGTCGGCTGGGGCGTCATGGGCGCGGCCTTCTCGGTCGTCCTCGGCGGCGGGCTGCTGGCCGCGGCGCTGACGTTTATCATCACCATCCTCATCATGGGAGTCAATGCTCTCCTCGCGCGTTATCGGGTTCCGACGTTTTATCAAAACATCGCCGGCGGATTCATCGCCGTATTCCCTGCCGCGTTGTCCTATAACCTGGCGGCGACGCTCGGCATCCACCTCGTTCCGTCACAGGTCATTGGTTCGGGGATCATCATCCTCGTGGCGGGGCTGACGTTGGTGCAGTCCCTTGTCGACGGCATCACCCGTGCGCCCGTCACCTCCACCGCGCGCTTTTTCGAGGCAGTGCTGGCGACCGGCGCGATCATCGGCGGCGTCGGCTTAGGGATTCAAACTGCCGATGCCCTGGGCTTCCCGCTGCCGCCTCTGGAAACGATGGCAGCGCCGGTCTATCACCAAATCCCACTGCTTATCACTATGGGCGCCATCGGCTCTGCCGCATTCGCGTACTCGCTGTATGCCGCGTGGAAAGAAGTTATCGTCTCCGGACTAACCGCCGGCGCCGGCATGGTCTTCTACTACTTCGTGGTCATCCCCTTCGGCGTGGGCACCGTCGTGGCCTGCGGCATCTCCGCCATCGCGGTGGGACTCGCCGGCGGTCTACTTGCTCGCCGCTACTACATCCCGCCGCTCATTACGATGATCATCGGCTACACGCCGATGCTGCCGGGTCTCATGCTCTACCGCGGCATGTACGCCACGATCAACGAGCAGGTCATCACCGGTTTCACCAACCTCGCCACGGCGATCGCCATAGCGGGCTCGCTGGCCGCGGGTGTCGTGCTCGGCGAGCGCGGCGCACGCCGCCTGCGCCGCCCGCAGTACTTCCGTCCGTACGAAGCCTTCAAGCGCCTGGGGCGCTTCTCCGCGCACCAAGCCCGCGCGCTGCGCCACCGCACCCCGCGTATTCCGCGCGTGCCGCTTTCCCCACGTGCCCCGCGCGTCGAGCGCCCCGTGCCGCCGCCCGTGCAGGCGCCGCAGCCAGCTCCGGCCGAGACCACGGGGGCATCGGAAAGCCCGAGCGTGGCACAGGTCCGTATGGAGCAGGACAAGACGGTACGCGAGCAGCTCAAACAGCTCAACAGCCACGAGGTGCTCGACCTCCTCGAGGCTCTCGACCCAGCCACGGAAACGTGGGAGGCCATCTCCAGCCCGTTGGCGGACGGCTCCTCCTCGCCGGACGACCCAGATTTCCCGCCCCGGATTCCTCACGGCGATTGAGCGGCCTGTCGCGCAATAGCGTAGAATTGCAAGGTCTAAGAACAATCCCGTCAAGCAGGAGGACATTCGTGCCACCCAAGGTCACCGACGTTCAACCCAGTGCGGATAACTCGCACGTCCTCGAGGAAGAGACCGCCCGCGCCGCGCGCCGCATTGTCGCGACGTACGCGGAAGACTTCCTCGACGGCGTCACCCTGATGTCCATGCTCGGTGTGGAGCCCAAGGGACTCATCCACCGCAAGGTCCTCGCGGAGCACGAAGAAGCGCAGCCGAAGAAGGCCACGCGCAAGAAAGCAACGAAGAAGGCCACCAAGAAGGCGACGAAGAAGTCGACCAAGAAAACCGCCAAGGCTGCTAAGAAGACCTCGAAAAAGGCCGCCAAAAAGACCGCGAAGAAGTCTTAAAGCGCAGGTATGAGCGACAACAACTTCGTCGTCGTAGCCAACCGGCTGCCAGTCGACCTCCACACCGCCCCCGACGGAACCCGGACCTGGACCCCGTCGCCGGGCGGTTTGGTCGCTGCGCTCACCCCCGTGCTCGAAAAGCACAATGGCTGCTGGGTCGGCTGGCCGGGCGTCGTGGGGGACGCGCCCGAGCCCTTCCGCACCGAGCGCGGCGTGCTACTCCACCCCGTCAAGCTCTCCCAAGCGGATTTTGAGGGCTTCTACGAGGGCTTTTCCAATGCCACGTTGTGGCCGCTCTACCACGACCTCATCGTCACCCCGGTCTATGACCGCGACTGGTGGCACGTCTACCGCGAGGTCAACCTCCGTTTCGCCGACGAGGTCGCTGCCGTCGCCGCCGAGGGCGCGACCGTGTGGATTCAGGACTATCAGCTCCAGCTGCTGCCAGGCATCCTGCGCCAGCTGCGCCCGGACCTCACCATCGGCTTCTTCCTCCACATTCCTTTCCCTGCGCCGGATCTCTTCGCGCAGCTGCCCTGGCGCATGGAGCTCGTCCGTGGGCTCCTCGGCGCGGACCTCGTGGGCTTCCACCTCGAGGCCAACGCCCGCAACTTCCTGGCGCTGGCCCGCCGCTTTGGCATCGAGGTCTCCGGCGAGGTCTCCACGCGCGAGGTCACCGCGCACCTGGAACTGAACAACGGCCGCCGCGTGGGCGTGGGCGCCTTCCCCATTTCCATTGACGCCGCCGCCATGAACGAATGGTCCGCCGCTGACTTGGGCGGCGCGGAACGCCTCCACGCGGACCTCGGCCACGAGCGCACCGTCATCCTGGGCGTCGACCGTCTCGATTACACCAAGGGCATCCTCCAGCGTCTCAAGGCCTTCGAGGAACTCCTCGACACCGGCGCGCTCAACCCGGAAGATGTCTGCCTCGTGCAGATCGCCACACCCTCGCGTGAGCGCATTACGAGCTACCGCAAGACCCGCTCCCAGGTCGAGGAGGCCGTGGGCCGCATCAACGGACGCTTCGCACAAATCGGCGCACCCGTCGTCCACTACCGCCACACGAGCGTGCCCAAGGACGAGCTTCGCCGCTACTACCGCATGGCAGACGTCATGCTCGTTACGCCGTTCAAGGACGGCATGAACCTCGTGGCCAAGGAATACATCGCCTGCCACGGGGACGACTCGGGCGCGCTCGTGCTCTCCGAGTTCGCCGGCGCCGCCGTCGAACTTACCCAGGCCTACCTGTGCAATCCTTTCGACATTGAGTCCATTAAGAAGGCCCTGCGCGACGCAGTGGTCGGCCTGCACAATCAGCCGGAGGTCCTCGCTGAGCGCATGCATGCCATGCACGCCCAGGTCATGGAGCACGACGTCGACCTGTGGGCGAATTCCTTCCTCGACTGCTTGGAGAAAAAATGAAGAAAATCCTCGCTCCTCTCCTCGCTCTCACGCTCGCGGCCTGCGGCACGCCGGAGGACAACGCCGCGCCCGGCGACCAGGTCCGCTTGAATAAGTCCTGGCAGGTCGTCGGCATCTACACGGCTGCCGATGCCCCCAGTTCTATCCCTGAGACTCTCCACCCCGCGCCCAGCCTCACGCTCGGCACGCAGGGTCTCGTGGGTACGACGGGCTGCGCCCAGTTCCGCGCGGACGCCACGTACCTCAACGGCGAGGAAGAATCCAACGTCGAGGACGCGGACGGCGTGCGCATCGACTCCGTGCAATTCGACGACACGCGCGCCGACTGCACCGGCGAATCCCTGTGGGCACACAACCAGCTCACGCGCCTGCTCGCTCAGAATCACGAGTTCACCCTCCGCGTCGACGAGAACAACCAGATGGTCTTCACCCTGCACGACGGCCGCGTGGACTCGCCTGCCATCCGCTTCGTGTCCCTCGCTGCCTAGAAACGCTTAAAAGGAGCATTTATGACCGACCAGCCTGCTTTCATCAACGAACTCGCACGTACCCCGCGGCTCGCGGTCGTCTCCGACTTCGACGGCACGCTCGCCGGTTTTGCCACGGACCCCTACGCGGTCCAGGCCGATCCCCGCTCGCTCGCAGCGCTCGAGCGCCTCGCCCAGCTCCCCGACACGTGGGCCGCGGTGCTCAGCGGTCGCCACCTCGAGGGGCTCGCCCGCGTATGTCCGCTCCACGATCCCGTCATCTTCGGTGGCTCCCACGGCGCGGAGACCGCAGGCCCCGCGGGCGCGACCCCCGTCACGCCCGAACAGCAGGCCTTCCTCGACGACGTCGAAGCTCAGCTTCACCCCATCCTCGCTCAGTTCCCAGGCGCCGAGATCGAGTACAAACCCTTCCAGCGCGTGCTCCATGTGCTCAAGCTGCATCTCCAGGATCCCGCAGCCGCACGCGCCGCGCTCGATGCCGCGCTTGCCCTCGACCTTCCCGGCGTCGAAGGCAAGATGGTCGTGGAATTCTCCGCCTCCTCGGCGACGAAGGGCTCGTGGATTCAGGCCCTGCGCGAGCGCCTGGGCGCCACGGCCGTCGTCTTCCTCGGCGACGACGTCACGGACGAGACCGGCTTCGCCGCGCTCACCCAGTTGCCCGCTGGCCCGGACCTGGGCATCAAGGTAGGCGAGGGCGAGACCACCGCCGTCCACCGCGTGCCCGGCGTCGACGCCGTGGCGGACTTCCTCACGGACCTCGCCGCCGCTCGCGCGGAGTTCCTCGGCCGCTAAATGCCAAAAGTGCCGCACTGTGCGCACAACCAAAAATCCTCGCCCGCCGCGCAGGTTTTCACAATTTTCGGTAGTTAGCGCGGCGGGGCGATGGTCGTGCCGCGCTCGAAGGTCGTGGGCAGCAGGCGGCGCGGGCTCTCCTCGGGCGCTTCGGCCTCGCCGCGCGCGATAAGCGAGGAGAGCATGTGGCCCGCGGCCGCGCCTTTCGCCTTATTCGGCTGCACGACGGTCGACAGGCCGCGCAGGCGGGCGGTCTGAATGCCGTCGAAGCCGGTGACAGAGAGCTCGCCTGGGACGTCGATGCCGCGCTCACGCGCCACTGTGAGTACCCCTAGCGCCATGGAGTCCGTGGTGCACAGGACGGCGGTGAGCTCGGGGTGGGCATCGAGAAGCTCAGTAGCTGCCGCGTGCGTAGTCTGCGCATTGTTGAGGTGGCGCGTCAGCACCGGAACGTCCGTAATGCCAGCCTCGTGGAAGACCTGCAGCGCGCCCGTCACGCGCGAGCGCTGCACGTGCATGTCAGCCTCGGCCAGGCGCTCCGGCGAAACGAAACCGTCCACCGGTTCGCGGAAGAGACGGATAGCGAGGATGCCGATCTGCGTGTGGCCAGCCTCCACGAGCGCACGCGCCGCTGGCTGAATGGCCGCAACGTCATCAATGCCCACGAAGGGCAGCCCGGCGTCTGTGGGCTGGTCGCAGACCACCACGGGCAGGCCGCGGCCGCGCACGGCCTCGAGGTACGGGTCGTCTGCGGCGACGGAGTAGACGACGAAGCCGTCGACGGCGGCGCGAGCGACGAGCGAGGGGCCATCGGCAGGCGAGCTGGTGCCGGGGCCGGCGGGGATGAGGGTCAGCGTCGTATCCGCGCCGGCAGAAGCCTCGGCCATGCCCGCCAGGAAGTCGACGGAGGCCTGGTCCTCGAAGGCGTAGGAGAGATGCTCGGTGAGCAGGACACCCACGGAACCAGCGTGGCGGGTGCGCAGGCTGCGCGCCGTGGGATCGGGCCCCGGGTAGCCCCGCGCGGCCGCCGCGGCGAGGATGCGCTGACGCGTAGCTGCGGAGAGCTGATCCGGGCGATTATAGGCGTTCGAGACGGTGGTGGGAGATACCCCCAACTCGGCGGCGAGCGACGCCAGCGTTTTGCGTTGTGGGGTGCGTTTTACCATAAGTGCTACCCTACCCCACCCACCCGCGTCGACCTCCCCTGATTTTCAATTGGTTATCAATTGACATTGAGTTGCAACAACGGAAAACTGGAGCGCATGCTGTACTCGCGTTCCCTGACTCTTGTGTCCGTCGCGGCACTGGCTCTCACGGCCACCGCCTGCTCCTCTGGCTCCTCTGACTCGTCGGCCTCTGGCGACGAGACCATTAAGATTGTCGCCTCCACGCCGATCTGGGCTGACGTCGCCAACGTCGTCGCCGAATCCACGGACGCGGACGTCGAGGTCTCCTCTGTGATTACGGACCCGAGCGTGGATCCGCACCACTTCGAGCCCACTGCAGCCAATATCGCGCAGGCCAACGAGGCAGACATGGTCGTCGTCGGTGGCGGCGGCTACGACGCATGGCTCTACGAGACGGTCAAGGAGCAGGACAAGGTCGTCACCGCCCTGCCGCTCATTGAGCACGGAACGCTCGACGAGCACATGAATGACGAGGGCCTTAAGGTCACGATCATCGACGGTAACGAGCACATCTGGTACGACGTCGAGGCCATCAACGTCGTCGCCGAGGAGATCGCGGACGCCATCAACGCCAAGGACCCAGAGGCGGGCGCCTCGGCCGACGGCCTCGAGGAGAAGACGAAGGGCTTTGCCGACCGCATCGCCGCGCTGCCCGCCAAGAAGTACGCGCAGACCGAGCCGATTGCGGACTACCTCCTCGCGCCGTCGGACTCCTGGACTGACAACACGCCGGAGAAGTACCGCGCCGCCACCCTCGACGAGGGCGAGCCGGCCGCAGCTGACCTCGCGCGCTTCCTCGGCGTCATCAAAAACGGCGACATCGACGTCCTCATCTACAACCCGCAGACCGAGACGGATATGACCACGCGCATCCACGATGCTGCGGAGGCCGCCGGCATCCCGGTCGTCGAAATCGGCGAGACCCCGGTGGACGGCGAGAACTTCTTCGATTACTACGAGTCCGTTGTCTCCGCGCTGGAGTCCAATGCCAAGTAAGTCGCTCGTCTCCTTCTGCGACGCCGCGGTCGATCCGCTGTGGTCGAACATGTCCTTCGACATCGAGCCCGGCGAGTTCATCGCGGTGCTCGGCCCCAACGGCGTGGGCAAGTCCACGCTGCTCGGCACCATCTTGCGCACGCGCCAGCTCACCGACGGCCGCGTAGACGTCAATTGCCGCGTGGGCTATATCCCTCAGCAGCGCATGTTCCCGCCTGAGCTGCCGATGCGCGCCCGCGACCTCGTCTCCCTCTCCCTCGCCCATGGCGTGGTGAAGAACCGCCGCGCCGCGCGCGCTCGAGTGGACGAGCTCCTCACCGAGGTCGGCGCGACCGGCATCGCGGACCGCCGCGTAGGCCTGCTCTCCGGCGGCCAGCAACAGCTCATCCGCCAGGCTCAGGCCCTCGCTGCCGACCCGCAGCTTCTGCTCGCGGACGAGCCGCTGCTCTCGCTTGACCCGGCGCGCCAGCAGGCCACCGTGGACAAGCTCGATTTCTGGCGCCGCGAGCGCGACCTGTCCATCGTCTTCGTCACCCACGGCATCAACCCGGTGCTCGGCGTCGTCGACCGCGTGCTCTACATTGCGCCACATGGCCACATCATGGGCACCGTCAACGAGGTCATGCGCAGCGACGTGCTCTCTGAGCTCTATGGTTCGCGTGTCAACGTCATCGAAATCGATGGCCGCATGATCGTCGCGTAGAAGGGGAATCATCCATGCAGAAATATATTGAGGACACCCAGTACCTCCTGAGCATCGACTTCGTGCAGCAGTCGCTTATCGCCTGCGCCCTGCTCGGCATCCTCTCGGGCGTGATGACCTCGCTCATCGTGTTGCGTCAGATGTCGTTTTCCGTGCACGCCACCTCGGAGCTCGCCCTTATGGGCGCCTCGGCCGCGCTCCTCTTCGGCCTCAACATCGGCTTCGGCGCGGTCGCCGGCGCCATCGTCGCTGCCATCGTGCTCGCCGTCCTCGGCTTCAAGGGCCAGCAGGACTCCGCCATCGGCGTCGTCATGAGCTTCGGCCTCGGTCTCTCCGTGCTCTTCTTGCACCTCTACCCCGGCAACTCGAACTCCGCGATGTCGCTGCTAACCGGCCAGATCGTCGGCGTCTCGAGCGCCTCCGTCTGGCTGCTCGCCGCGACCATGGTCATCATCGTCGGCGCTGTCGCGCTGTTCTGGCGCCCCATGCTCTTCGCCTCCGCGGACCCCATCATGGCGCAGGCCGCCGGCGTGCCCGTGCGCGCACTGTCCGTCGTCTTCGCCATCCTCGTCGGCCTCGCTGCCGCACAGTCCGTGCAGATCGTCGGCTCCCTGCTCGTCATGGCGCTGCTCATCACCCCGGGCGCCGCCGCCGTGCACATCACGTCCTCGCCGGTGCGCGCCATTATGTGGTCCACTATCTTCGCTGAGGTCTCCGCCGTGGGCGGCCTAGTCCTCTCCCTGGCTCCCGGCCTGCCCGTCTCGGTCTTCGTCACGAGCATCTCTTTTGTTATTTACCTGGTCTGCCGCGGTATCGGCGCGGCCCGCAGCCGCAAGGCCGTCCGCGACGACGTCGCCGCCCGCCGTACCTCCCAGAAACACTTCGGCGCCGCCACCGATCGCGCCGACGCCGAGGCACACCACACCTCGACGCACGACGAGAGCTGCACGCACCAGGACTAGGCTAGATGCGTGACTTTGGAACGCCGTAGCCTCGAATTACAAGACCGCACCCGCAAGTACCTCGTGTACCGCCCCGACACCGTCGCGGCGAAGCCCGATATCCTCATGTTCTTCCACGGCTCCCTGCAATCCGCGAATGTCATCCGTCGCTTTACCAACGGCACGTTCGATGACCTTGCCACCCGCCACGGCATGCTTGCGGTCTACCCCACCGGCGTGGAACAGCACTTTAACGATGCCCGCGCCACCCTGCCCGTCGCCGCGCGCGAGCTGGGCATCGATGACGTCGCCTTCACGCGCGCCATCCTCGACGAGCTGCGCGCGGAGCAGGAGATTGGCCGCGTGTTCCTCTGCGGCTTCTCCAACGGCGGGCAGATGGTTATCCGCTTGCTCTTCGACGCGCCCGGGCTTGCCGATGCCGCCTGCGTCTTCGCCTCCACTCTCGGCGCCGGCACCAACCATGCGCCCACCAATCCGGACTCGGCGTACCAGCCCACCCCGGTCATGTTCGTCCACGGCACGGGCGACCGGCTCGCGCCCTATAAGGGCGGAACGGCGGGCATTGACCCGAAGCGCACCCGCGGTGCCGTCTCCGGCGCGCAGGAGAATGCCGCACGCTTCGCAGAGCTCAACCAGGCCGCCGGCCCGGCGCGCATCCAGCTTTTCCCCGACACCGTTGTCGACCACTGGAAGCCAGCAGATAGCGACGGCGCACCGGTCGAGCTCGTGAGCGTCGAGGGCATGGGCCACGTCATCCCGTCGGGCAACGAGCTGGACCCACGCCTGGGTAAAAACACGGATTCCTTCATCGCTGCCGAGCTCGTGGAGGACTTCTTCGGCCTTTAAACCCGCCGCATCACTTCGGCGAGGGACTGAAACGCCAGCGTCTGTGTCACGTCGCGCATCTCTAAGAAGAACCCATCTTCTGTAATTTCAACAATCCGCGCACCGGGGATGGCTGCCACGATCGGCGAGTGCGTCACCACGATGAACTGCGCACCCGCCTCCGCGGCACGATGGATTTCCGCCATGAGCGTCATCTGCCGCACGAGCGAAAGCCCCGACTCCGGCTCGTCGAGGATATAGAGCCCGCGCCCATCAAAGGAACGCTGCACGACGTCCATGACGGATTCGCCGTGCGACATCGCGGTCGAACCGACGTTGTAGTGCGTCTCCGCGCGCAGGAAGTAGCCGTCCTTCGCCGCGTTACCCAAGCGCAGGCTCGCCCACCCCCGGAGGGGATTGATGGGACCGGCGGAGCGCTGCACACCCCATATCCCGCCGCGCTCAGGAAAGCCGTACTCGAAGGCAATGCCCTCGGCGAGCGTCGACTTGCCCACCCCGTTGTCCCCGGTCAGCACGGTCACCGGCGCACGCAGGTCCAGTCCCTGGCGTCGCAGCGCCACGAAACCAGGAACGGAGGACACCCACTCAGGTCCGTGGCCGCCGTCCACCGCGGCATAGGCGTCGACATAGAAGTCCCTCATTCGCCCTCCCCAATTAGAAACGCGGCGGTCCCCAATGGATCGGCGAGGAACTCGCGCGCGGCGTGAACAGCCTCCGTCGCTTCGGGAGCGACGGGCGCAATCCCATTGTCGCCGAACGCGTAGACGGTCGCGCCTTGCATGCTGAGGAAGACTGGTGAGTGCGTCGCGAGGATGACCTGTGCGCCTTGGGCGGTGAGGCGCTCGAGCTGCGTGGCAACCTCGACCTGCCGGGGATAGGACAAGCCGTCTTCCGGCTCGTCGAGAATGATCATTCCGTCAGAATGGAAGCGTCTCTCGACGAGGGCGAGCAGACCCTGGCCGTGGCTGAGAAACGGCAGGTCCCTGAGCGGATCGGGATTCTCCGGGCTATGGATCTGGTGGTGATACTCGCTCAAGTTGAGGAAGGTCTCGCCGCGCAAGAAGTACACGTCGCGCGGGTTGTGCGCCCGCGAGCAGATGAGCCACTCGGGATAGTCCTCGTCGCCGGTGGCAAAACGGGCGTGGCGCGAACCGCCCTCGGGATTGACGCCAAGCCCCACGGCGATGGCCTCTAGCAGCGTGGATTTTCCGGCGCCGTTATCCCCCACGACGACGGTAACGGGCGTAGGAAAACGCAAGGCGCCGCCGGGCAGCGCTGCGATGAGCGCGCCCAGGCGGCGCATGTGTTCCGGCACATCGGGCAGTCCCTCCCCGATAAGCTCCGGGGCGGGACGCACGCTCGTGAGAAACATGGCGGCGAAAGCGTGAGCCTATTTCTGGGCCACGCGGCGCTGGCGGGCGAACTCGGACAGCACCGCGCCGGCCGCGACGGAGGCGTTGAGCGACTCGACCCACGGGGTCATGGGGATGGACATGACCTCGTCGCAGTTCTCGCGCACGAGACGGGAAATGCCCTTGCCCTCGGAGCCGATGACGATGACGACGGGATCCGTGCCGCCGTCGTAGGTGTCGAGCGTGTGCTCGCCGCCGGCGTCGAGGCCCACGACCTGGTAGCCGTGCTTCTGGAAGTACTGCACCGTGCGCGTGAGGTTCGTCGCACGCGCCACGGGCAGGCGCGCTGCGGTGCCCGCGGAGGTACGCCATGCCACGGCAGTGACGGAAGCGGAGCGGCGCTCCGGGATGATGACGCCGTGGCCGCCGAAGGCCGCGACGGAACGAATGACCGCGCCGAGGTTACGCGGGTCCGTGATGTTGTCGAGGATGACGAACATGCCCGGCTCGGGCTTGGCCGCCACGTCAGCGACGAGGTCCTCAACCTGCGCGTATTTGAACGGCGGAATCTGCAGGCCAATGCCCTGGTGCATGCCGTTGCCTGTCATGTTGTCCATCTCGTGGCGCTGGACCTCGAGCACCGGCAGGTTGCGGGAGTTCGCGATGGCAACGGCCTCGGAGAGGCGTTCGTCCATGCGGGTGCCCTGCACAATGTAGAGGGAGGTCGCCGGGACCTTCGCGTGGAGGCATTCCACGACAGGGTTGCGGCCCACGACCATCTCTGCGGTCTCCTTGACGTGGCGCCCGGAGTTGCGACGTTCGCGAATCTGCTTCGCCTTGTACTTGGCGTGGTAGACGCGGTCCTCCGCCTTCGGGGTCGGGCCCTTGCCCTCCAAACCCTTCTTGCGCTGTCCGCCGGTGCCCTTGAGCGCACCCTTCTTATTCGACTTGCGTGCGCCTGCGCCGCCACGGCCGTGAGTTCGTGCCATAAAAATCTATCCTTCTAGAGCGTGTGCAACGTGTAATTTAAGCCAGCGACCAGGTGGGGCCGTCGGGAGTATCGGTAATGGTAATGCCCGCTGCTGCGAGTCGGTCGCGCACGGCATCCGCCGTGGCCCAGTCCTTCTCGGCACGTGCGGTGGTACGTGCCTCGAGCTCGGCGGCGACGAGGACCTCGAGTGCCTGCTCGGCCGCACCCGAATCCGCAGCGGAGCCAGACGCCCACTCGATCGGGTCGAAGCCCAGCACCGCAGCCATAGCGCGCACAGACTGTGCGAGATCCAGCGCGCGGGCTTCGTCCCCCTCGGCGAGCGCCTTGTTGCCAGCGCGCACCGTGGTGTGAATTTCTGCCAGGGCGCGTGGAACGGCGATATCGTCATTCATCGCGTCCTCGAAGCCCTGCGTCCACTCACCCACCTCGACGGTGTCGAAGCGCGCGAGGAAGTCCTCGATGCGCCGGTAGCCCGCGGCAGCCTCGGTGAGCGCGGCCTCGGAGTACTCGAGCACGGAACGGTAATGCGCCGAGCCCAGGTAGTAGCGCAGCTCGACTGGGCGGACGAGCTCCAGCATGGTGGGCACGGAGAGCACGTTGCCCAGGGACTTGGACATCTTCTCTCCGGCCATGGTGACCCAGTGATTGTGCATCCAGTAATGCGCGAAGCCGTCGCCCGCCGCGTGGGACTGGGCAATCTCGTTCTCGTGGTGCGGGAACTGCAGGTCCAGGCCGCCGCAGTGAATGTCGAACTCGGAACCCAGGTAGTACGTGGACATCGCCGAGCACTCCAGGTGCCAGCCCGGGCGACCCTTGCCCCACGGCGTGGGCCACGAGGGCTCGCCGGGCTTCGCGCCCTTCCACAGGGCGAAGTCTTGGGCGCCGCGCTTGCCACGGTCGAGGGCGTCCACGCCCTCCCCTTGGTCCATTTCCTCGACCTTGTTGCCGGACAGGGATCCGTAGTCAGAACCCTCGGCCGCGACCCAAGCATTGACGTCGAAGTAGACGGAACCTGCTCCTTCGGCTTCACCGTCGGTCTTGCCGACGGCATAGGCGAAGCCGCGGTCCATGAGGCGCTGCATGTAGTCGACCATCTGGGTGACGAAGCCGGTCGCGCGCGGCTCGACGGAGGGCGGAAGAACACCGAGCGTGTTGTACGCCTTGGTGAACTCGCGCTCATACGTGGAGACCCACTCCCACCAGGGGCGGCCGTTGTCCGTGGCCTTGGTGAGAATCTTGTCATCGATGTCGGTGACGTTGCGGACGAAGGCAACGTCGAAGCCCTGAGCAATGAGCCAACGACGCAGGATATCGAAGGCGACGCCGGAACGCAGGTGACCGATGTGCGGTTGGGCCTGCGGGGTCGCGCCACACAGATAGATAGACACGTGACCGGGCCGGATGGGCTCGAACGGGCGCTGCGTACGCGCCGCCGTGTCATAGATGTGAAGCTGCGTGGTCGGGGTCTGCTTATCGTTGGAAGTCACGCAGCCCATTCTAGGGGACGCTGGGCTTTTCTTTGCTACCCACCGACATCGGTGGAGGGCACGGCTGCCTGCGGAGCACGAGTTTAGGTGCTGGCTAATGCGGTGGCTTATGCGGTGGCCTTCCACACGACAGCGGTCGCGACGGCGGCGCGGCCTTCCGCGCGACCGGTGAAACCGAGGTGATCGGTCGTCGTCGCGGAGATGGACACCGGGGCGCCGAGGATCTCGGTGAGCACGCGCTCGGCTTCCTCGCGTCGCGGGCCCATCTTCGGGGTCTGGCCTACGAGCTGTGCTGCGGCGTTGCCGATAGTAAAGCCGTTCTCCTCAAGCAACGCGCGGCATTCTTTGAGCAGCTGCGCTCCGGAGACGCCGGCGTATTCCTTACGGCCTACGCCGACGAAGGAGCCGAGGTCACCCAGCTGTGACGCGGAAAGCAATGCGTCGACGACGGCGTGGGAGACAACATCGCCGTCCGAGTGTCCCTCGCAGCCGTCCGCGCCCTCGAAGAGGAGACCCGCGATCCAGCAGGGCTTGCCTTCTTCGATCTGGTGGGCATCCGTGGCGATGCCCACGCGCGGAATAATCGGCTGTTTCATGATGGTCTCCTTATTTATTTCTCGTCGCGCGCCGCAGGCTGCGCGGCGAGGACGGCGCGGGCGAGGGTGAGGTCGAGCGGGGTCGTTATCTTGAACGCCATCGCGTCGCCGGGGACGGTCACGACGGTGACGCCGAACCATTCCATGAGGCTTGCGTCATCCGTCGCGATGAAGTCCTGCTTTCTTGCGAAGTAGGCCTCGTTGGCGCGGATGAGCGTCGCGAGGTCGAAGCCCTGTGGGGTCTGGACGGCGCGTAGGCGGGAACGGTCTGGGGTCGCGAGAACGGTGTCGCCGTCGACTTCTTTGATCGTGTCGGCGACGGGCAGCACCGGGATGACGGCGGACGCACCGGCCGCGACGCGGTCGACAATGCGCGCGACCATGTCCGGCGGGGTGAGCGCGCGGGCGGCATCGTGGACAAGGACGATGGCATCCTCATGACTCGCGTCGGCGCTAGCCGACGCGCCAGCCGACGCGGCAGTTGACGCAGCATCGGCAGCCGCGGCCCGAAGGCCGGCCCAGACGGAGTCGGCGCGCTCGCCGCCGCCGTGGACGAGGCGCACGGGGGCATCGGCAAGCTGGGCGTCTGCAAGGACCCGCGCAGCGGTGTCCTGCATGTCGGGGCTCACGAGAACGATGACCTCATCAACGCGGCCGGAGTCGAGCAGCAGACGCACGGAACGCGCGAGCAGCGGAACGCCGTCAAGTTCGACGTAGGCCTTAGGGATCGGCGCGCCGAGGCGCGTGCCTTGGCCGGCCGCAGCCACGAGCGCAATGACGCGGCGCGACATTATTTACTCTTCGTCGTCAGAATCGTCGAAGTTGAGGTCTGCGAGATCCTCATCATCACCGCCAGTGACGACGGTGGTGTCCTCAACGAGGCCTGCTGCGCGGTGGCGCTCGATGGTGGCCTGGATTTCCTCTTCGAGGGCGTCAGCCTTCTTCTCATCAACCGGGGTGGCAAGGGCCAGCTCACCCACGAGAATCTGGCGGGCCTTGGCGAGCATGCGCTTCTCACCGGCGGACAGGCCGCGGTCCTGGTCGCGGCGCCACAGGTCACGAACGACCTCGGCCACCTTGTTGATATCCGAGGAGGCGAGACGCTCCTGGTTGGCCTTGAAGCGGCGGGACCAGTTGCCAGCCTCTTCGACGTCGGTTTCGCGCAAGACGGAGAAGACCTTCTCCAGGCCTTCCTTACCCACGACGTCACGGACGCCAACATGCTCGGCATTCTTGGAAGGAACGCGCACGACGAGATCCGAGTGCTTGATCTGAAGCACGAGGAACTCCAAGGTCTCCCCGCCCATCTCACGCTGTTCGATGGCAGTAATCTCTGCAGCACCGTGGTGCGGGTAAACGACGACCTCGCCGACCTTGAACTCCATGTTTGTCCAGTCACTCCTCGTTCGGGTTCGTTGGCGCGCATCGCACGACGCGACACACGCATATATGGTGAGAAATTTTACCACGCTGGACGGGGGCGGCGTTTGCACCCCGGGTTTACCCCCGGATACCCCCATGTTACGCATGTGGCGTAGCCCCCAACGGGCCCAAAACTGTGTACTTCCCGCCGCTAACGACTAGGCTAAGTCGTTGATAAACGCCTGATCTCTTAATTGGAGGACGCTCGAAGTGAAGTCCCTGAAGTCTGCCGCACGTCGCGGTGCCATCATCTCTGTTGCTGCTATGTCCGCGCTTTCTCTGGCAGCCTGCTCCGCGGGCCAGATCACCCAGACCTCGCAGAAGGTCATCGCAGTGGATGGCACCAACGCCAAGACCGAAGACGGCGCCGTGGCCGTGCGTGACGTGACCATCCAGCTGGAGCCGAACGACGGCACCGCATCGCTCAAGTTCAGCGTCATCAACGACGGCTACGCCGACGGCAAGGTCACCCTCCAGTCCATCGACGTCGACGGCCAGTCCGTCAACGTCTCCTCCGCACAGCCCATCGGCCGCGGCCAGTCCATCATCGGTGATTCCAAGGCCAACCTCGACGCCGTTCCGCAGGACGAGACCTCGAATTCCGTGCAGTACATCACCACGGATCTCACCAACGAGGACTACGCTTTCGGCGGCACCCGCCCGGTCACCTTCACCTTCAACAACGGTGAGCTCACCGTGGACGCTCCGGTGTCCGCCTCCCCGCTGACCTCCGGCCAGTACAACCGTGACTCCTCCTCCACCGAGGGCTACACCACGGAGACCGCTAAGGCTGAGCACCACTAATTCTCTCCGTGTGCGCCCCTGCCGCACACGCCTTCGAGCCATTCCCCCGCCCGCGCTGCTGGTCAGCGCCGGCGGGGGTTTCGTGTTGAGGGGCTGGTTTAGAGTAGGCAGCATGGCTAAGAAAGTTCGTCCCATCCACACCTGCTCCGAGTGTGGATATGTCTCGCCCAAGTGGCTGGGGCGCTGCCCCGAGTGTGGTTCGTGGGGCACACTGCAGGAATCCATGCCCGCCGCGCCCGCGTCGGGTGGCGGCCTGGGCGGCGGGGCCGCGGCGCAGGCGGCCGTAAGCGGCCAGCTGGCCAAGGGGCTTACTCCCACGAGTCCGGCGCAACCCATTACGAAGATTGGGGCGTCGGCGACAAAGACGCTGCCCACGGGCATTGGGGAGCTTGACCGCGTGCTGGGCACCGGCATCGTGCCGGGATCCGTGGTGCTCATGGCGGGCGAGCCGGGCGTGGGCAAGTCCACGCTGCTGCTCGAGGTAGCCTCGCAATGGGCGCAGTTGAACCGCACTGCGCTCTATGTGACGGCGGAGGAGTCCGCGGGCCAGGTACGTGCCCGCGCGGAGCGCACCGGAGCGCTGCATGACACGCTCTATCTAGCAGCGGAGTCCAACCTCGACGTGGTGTTCGGGCACGTGGAACAGCTCAAGCCCTCGCTCATGATTGTGGACTCGGTGCAGACCATGCATGCCGCGGGCGTCGAGGGCGTGGCCGGCGGCGTCGCGCAGTCGCGCGCGGTGACGGCGGCGCTCACCACGCTGGCGAAGACGACGGGCATTCCCATCCTGCTCGTGGGCCACGTGACGAAGGACGGCAATGTCGCGGGTCCGCGCGTGCTCGAACACCTCGTGGACGTCGTCCTCAACTTTGAGGGCGACCGGCAGTCCAGCTTGCGCATGCTGCGCGGTATTAAGAATCGCTTCGGCGCCACGGACGAGGTGGGTTGCTTCGAGCAGACCGCCGGCGGCATTCGGGAAGTCTCAGATCCGTCAGGGCTCTTCCTCTCCCACCGCGGGGCGACACCAGACGGCTCGGCGGTGACGGTGGCCATGGACGGCGTGCGGCCCATCTTGGCAGAAGTTCAGGCGCTCACGGTGGATCCGGTCTCGAAGAACCCGCGCCGCGTGGTCACGGGCCTGGACAACAACCGTGTGCCCATGGTGCTCGCAGTGCTCCAGGCGCGCGCGGGCCAGAAGTCGAATGAGAAGGACGCGTACGTCGCGACGGTGGGCGGCGTGCGCATCAACGAAACAGCGACGGACCTGGCGGTGGCGCTCGCCACGTGGTCCTCGTTGCATGAGAAGCCGCTGCCCGCGAAGACCGTCGTCATCGGCGAGGTGGGCTTGGCCGGGGAGCTGCGCCGCGTACCCGGCGTGGAACGGCGTCTCGCGGAGGCTGCGCGCCTAGGCTACAAGCAGGCCATCGTGCCGGCGGGCTCGGACGCGAAGGTCGCGGGCATGCGCGTCAAAGAAGTCGCGACGTTGGGGCAAGCCATCGCACTCGTCGACGCGTAGCGGGGAGAAAAATGCGCACGCCCCGCGCGGCGCGTGTGTGCTGGCGGGGTCGGAAAGCGAGAGCGACTCGGGGTAAGCGCTTGGCTAGTTCAGATTGAACGTATAGCCCTCGGAGTAGTTATCGCCAATGATGCCGTGGGCGAAGTAGTGGCCAGCCTCGGCGACGGGGCGGTCGGAGCATTGCCCAGGCTCGGAACCCTTGCGCGACCACGTGGCCTGGAATTGCTGGGTGGCACCGGCCTTGAAGGTCGTGCGACCGGTCTGGACGGAGGGGTAGCAATCCGTGTCCGCCCACACGCGGGCGTTCGTGCCCATCTTATAGACCTCGAAGCGGAGCTTGTTCTGGTCCAAGTCGATATCGCAGTCCACGGCGGTAGGGTTTTCGACGTCCATGACGAAGACAGGCAAGTCGCCGTCTTTGTAGGACGCCTCCACGGCTTTCACGCTCACCTTGAGATCATCCACGGTGCAGGAATTCTTCGGGGCTTCGGACGCTGCGGCGGAGTCGGACGGCGCGGCGGATTCGGACGGCGCGGCTGCAGAGGACTCAGCGGACGGGGCGCCGTCGGAAGCGGGAGCCTCCGCGGCGGAGGACGTGGGAGCCGCCGACGGTGCGGAGGAGGGGGCATCGGCAGGCTGGGCCAGCGAGGAGGTTGCGGCGGCCTGTTGCGACGCATCATCCTTACCGCCTCGGCCCACGGTCCAGGCGATGATGAGCGCGGCGACCACCACGAGGATAAGAATCAGCGCGGCCGCACGGCGGCGCTGATAAATCACGGGAGGCAGTGGCTTACGCGGAGTCGACATGCCCTTATTTTAGGGCGTGACCGGCGCGACCTGCGCCACTGCGGGCCCGCGTGTCTACTGCACGCCGTGCAGGACGAGGGGTTCGACCGTGCCGTCATCAAGGAGGTAGCGAATGCCAGCAATGCCGAGCTCCCCCGCTTCAACCTTATCGGCGAGATGCGGAATGCGCGCCATGAGCTGCTTGACGGTCTCCACAGTGTTACGACGCTCGAAGTCGTCCGTGGTGTCCTTGCCCTCGGCCTGGGAGGCGATGGCGGCGAGCGCAACCCTTTCCACGATGGTGCGTTGGAAGCCAGCCGGAATGGTGGAGTCGTCCTTGAGGAAGCCCGAGGTCGCCTTCACAGCACCGCAGGACTGGTGCCCCATGACGACAAGGAGGTCGCAATCGAGGTCATCGACGGCAAACTGCACGGAGGCGAGCACGGAGTTGTCCACGATATGGCCAGCATTGCGAATGATAAACGCGTCGCCAAAGCCCATGTCGAAGACAAGTTCCGCGGGGACGCGAGAGTCGCCGCAAGAAAAAATTGCAACGCGCGGGGCCTGGCCGGTGCGCAGGGCGTCGCGGCGAGCAATATCGGAGTGAGGATGTTCCGCCTGGTCAGAGGCGTAACGTTGGTTTCCAGCCAGCAGGGCGTCCCAGACGTCCTGAGGGGTCTTGAGCTCAATGTTTTTAGCCACGGTACATAAGTTTAAACTATCCCTGATGAACTTCGAAGCACTTCTTGCATGGTTTGACGTCAACGAGCGGGATCTCCCCTGGCGCCGACCGGGTACCACTGCCTGGGGCGTGCTGCTCAGCGAAGTGATGAGCCAGCAAACTCCCGTCGCGCGCGTCGCCCCCATCTGGAAGGACTGGATGGTGCGCTGGCCCACGCACGTGGACTTCGCGGCAGCCTCCCGCGCGGACGTCCTCAAGGCGTGGGGCACGTTAGGCTATCCCCGGCGCGCGCTGCGGCTCTGGGAGTGCGCGCAGGCTCTCGGCTCGTCACCCGTCCCCTCTGATGTCGATGCTTTATTGGAATTGCCTGGCATCGGGGATTACACCGCCCGAGCCGTGGCGTGTTTCCACTACGGGCTCAACGTGCCCGTCGTCGATACGAATGTGCGGCGCGTCTATGCGCGCGCTATCACAGGGACCTTCCTGCCACCCACGCCGCGCAAGCGGGAGCTTGCCGATGTTGCCTCGCTCCTCGAGGCCGCACCCGCTGGGCGCGGGCCGCGCGTCTCTGCCGCGCTCATGGAGCTAGGCGCCCTGGTGTGCACGGCGAAGAATCCCTCCTGCGAGGCGTGCCCGCTCAAAGCCGAGTGCGCGTGGCAGCTCGCCGGGTGCCCGGAGCCCTCGGAGGAGGAGACCGCCAAGGCGAAGAAGCGCGTCCAGAAGTTCACGGGCACGGACCGCCAAGCGCGCGGGCGGCTCATGGCGGTACTCCGCGGGGCGACCGAGCCTGTCTCACAGGCGGCGCTCGACGCCGTGTGGGAGGACGCCCCGCAGCGCTCCCGCGCGTTGGCCTCGTTGCTCGCGGACGGACTCGCGGAGCAGGATCCGGACGGGCGGTTCCGGTTGCCTTCCTAGAAGTCTGGGTTCCCCGCGCCCGGGCGGTGGTGCGAGAAGTCGATGAGGTGGCCCAACGCCCAATCCTTATCCGTGAGCAGACGGGCGAGGATGAGCCCCGCGCCGATGGAGATGACCACCATGGCCGCCGTCGCGGCGAAGGTGAGCGCCTGCGTCATATCGCCGGCGTTGAGCTGGTAGACGGAGCGGAACATCGCGGTGCCGGGAATCATGATGACGGAGGCCGGGACCGTCGTCGTAATGCGGGGCAGATGCACCTGCTTTGAGGCGACGGCGCCGAGTAGGCCCACGATGAGCCCGCCCACGAACGCCGCAAAGTAGGCCGTGGTGCCAGCTTCCACAAGCAGCAGGCGCACGAGGTTGGCCACGGTGCCCACGCACGCGGCGACGAGCACCATGCGCCGCGAGGAATTAAAGAGGAAGGCGAACCCCGCGATGCCGCAGAAACTTGCCACGGCCGCGAGCAGGAACCATCCCGGCGTGAAGTCCGCCTGCGCCGGCTCCGGCTTGAGATCCGTCAACCAGCTCACCATCGTCACCGTAAACGTCGCCGCAAGGATGACTGTGAGCGCATACGTCAAGCGCGCGAGCCCCGCATCAAAGTCGAAGCGGCCTAAATCAATGAGCGCGGAGAAGAGCGGAAAACCCGGGATGAGGAAGAGCACCGCAGCAACATAGCCGGAGGAGAACCCCGCGGGGTCCGCGAGCCCTGCCGCGGCGAGGGATTCCGTGGTAGCAAAGAAGACGAGCGAGGACACGAGCCCCGCCGCGACGATGCCGCCCAGCTGGTGAACGTGTTGCTTGGCTAGGGTGTGGCGCGTGAGCTGCCCGCAGAAAGCAGCCAGGGCCACGAGCGCGATGGCCACCCAGGAGAAGTAGTTGAGCACCGCAAAGGACGCGCACGCCACGGCCGCAGCAGTCGAGAGAATCCACACGTTCCAGCGCTTCGTCACGCCATGCTCAATCGCATCAAGCTTCGCCGTGAGTTCTTCCGCCGTGGTCCCCCATGGCACCCCGTGGTGCGTGAGGTCCTCAAGCGCCTCGATGCGCGAGGCGTCCACCGCCGGCGAATGTTGCTGCGCAATGATGGTTCGGAAATGCTCACCGCGGTGGAACGTGCACACAATCTGCGTCACGCCCACGGACAGGTCGAGCCGGTCAAAACCCATCGCGCGCGCCGCGCGCTTCATTCCACGCATGACGCGGTAGCCGGATGTGCCCGCGCCCATGAGCAGCATGCCCAAGCGCAGCACGACGTCGGCCTCGACGCCCATCTGCCGATATTCTGCTTGCGACATGCCCATAGGCCGTCGCTCCCTTCACCTATCTTTCTCGACTAAAGCTGCGTGCTTTAGCGCCAGCGACCGCGGAAGTTGAGTCCGCCGGGCAGGTTGACCCACATGCCACCACGCGAGTTGAGGGTCACGGGACCGATTTTCGTGGACATCGAAGCACCCGAGCCGGAGATATTGATCCAGCTATTCTTGCCCGTCTTCTTGCGCTTGCGGAAGTAAATACCCATGCAGCAAAGTCTAGCGTCCCGCCCCAATCCAGGTAATCTATGTTCGTGAAAATCCGCTTTCTTCTCTCCTCGCTTGCCCTTGCCGCAAGCCTTGTCCTTCCACCCGCCACGGCTGTCGCCGCGCCTGCCGGTGCTCCCTCTCCCGGCACCGTCACTGCCAGCGCGCCCTTCCAGCACCTGCTGCCCGCCAACTCCTCCGCCCGCGTGCTCACGTACTCCACGACGCGCGAAGATGGCTCCCCCGTCGCGGCCACCGCGACGCTTTACGAGCCCACTGCCGCCTGGACGCACGGCGGCCCGCGTCCCACCATCGTCTTCGCCCCAGGCACCCGCGGTCAGGGCGACCAGTGCGCGCCCTCGCGATCCTTCCTTGGCGTGTCCTCCGCGTGGCCCGGCTCGGTGAATTTTAACTACGAGTACCAGTTCCACCAGGCTGCCGCCGCGGCCGGCATGCGCGTCATCGTGCCGGACTACATCGGGCTCGGCACCCCGGGAGCGCACACCTACGTCAATAACATCGAGGAAGCCCACGCCGTCATCGACGCCGGCCGCGCTGCGCTCCAGGCCTCCGGCGCGCCTGCCGATGCCCCCATCGCCTTCGCCGGCTACTCCCAGGGCGGCGGCGCGGCGGCCGCAGCTGCCGAATTCGCCGAGGCGTATGGCCCCGACCTCAACGTCCGCGGCACCTACGCCGGTGCCCCGCCGGCTGACCTCGAACGCGTCATGCATGCCGTCAACGGCTCCGCCATCGCGCACGTGCTGGGCTACGCCATCAACGGCTTCGCGGAGCGCGACCCGCAATTCCGCGACGCCATCCTCGCCAACTTCAACGACCGCGGCAAGGCTTTCCTGCGCGACGCCGCCACCTCGTGCATCGGCGAATCCGTTGCGACATGGGGCTTTACCCGCACCCAGACGCTCACGGCCCACGGCGAATCCCTGGAGGAACTCTCCCTCAAAGAGCCCATTATCGGCGAGACGCTGCGCCACCAGAAGCTCGGCCAGCACACCCCCAACGCGCCCATCTACATCGCGAACTCCCCCACGGATGATCTCATCCCCTACGGTCAGGCCCGCGCGCTCGCTGGCGCCTACTGCCAGGCCGGCGCGACGGTGAACTTCGTGGCGGAACCCGGCACGGCACTCGCCCCCGGCGCGGCCCTCGGCCACGCGGTGCCTCTCATGGCCTCCGTACCGAAGGGCTTGGTTTACCTCTTCGACCTGTTCACGCATAAGCCCGCCCCGAACAACTGCGCATAGACCCAGGTCACACCGCCCATGCCGGCGCCACGCGGTAGTATTTTCACCGTGAAACTTCTCTCCCTCTCTCCCCTGCGTGCGGGCCGTATTCTCGCCGCTTCGTCCCTCGCCGCCCTGACCGCGGCGGCGCTGTGCACTGCCCCTCTCGCCACCGCGGCCCCCGCGTCGGCCTCATCCCTGTCGAGCGTCGGATCCAGCTCCGGTTCCAGCTCCGGTTCCAGCACCGATTCCAGCTCAGCCGGCGAGGACTACGACTTCTACATGACGCCGCCCTCGGCCGTGGGCTACGCCCCGGCGGGCACGCTCCTGCGAGAGAGCACCGTGGGCGTGGGCCGCAGCCGCATTCTCTACTCCTCCACGCTGGAGGATGGCACGCCCACGTACGTCTCCGGAGCGGTCCTGGAGCCCACCGGCACCTGGCACGGTGAAGGGCCCGCCCCCACCGTCGTCATGGCACCGGGCACCCGCGGCCTCGCGGATCACTGTGCACCCACCAAGGGCCCGGGCTTCCGGGGCCAGATCGCCCCGCTCATGTCGTCCATGGGCATTAACTATGAGCTGCCCTATTACGCAAAGTTCCGCGCGCGCGGCATGCGTCTCGTGCTCACTGACTACATCGGTCTGGGCACGCCCGGCGTCCACACGTATGCCAACCGTGTCGAGCAGGCCCACGCGGTGCTCGACGCCGCCCGCGCCGTCGTCGGTGACTCGGGCCGCCCCGTCGCTCTCTTCGGGTACTCCCAGGGCGGCGGTGCCGCTGCCGCCGGCGCTGAGCTCGCGGAAGCATACGCCCCAGAGCTCAACCTGCGCGCCACCTATGCGGGCGCTCCCCCGGCTGACCTCATCGCCATGCTCGGCGGTTCGCCGAACTTAGGCCCGAATCTCGCTTACGCCATCGCGGGATTCTCTGCGCGCGACGAAGGCTTTGCCACCGCTGTCAACGGCTACCTCAACTCCAAGGGCCGGTACTGGCTCGCGGAAAACTCCCGCTCGTGCATCATCGACTCCATGCTGCGCTGGGGTGCTACTCCGCTGTCATCGCTCACGGATACCGGCATGTCCATGGCCGAGTTCATCGCCTCGGACGAGCGTGTTTCCTCCGTCCTCGCCCAGCAGAAGCTGGGCACCGTCGCCCCCACGGGCCGCGTCCTCGTGGGCAGCGCTCCCAACGATGACATCGTCAATCATGACCAGGCCATGCAGCTGGCCTCGGACTGGCAGAAGCTCGGCGCGGCGGTGGAGACCACCGAGGTTGCTGGCTCGCCGTTCTCGTCCCGCGTCTCCGGCGGCCACGCCGCAGGCCTCATCGCGCAGTTCGATCCCGCCCTCGACTGGTTGGAGCAGGCTCTGTTGGCGGGCTAGACTCGGTCTCCTTACATGCGGCGAGCCGCGCCGTGTGCCGGAACAAGGAGCTTTCACGCATGCCGAAATTCAGCAATATCAAGACCCAAGATCTTCTCTCCCTCATCATGGCGCTGGCTACGCTCGTGAGCGCCATCATCGGCATCACCGCCAGCAACAACGATGATTCCTCGAGTGGCTCGCTGAGCTCCGAGTCCGCCGCCACCTCGTCGAAGTAACCTCGGAGTAACCCGCGCACTCAGTACACGCCGCGCGGGCTCATCTCCCCTGCGCTAGCCCTGCGCGCGCCAGCTCTCCGTAAATTCTCCGCCCGCCACACGGGCACCGCCCTGGCGCACGCCGAAGCCGCCGTCGCTCACCGTGATGAGTGAGTCGTCCGTGGGAACATAGAACGTTGGGCCTTCCAGATAGGCCGTGTTTGTCAGCGATCCGCCAAACAGCGCGCTGTGATAGATGTACTCGCCGCCAGATGCACACACGACCGCCGCGCCATCGGGGCCACGCCCGGCAAAGGCAAGCGTCTCGCCATCACCGCAGACGGCAGTAGTCCCCGACCATCCGCTCTGCGTAAGTCCCTCCGGCATGCCTGTCTCAGCAGACGCTTCCACCGTTGAGGTCGGCACCACCGACGTCGCGGATGGCGCCGAGGACTCGCTCTCGGGTTCGTCAGTCGGCACCGCCGCCTCCTCGCCCTGCCCCGACGCGGTCTGCGTGACCACAACGGTCGAGCGCTCCGCATTATTGTTCTTTCCGCCACCCCACACGGTCCACGCTACGAACCCCACTGCGGCGAGCACAATACCCGCCAATAGGACAACCCCAGCGATCAGCGGCCAGCCGGACTCACTCGAGCGGGCGGTTGCAGATCCTGTCTTCTTCGACGAAACCATAGTTTTCCTTTCGGTGAGCGAGGATTACACGGGGCTATAAGAGCAACCGAGTTCAGCCTAGAAGACTGCAGCATATCTGGAATAGACCTCCGCAGGCATACAAAGAACCCGCATGCAATGACTGCATGCGGGTTGTGTTGCTCTACACCTCGAGCGGGCTAGGGCTTAGAGCGCCTGGCCTGCACCGGCGGTCGGCGGGTTGTTGCCGTCGTCGTTCGAGTCGTCGTCGAACGGCAGCTCCGGCTCGGAGGACGTGGACGGCACGTCGGCGGTGACGACCTCTTCGGTCTCACGCACCTCGGCGTCGGCCTCCTCGTCGGTGAAGGTGCCAGCCGGCAACGGCTTCGGGCTCGGCGAGAAGGTGAACGTCGCCTTCGAGTTGTCCTTGGACTCGCCGTCCCAGTTCTCCACGTCGACCGTCACGAGGTCGCCGGCACCAATCTCGCCGAAGAGGATCTTCTCGGAGAGCTGATCCTCGATCTCGCGCTGGATGGTGCGACGCAGCGGACGAGCGCCGAGGACCGGGTCGAAGCCACGCTTGGCCAGGAGATCCTTGGCCTTCTGCGTGAGCTCGATGCCCATGTCGCGCTCGGTGAGCTGCTTCTCCACGCGGGCGATGAGCAGCTCGACCATCTGCACGATCTGCTCCTGCGTGAGCTGGTGGAAGACCACAATCTCATCGATACGGTTGAGGAACTCGGGGCGGAAGTGCTTCTTCAGCTCGTCGTGAACCTTGTTCTTCATGCGCTCGTATTGGCCGTCGGCATCCTGCGACGCGGAGCCGGAGAAGCCCAGGCCCACGGCCTTGGAGATGTCCTGCGTACCCAGGTTCGAGGTGAAGATAAGAACGGTGTTCTTGAAGTCGACCACGCGGCCCTGGCCGTCGGTAAGGCGGCCGTCTTCGAGGACCTGCAGGAGGGTGTTGTAGATCTCCTTGTGGGCCTTCTCAATCTCGTCGAAGAGGACGACGGAGAACGGCTTGCGGCGCACCTTCTCGGTGAGCTGGCCGCCCTCCTCGTAGCCGACGTATCCCGGAGGAGCACCGAAGAGACGCGACGCGGTGAAGCGGTCGTGGAACTCGCCCATGTCGATCTGGATGAGGTCATCATCCGAACCGAACAGGAAGTTCGCCAGGGCCTTGGACAGCTCCGTCTTACCAACACCGGACGGGCCGGCGAAGATGAAGGAACCGGAAGGACGACGCGGGTCCTTGAGGCCTGCGCGCGTACGGCGGATAGCGCGGGAGACGGCCTTGACGGCTTCGTCCTGGCCAATGATGCGCTTGTGGAGCTCCTCTTCCATGTTGAGCAGGCGAGAGGATTCCTTCTCCGTGAGCTTGAGAACCGGGATGCCGGTCCAGTGAGCCAGAACCTCTGCAATCTGGTCCTCGCCGACCTCGGCGATGTCCTCGAGCTCACCCGAGCGCCACTGCTTCTCCTTCTCTGCGCGCTCTTCGCCGAGCTTGCGCTCCTTGTCGCGCAGGCCAGCAGCCTTCTCGAAGTCCTGTGCGTCGATGGCCGCTTCCTTTTCCTTGCGGACCTCAGCGATACGGTCATCGACCTCACGCAGGCCTTCCGGAGCGGTCATGCGCTTAATGCGCATACGGGCGCCCGCCTCGTCGAGGAGGTCGACGGCCTTATCCGGCAGGAACCGGTCATTAATGTAGCGGTCAGACAGGTGAGCAGCAGCCTTGAGGGCCTCGTCCGTGTAGGAAACACGGTGGTGTGCCTCGTACTTGTCGCGCAGGCCCTTAAGGATAAGAACGGTGTCCTCAAGCGAAGGCTCGTCGACCTTCACCGGCTGGAAACGACGTTCCAGGGCGGCGTCCTTCTCAATGTGCTTGCGGTACTCATCGAGCGTGGTCGCACCGATGGTCTGCAGCTCGCCACGGGCCAGCTTCGGTTTAAGCAGCGAGGCCGCGTCGATAGCGCCTTCTGCAGCGCCCGCGCCGACGAGAGTGTGGATCTCGTCGATGAACAGGATGATGTCGCCGCGCTGATTAATCTCCTTGAGGACCTTCTTCAGGCGTTCCTCAAAGTCACCACGGTAACGGGAACCAGCAACGAGGGAGCCCAAGTCGAGCGAGTAGAGCTGCTTGTCCTTGAGGGTCTCCGGAACCTTGCCGTTGACGATATCGAGAGCCAGGCCCTCGACGACGGCGGTCTTACCAACGCCCGGCTCACCAATGAGCACCGGGTTGTTCTTGGTACGACGCGAGAGCACCTGCATAATGCGCTCGATTTCCTTGTCGCGGCCCACGACCGGGTCGAGCTTGCCTTCCTTGGCAGCCTGGGTCAGGTTGCGACCGAACTGGTCAAGCACGAGCGAGTTGGAACGGTCGCCACCGTTGCCGCCGCCGGTGCGGCCGCCCGGGGCAGCGCCGGCGCCGACGGGGCCGGAACCCTGGCCCTCGCCGCCTTCCTGTTGGTTGCCCTCGTAACCCGAGAGCAGCTGGATAACCTGCTGGCGCACGCGCGGCAGATCGGCGCCGAGCTTAATAAGAACCTGTGCGGCCACGCCTTCACCCTCACGGATGAGGCCGAGAAGCAGGAACTCGGTGCCAATGTACTTGTGTCCCATCTGCAGGCCCTCGCGCAGGGACAGCTCGAGCACCTTCTTGGCGCGCGGGGTAAACGGAATGTGGCCCGTGGTCGGCTGCGTGCCGTGGCCGATAATCTCTTCCACCTCACGGCGGACATCCTCGAGCGAGATGCCCATGGACTCCAACGCCTTGGCGGCGACACCCTCACCCTCGTGGATCAGGCCGAGCAGGATGTGCTCCGTGCCGATGTAGTTGTGGTTGAGCATGCGTGCTTCCTCTTGCGCCAACACGATGACGCGTCGAGCACGGTCCGTAAACCTCTCAAACATGTCCATAACCTCTTTCGCTCTAATAGTTCTTTGCCCACTCTAACGCGCACCTCCTCCCCGACATTGCCCGCTGCCTCCACGTGTTCGCCCCGAACCCTCGTTCCCGCAGCTCACAGGGGTGTACGCCGGTAGCGAACAGGGCCTTTTCTGGCCCTGCTCGAAGCCTCAGTGTTGTCTTCTGAAGGCGGCCCCACACGGCTCTGCGTCGCCTGTACCAACCCGCCCCGCTTTCCGATGCCCCCTCTCATCGGCTCCCCTGCGATCGCCGCGTCGGCTCCCCTCAACGCACGTGTCCCCGCCGCGATGACCATCGTGGCGGGGACAGGCGTGTTTAGGCACGCTCAGCTGCAGCAGCCCGAGCGCGAAGGACTCCTAGTGGGCTTCCTCCGTGGTCGGGATGCGCTTGACCATCGGCGCGAGGACGCACGCGACGATGCCCACGGCGCCAGCAAAGAGGAAGGCCCAGTGTGCGCCGTGGGCAGTGGCGGCATCGGCAGCCTGGCCTGCGGCCATGCTGGACTCGGTGCCGCGGGTGAGGAACACGACGAGGAAGGCCGTGCCGGCCGCGCCGGCGAGCTGCTGCAGGGTGTTCATGATGGCGGAGCCGTGGCCGTAGAGGTCGCCCGGCAGGGAGGACAGCGCCGAGGTCATCAGCGGGGTCATCATAAGACCCATGCCGAAAGCAAGCAGAATGTGCATGGCGACGACGTGCCAGATGGCGTCATTCTCATCGAGGGTGGACATGAGCCACAGCGAGGCGGTGAGCATGATGACGCCGGGGATAAGCAGCGGGCGCGGACCATAAGAGTCGAAGAGGCGGCCAACGAACGGCGAAATGAGGGCCTGGAGGATGCCGCCGGGCATGACCACAAGCCCGGTCATCGCCGCGGTGGCGCCCAGCGAGGTCTGCAGGTAGATGGGCAGGACGGTGACAGTGCCGAGCATCATGCCGAAAGAGAGCAGCATGATGGCGATGGCGAACGTGTAGTTGCGCACGCGGAACGGACGCAGATCCATAAGCGCCTGGTTGTCCTTCGCGAGGGCGTTCTGGCGGCGCACGAAGATGATGAGCGAGATTAGGCCCACGACGGTGATGATGATTTCCGTGGTGCCCTCGCCCTTGAGGATCGCGTTGATGGAGGACAGGCCGTAGACGAGGCCGCCGAAGGCGAGGACGGAAAGGACGACGGAGAGGACGTCGAGCGGGATGGTGCGCTGCTCGCCGACGTTGGGCAGCTTAATGAGGCCGAAGACGAGGAGGAGCACGACCAGCGGCACCATAGCCCAGAAGATGAAGTGCCACGTGAGCGAGTTAAGAATGAAGCCGCCCACCGTCGGACCGAGAGCGGGTGCCACGGAGATGACGATGGAGATAACGCCCATGACGGAGCCACGGCGCTGCGGCGGCACGAGGGTCATGGTCACCGTCATGAGCAGCGGCATCATCAGCGCCGTGCCGGAGGCCTGAACAATGCGGCCGAGCAGCAACAGCGGGAAGACCGGAGCCGTGGCGGCGATGACGGTGCCGACGAGGAACGCGACGACCGCGAAGAGGAAGATCTGGCGGGTGCGCAGTCGCTCCAGCAGGTAGCCGGTCGCGGGGATGACCACGGCCATGGTGAGCATGAAGCCCGTGGTGAGCCACTGTGCCGAGGTCGCCGGAATGCCGAAGTCCGCCATAATGGCAGGCAAGGCAACGGACAGCGAGGTCTCGTTGAGGATCATGATCATCGCGCCGAGGACGAGCACGGCCAGCGTCATGCCCGTGCCCTTCGGCATGGTCTGTGGTTCAGCCACGAAGTGTCACAACTTTCTTCTCACGCATTAAAAAGGGCGTATCCACGCACAAGGCGCAGATACGCATATTAAAAAGACAAGCGTCTACCTTAACCAGCGACAGCTACCGCTCGTAATTCGAGAATGTGAGTTTGTGAGCAAATCCACAGATAACCGCGGGAGTTAACAGGGTCCACGAGCTTCGCTGGGTAAGGTCACCAGCCACGAAAGCGATACCTGAGGTGAAAGCGCTTCATCGGAATTGGCGTGGCATATGACTCCAAGGGCGACATCTGGGTCGTCCAACGCCGTGGCGCCCCTGCGGCCTACAAAGACTTCAGGGACGCCATCGGCAGATAGCTGCGGCGCCGCGTCTACTTGATAAGGACGACGCGCTGCTGGCCGTTATCGGCCGAGCACGTAAAGTGGCGATTTTCCGGAGTGTCAGGCTGGCCGTCGAGAGCCGAAACCGAGCAGCCCCAGCCGTTGCTCACCGGCGCGATAAGTGCCTGACCGCCCTTTTCGGCATCCTTGTACTCGTCGAGCGCCGCCATCGCCTCGTTACAGTTGGTGCCGTCCTGGGCGACGTAGACGAGGAAGTCCTGGTTGCCCATGGGGTTCGCCTGACCACAGACCGTGCCCACACGCGCAGTGCCGTCAGCCGCAGGCTTCGGCGGGAAAGTATCAGAGTGGTACTCGCCGCTGCCCGAGATGGTGAACTCGTGGCCGTCCTTCGTGCCCTTGAGGCCGCCACCAACAAGGGCTTCGAAAGTCACGCCCTCGATGTCGACCGACTCGCCCGGCTGCAGCGCGCCGGCCGTGCGGTACTCGCCGCCCACGAATGCGGCTGGACTAAAACCGTAGTCGGACTCGTACTTCAAGCCATTGGATTCCCAGATGGGCATGCCCACCTGGGGGACGAGCGGCGGGTCATTGAAAGCCAGGCGGCAGGAGACGTGGTCATTGTCCGGGATGACCATGCACCCCGAAGAGCCGTCAGCGTTCGTCACGCCGTAGGAATCCATAGTCGAGTGGTCGAGCGGGGCGTTGAGGAATTCGTCCGCGGAGCGCTGGCCAGACTTGTCCTTGGACGTGGCGGAGGCGGCCTCTGCCGTCGAGCTGGGTGCCGGCGCGGACTCGCTGGACGCGGAAGCGGACTGGGACGGCTGGACGACGACGGTCGAGGTGACCGGCTCGCTGGTTCCGGACGAGCAGGCGCTCACAACGAGCGCCATGCCGATGACTGCACTAGGAAAGAGCAGGGATTTCATACGGTCATCTTTGCACACGCCCTCGACATAAACGGGAAAGCAGCGTTGTAGACCCGGCGGTGGGGGTACTCCCCCACGACCGCCGCACCGAGCGAGTCGACGTCCGGGGCCACGACCTTGCCTCCCACGCGCGCGGCCAATTGATTGTGGAAGCGCACGAGCCCGGGCTCCTCGTCGAGGTGGAAGAAGGTCACAATTCTTGCGCCTTATTCTCTTGCGCCTTATTCGGACGTTGCGGCTATTTTCCTCAAGACACACGAAACCCGCCCCGGCACATGGCCGTAGACGGGTCGGCGTCGAAGACTAACGTGCCTCCGGCTTCACCAGCGGGAAGAGCACGGTCTCGCGGATGCCCAGGCCGGTGACGGCCATGAGCAGGCGGTCGATGCCCATGCCGGTGCCGGCCGTCGGCGGCATGCCCTGTTCCATGGCGGCGAGGAAGTCCTCGTCGAGACGCATGGCCTCATCATCGCCGTTGGCGGCCAGACGGGCCTGGTCCTCGAAGCGCTCGCGCTGGATGACCGGGTCAATGAGCTCGGAGTAGCCGGTGGCCAGCTCGAAGCCGCGGACGTAGAGGTCCCACTTCTCGGTCACGCGCGGCTGCGAGCGGTGCTGACGGGTGAGCGGCGAGGTCTCGACCGGGAAGTTCTTCACGAAGATCGGGCCTTCGAGCTGGTCCTCGCAGAGCACCTCCCAGATTTCCTCGACGAGCTTGCCGTGGCCCCAGCCACCGTCCTTCGGGACCTCGAGGCCAATGACGTCAGCGATCGCCTTGAGCTCCTCAACAGTGGAGTCGATGGTGACCTCCGGCTGGCCCGGGAACTTGCGCTGAAGTGCCTCGTTGAGCGAAGGATACATCTCGATTTCCTTCCACTCGCCGCCGAAGTCATACACGGTGCCATCGGCAAGCGTACGAGTGAGATCCTCCGGATCCTTGCCCTCAGCCTTATTGAGCTCACGGACGATGTACTGGATGGACTCGCGCGTGGTACGTGCGCAGTCGTTGTAGTCGCCCCACGCGGCGTAGGTCTCGAGCATGGCGAACTCCGGCGAGTGCGACTTGTCCACGCCCTCGTTGCGGAAGTTGCGGTTGATCTCAAAGACGCGGTCGATGCCGCCCACGACGGCGCGCTTGAGGAAGAGCTCCGGCGCGATGCGCAGGTAAAGGTCAATGTCGAGCGCGTTGGAGTGCGTGACGAACGGACGGGCAGCCGCACCGCCGTGCAACGTCTGCAGCATGGGCGTCTCGATTTCCACGAAGTCCTGGCTTTCCAGGTAGTCGCGCAGCGCGCGCAGGACTCGGACGCGGGTCATCGCGTTCTTGCGGGCCTCCGGGCGCACGATGAGGTCGTTGTAGCGCTGGCGCACGCGAGTCTCTTCGTTCATGTCCGCGAACGCAACCGGCAGCGGACGCAGGGACTTCGCAGCCATCGTCCACTCGGTGGCCATGACGGAGAGCTCACCGCGACGCGAGGCAATGACCTTGCCGGTCACGGAGATGAAGTCGCCCAAGTCGACGTCAGACTTCCACGCGGCCAGCGCCTCCTCGCCGACCTCGGCGAGGGAAAGCATGGCCTGCACCTGCGTGCCGTCGCCATCCTGCAGCGTCGCGAAGCAGAGCTTGCCGGTGTTGCGCATGAAGATCAGGCGGCCGGCAATGGAGACGACATCCTCGGTCTCGTCGCCCGCGGCCAAGTAGGTCACGCCTTCCTGGGCACCCTTTTCCTCGCCCTCGGCGACCACGACGTACTTGGCGCGCAGGTCAGCCAGGGAGGTAGAACGCGGCACGGTGACCGGGTAGGCCTCCACGCCAGAGTCGATCAGGCGCTCGCGCTTCTCGCGGCGGATGCGCAGCTGCTCCGGAACGTCATTTACTTCAGTATTCTTCTGCTCACTCACGCAGACAAGGATAACCCATCGCTGCCGCAGCGACCGTGTTGAGGACAGGCTTCTCACGGTCCGAGAACCACAACGTACCCCACGACGCTCAGCGTTACGACGACCCGGATCGAGACGCACGCCGCCCCTCCCCACCGCACGCCAGCACCCCGACCTGTCGCTCGAAGACGCCACGGACGAGCACATGGCCCTCGCGGATGAACTCTTCTGGCGCGAACACCAACAGAACTCACAACACTAAGACGCGGGGTTTACGGAAAATTCACGCATCTGACACCTCGTTTCCACGCGCTCGAAACTCACCCCTCCTTTAATAGATGCGTACTACCCACGTCCCGCGCACCGACCCCACCGCGCGGGCAATAATTTTTGGAGCGCACCCATGGCCCTGCTTGGCAAGAATCTCTTTAGCAACCGTTTTACGTCCTCCCGTTCCTCGCTCACCTGCACCTACAAATGCGGTAACGCCTGCTTCGGGGAATGTGAGAACCCCTCGAGCAACGCCTACTTCGGCGACCAGTTCACTACACCGTTCTCGCGCCGCTCCGCCCTGCGCGCCGGCGGTCTCACCGTCGTCACCGTGGGCGGCGGCGCGGCCCTGGCGGCCTGCAGCCCGGCAGAGGAGGGGGCATCGGCAGGCTCGGGCTCCACGACGACGGCGAAGGTGGAGCTCACCTCGGCCGAGGGCATGCGCTTCGAGGCCGTCCAACCGAACACCAAGGACGAGGTCGTCATCCCGGCCGGCTACGCGCAGTCCATCCTCATCGCCTGGGGCGACCCGGTCATCGAAGGCGCGCCGGAGTTCGACGTCAACAACCAGACGGCCGAGGCCGCAGAGAAGCAGTTCGGTTTCAACAATGACTTCGCGGGCCTTATCGAGCACCCGGATGACCCGAACCGCATGATCTACATGTGCTCGCACGAGTACACGACCGAGCCGATGATGTTCCCGAACTACGACGCAGACAACCCGACAGAGGAACAGGCCAAGATCGGCTGGGCAGGCCACGGCCACACCATCCTGGAGGTCTCCAAGGTCGAGGGCACCGGCGAGCTCAAGCGCGAGTTCGGCCCGCTCAACCGCCGCATCACGGGCACGACGGAATTTAAGCTGGTGGGTCCCGCCAAGGGCACCGACCTGGTAAAGACCACAGCAGACCCGGCTGGCGAGACCGTCAAGGGCACCTTCAACAACTGCTCCGGTGGTGTGACCCCGTGGAACACCATGCTCTCCGGCGAGGAGAACTTCGACCAGTACTTCGCCGCGGACGAGAATATGAAGGACGAGAAGGCGAAGAAGTCGCTCGAGCGCTTCGGCATCAAGGATCCGGAGACCGACCGCAAGTGGGAGCGCTTCGACGACCGCTTCGATGTCGCCAAGGAGCCCAACGAGCCCAACCGCTTCGGCTGGGTCGTAGAAATCAACCCGCTCGACCCGCAGTCCACCCCGATTAAGCACACTGCGCTGGGCCGCTTCAAGCACGAGGCCGGCAATATCCATATCACGAAAGACGGCACCGTCGTGTGCTACTCGGGCGATGACTCCCGCTTCGAGTACATCTACAAGTTCGTCTCCACCAAGAAATTCGAGGAAGGCAACATCGAACACAACCTCTCCATCCTCGACCACGGCACCCTCTACGTAGCCAAGCTCGAGGGCAACTCCCCGGCAGACGAGATTGACGGCTCCGGCGTCCTGCCCGAGGACGGCGCCTTCGACGGCGAGGGCACCTGGGTCAAGCTGCTCACCTCGGACACGGAGAACAACACGTTCGTCTCCCACGTCGACGGTTTTACCGCCGAAGAGGTTGCGGTCTTTACCCGCGAGGCTGCCGATGCCGTCGGTGCGACCAAGATGGACCGCCCCGAGGACATGGAGGTCCATCCGGACACGGAGAAGGTCTACGTCGCGCTCACCAATAACTCGTACCGCGGCGCGACGGGCGAGAACGCCAAGAAGAACAAGGAAGAGCCCATGGAGTGGGCACCGGTCAAAGAAAACAAGAACGGCCTCGTCATGGAGTTGACCGACGACCACGCCGGCGAATCCCTCAAGTGGAACCTCTTCCTCGTCTGCGGTGACCCGAAGGAGGCCAACACCTACTTCGGCGGCTTTGACAAGGAGAAGGTCTCCCCCATCTCCTGCCCAGATAACCTGGCCTTCGATAACCACGGCAACCTGTGGATCTCCACCGACGGCAACGCGCTCGACACCAACGACGGCCTCTACGCCGTGACCACCGAGGGCGACACCCGCGGCGAGCTCAAGTGCTTCCTCACCGTCCCCGCCGGCGCGGAGACCTGCGGCCCCATCGTCGACGACGACCGCGTCATGGTCAACGTCCAGCACCCAGGCGAAGCTGACGATGCCACCTTCGAGTCCCCCACCTCCCACTGGCCCGACGGCGGCAACTCCACCCCGCGCCCGGCCGTCGTGGTCGTTTGGAAGGAAGACGGCAAGATCGGCACCGACGCCTAAATCGACGCCTCACACCGCTCACACACAACACAAACCGCGCACCCGAATCGTCGGGTGCGCGGTGTACTGAACTTAGTGGCCTGATGACCCCACGCCGGAGGGCACACAGTTCACACAACTACAGCGAAGCGACCGGTTCAGACCAACCGAATAAGCACGACGCCCGCGAGGACGAGAGCGAGCCCCACACACTGCCGGACCGCCACGGTCTCGCCACGGGCGCGCTCGATAATGACAGACCCGACCATGGAGCCCAACAGCGTGGCGACGACCGTGAGCCCCGTGCCAATCTGCGGCACGAGCGAGGCCGTGGAGAAGACGAAGAGCGCGCCCAACACTCCGCCCAGCCACATCCACCACGGATTACGCTCCCCGTGCGGACGGTCAAAGTGTGGACGCCACCGCAGCACGGCATTGATGAACAGCAACGTCGCGGTGCCAATAGCAAAGGACGCGAACGCCGCGGACAGGGCCGAGCCTGCCAGCTGCCCCAGATGCCCATTGATGGCGGCCTGGCACGCGTTCAGGCAGCCGAAGACGAAGCCGGCTATCTGCCACGGCAGCAGGCCCCAGCCTGTCTCTTGGGCGCGCGGGCGCCCCACGGTGAGCATGACGCCGGCGAGCACGATGAGCGCGCCCAGCAGGCGTACCCACGTCAGCCGAGCGACCGGCGAGCTAAACAGCCCACAGTGGTCGATGATCAGGCCCATGAGGATCTGCCCTGCGATGGGCAGCACGACGGTCTGCACCGCACCCAGGCGTGGAAAGAGCAGGATATTGCCGGTAAGAAACACCACGCCCAGGAGGCCACCGGCCCAGATCCACGGCGGGGCACCCCACGCGGCCGAGAGCCCAAAGTTCCCGCGCTGGAGCACGAGTACCGCCGTAAGCAGCGTTGCCGTGCCCACCGCAAACGAGATCATGGACGACGAGAACGGCGTGCCAGTCGACTCACGCAGGCGCGTATTAATGACAGTCTGGACCGGCACGACCAGCCCCGCCACGACGCCGAGTAGGATCCACAGCACGCGCTAAACCTTAAACGTCACGTTCGTGGGGCACTCCACCGTGCGCGAGACGGTGCAGTCCTTGTTGTGGCTTACCTGCACCAAGCGTCCCACCATGGCCTGCGCCTGGCGCCCCTCCGGCGTATCGGGGAAGGTGACGTCGAAGGCGAGACGGACATCGGAAAGCCGGGACGCCCCGGCCTCGTTCACGCGGTCGCCCTCCGCGGTAATACGGAATGTCGAAGGCTCACCCCGGCGCGAGGTCACCACGTCCACGTCTACAGCGGTGCAGCCCGCCACCGCGGCGAGCAAGAGCTCCACGGGACTGAGCAGTCCCTCGCCCGCACCGAACTCCAGCGAGGCGCCCGCGGGGTTGGTTGCGCGGTAGTGCGTCTGGGCGAGGCGTTCGACCTCGACGCCGTAGGTTTTTACAACATTGGGTTCACTCATGCTCATCGAGCCTAGTGTGTTAGAACGGTTCTATGACCCACATAACATCAGACTTACTCGCCGAGTTGCGTCACCAGGCAGTAAACGACCCGCAGCTGCGCGCGGCCCGCAATGCCGTCACCCAGGTGGGCATCGGCCGTGCCGCCCTCGATTATGACAAGCTCATCGCCGTCCAGCAGGCCACGCAGATTAAGCTCGACACCCTGCCGGTGACCAACCAGAAGCGCTCCGGGCGCTGCTGGATGTTCGCGGCGCTCAACGTCTTCCGCCACCGCGCGGCCAAGGAGTTAAACGTCGAGAACTTCGAGTTTTCTTTTATCTACCTGCAGTACTTTGACAAGCTCGAGCGCGTCAACCTGGTGCTCCACGAGCTCATCGAGCACAAGGACGCTGACCTCGACGATCGCGTCGTCGCCCACATCCTGGACGACGCGAATGCGGACGGAGGCTGGTGGAACTTCTTTACCAGCCTCGTCGCCAAGTACGGCGCCGTGCCCGCCGAGGTCATGCCGGAGACCCACGCCGCCGGCGATACCCGCGAGATGAACCGCACGCTCGCCACCATCGTGCGCCGCGCCGCCCTCCAGGTTCGCGCGGGCGCGGACGCCCAGCAGGCTGCCGATGCCGCCATCGCGGACGCCCAGCGCGTCCTCGCCGTCTACCTCGGCTTCCCGCCCACCGAGTTCGAGTGGTCGTACCGTGATAAGGACACTGAGTTCCACCGCTTGACCTCGACCCCGCGCGAGTTTGCCGCGAAGTTCCTGCCGGACCTCGACGACTACGTCATGCTCGGCGCTGACCCGCGTGAAGAAGCGCAGAACAACCAGCTCTACGTCTCCACCCCTAGCCGCAACGTCCTCGAGGACGAGGGCTACACGTACCTCAATATCGACGTCACGGAACTGCGCGCCGCCGCCCGCCGCAGCCTCGAGGCAGACGAGCCCGTCTGGTTCGCGTGCGACGTCAACCGCAACTTCTCGTTCAACGACGGCGTCTGGGATGAGGGCCTTCTCGCTATCGATCTGCTCTATGGCATCGACACCTCAACGACGAAGGCCGAACGCCTCGCCTCCGGCGACTCGACGCCCACGCACGGCATGGTGCTCACCGGCTTCGATGAGGACGCAGAGGGCCGCGGCCGCTGGCGCGTGGAGAACTCCTGGGGCACGAAGGTTCACGGACTGCACCGCTCCATCGATAACAAGGAGATCCCCGGCAAGGGCTACGGCACCGCCACGGATGCCTGGGTGGACAATAACGTCTTCAGCGCCATCGTGCGCAAGAAATACCTCACGGAGGCTCAGCTCAAGGGCCTTAAGACCCAGCCCATCGAACTGCCCATCGACGACCGGATGATCTAGGAGACCACCCTCATGAACAACGCACAACTAGATCCCCAGTCCATTGCCGCTCGCAACGCGGAACTGGCCCAGGACCCGACGCTCACGCTGCTGCGCAACGCTGCCGCTGGCACGTCGCTCGACCAGGTTCTCCTCGACCACACGCTCGCCACCGAGCTCACTCCAGCCGTGGAGACCAAGGTGGACAAGTGGTCCGCCGCCAACCAGAAGCAATCCGGCCGCTGCTGGATCTTCGCTGGCCTGAACTCCTTGCGTGGCCCTGTCATGGATACCGCCAAGATCAAGGACTTCGAGTTCTCGCAGGCCTACATCCACTTCTTTGACAAGCTGGAGAAGGCCAACTATTTCCTCACGGCCATGGAGGAGCTCGCAGACCGCGACATCAATGACCGCACCATCAAGCAGCTTCTCGACTCCCCCATCGATGACGGTGGCCAGTGGCCCATGTTCATTGCCATCGTCGAGAAGTACGGCGTCGTGCCGCAGTACGCCATGCCGGAGACTGCCTCCTCCAACCAGACGCGCCTGATGAACCGCAACCTCGAGACCGTCCTCCACCGCGCCGCGATGCGTCTGCGTGCGGCCGCCGAGACAGAGCGCGCCGGCATCCATGAGCAGGCGCTGCGCGACTGCTACCGCATCCTCGTCACCAACCTCGGTGTCCCGCCGGAGAACTTCGAGTGGGCTTATCGCGACAAGGACAATGAGTTCCACCGCGAGGGCACGTTTACCCCGCAGGAGCTCGCCGCACGCATGCTGCCTGCGGATCTCTCCGAGTACGTCTGCGTGGTCAACGACCCGCGCAACGCCTACGGCGAGCTCTACACCGTGGACCACCTGGGCAACGTCGTGGGCAAGGACGTCACGTACCTGAACGCCCCGAGCGATGTCCTCCGCCAGGCCGCATTCGACTCGCTGCAGGACGGCGCCGCTGTGTGGTTCGGCTGCGATACTGACCAGCAATCCAACGGCGACGCCGGTATCTGGGCTGCGAAGCTCTACGACTATGAGTCGGCCTTCGGCATCAAGCTCGACATCGACAAGGCTGACCGCCTGCGCACGCACGAGTCTCTCATGACACACGCCATGGTGCTCACCGGCGTCGATGCCCCGAACGGCCAACCCACCCGCTGGCGCGTGGAGAACTCCTGGGGCACGGACAAGGCCGACAAGGGCTTCTGGACCATGCGCGACGACTGGTTCGACGAGTACATCTTTGAGATTGCCGTCCACCCGTCCCGCCTGCCGGAGGAGTACCAGAAGGCGCTCTCCAGCGAGCACGTGAATACATTGCCTGCTTGGGACCCCATGGGTGCGCTAGCATAATTTTGTGATTCGCCCCGCCCGTCCCGAGGACATTCCAGAAATCCACGAACTCATCTGTGAGCTCGCCGACTACGAGATGGAACCAGGCGCCGTGCGCGCCACGCCCACTGACCTGGAGCGCGCCCTCTTCGGCGCGAACCCGCAGGTCTTCTGTCATGTCGCGGAGACCCCTCGGGGCGTGCATCAGGACGGCGCACGCCGCGGCGAGCACGACAGTTTCTCCACTGGCACCTCGCTCGATGGCTTCGCATTGTGGTTCATTAGCTACTCCACGTGGGAAGGCGTCCACGGCATCCACCTCGAAGACATCTTCGTGCGCGAGAATCGCCGTGGCCGCGGCATCGGCGGCGACCTCCTCCGCGCACTCGCCCGCGTCGCCCACGAGCGGGACTACGCCCGCATCGAGTGGTCCGTGCTCAAGTGGAACAAGCCAGCCATCGGCTTCTACGAGCACATCGGCGCCGAAGTCCAAGATGACTGGGATACGTACCGTCTCACCGGCAACGAGCTCAAGGCCTTCGCGCGCTCCGCTGACGCCGCGTTCTAACGCAGGTCAACCCGGCAGCGACAACCGTTTCGATTACTAGCTTCGACTCAGTCTCTGCCGGCAATCCCTGCCCGAGTTTCCCCAAACGCTCACCATCGTGACATCACTGTCGCGCTCCCCCGCCGCGCGATAAGGCCCCATCTCCTCACGGGACATCCCCACGGGCGGCAAGAAAACGGGAACGACCCCCAACCGACAGAAGTCGGTGGGGGTCGTGGCATTTAAGCCACAAGTAAGTCCGAAAGGAAATTACTTGAGCTCGACGGAAGCGCCAGCCTCTTCGAGCTTAGCCTTAGCGGCCTCAGCGTCGTCCTTGGAAGCACCCTCGAGGATAGCCTTCGGAGCGGACTCAACGAGCTCCTTGGCTTCCTTCAGGCCCAGACCGGAGACGATCTCGCGGACGACCTTGATGACGCCGATCTTCTTTGCGCCAGCGTCGGTCAGAACGACGTCGAACTCGGTCTTCTCTTCCTCAGCAGCGCCGCCGGCAGCCGGGGCACCTGCAGCTGCAACTGCAACCGGAGCAGCAGCCTCAACGTCGAAGACCTCTTCGAATTCCTTGACGAACTCGGAGAGCTCGATGAGGGTCATTTCCTTGAAAGCTTCAATGAGCTCGTCCTTGGTGAGCTTAGCCATGATGGCCATCCTTTCTGTGCGGAACGCCGTGCGTTCCAAAGTGTGTGTGTTTTAATTGTGTGCGCGAGTATTCGCGACTTTAAGCCTCGGCAGCCTTCTTGTCCTGCAGGGCCGCAGCGGTGCGGACCATCTTGGTTGCAGGAGCGTTGAAGACTGCAGCAGCCTTTGCCATAGAACCCTTCATGGCACCAGCCAGCTTTGCGAGAGTGGTCTCGCGGTTGTCCAGCTCGGCGATGGCGTTGACCTGGTCGGCAGACAGTGCGTTGCCGTCCATGTAGCCACCCTTGACGACGAATGCCTTGTTATCATCAGCGAACTTCTTGATAACCTTAGCGGCATCCACTGCCTCGCCCTTAATGAACGCAATAGCGGTCGGGCCGGTCAGCAGCTCGTCAAGACCTTCGATGCCAGCTTCAGCGGCAGCGATCTTGAAGAGGGTGTTCTTGGCGACGGAGTACTCAACGTCAAAGCCGAGATTGTTACGCAGCTCCTGGATCTGAGCAACGGTCAGACCACGGTACTCGGTGAGCACGACGGAGTTTGCACCCTCGAGCTTCTCCTTCAGAGTAGCCAGGTCAGCGGTATTCTTCGGGTTTGCCATTTTGTTCTCTCGCCTCCTTTCGAAACATCTCTTAATATTTTCCGCCGGAGCCTTTTGCACAAACAAAAAGCCCCGTGCAAGAGCACGAGGCGCACGGCTTTAAGGCCATGTAATCGCAAGTGTCTCCTGCGTGGGCCGTCCCTTTAAGCGGGAACCTTCGGCCTATTTCTAGGCGACCAACGGTCTTCGGTGAAACTTGAGCTCGACCAATCGGTCGTTCAAACTTCTGGGATTACACTACACCCGCTGCTCAAAACAACAAAATCCCGTTCCGCTGAGCCTGCCGATGCCGCCTTTACTCCACCGCCGCTCCCGCCCTGCGCTGGGCTCGTTGGAGATCATTGTCCCTACACAACCTCATATCAAGAAGCCTCCATGGCCCATACTTCGTGCCGACTCCTCGGCGTCAAAGTCACCTGCGCAGTTACCGTGAGCACCGCCGGCATCGTGCTCGGCGTCGTGGGCGGACTGGCCGCTTACGACCTCATCGCGACGGGTATTCGCTACCGCGATGAGAGTGCAACCACTGGCCAATATGCCATCGCAGCGACGTACACGAGCTCCGCTGCCAGCCAGGCTTTCACGCTGAGCGCGCTGCCAATCGTGAACCCGCAGGGATTCTGGTACTACATCCACAACATCCTCCCGCTGCGCACATGACACAGCGCAAGTTGCGCGCAACTGCGTTGCACGACAGGCGGACGGTTGACACCGCCAAGATCACATCTCATGTGGTTCCGCCCGTTCCTCCCGCGGCCTAATCTAGATGAAGAGGTTGTCTGTACAGCATCGTTTATGTAATTCCGGCGTCTCTTTCATTCTTTAACTCTTTCTTCTGTGAAAGGTCTCGTCATACAACGCAACGAGTCCATCACTGATCGCTCCGTACGCGGCGCAGGCGCCGTTGTCGCTTTCTTGCTTGCGTTCTTCGCAGTCAAGCCCAAGAGCCCAGCAGGAATCGCACTCATCGTCATGGGCACCATCCTCGGTGCCACCGCAGCACTGGGCTTCTGCCCGCTTTACAGGCCCTTTGGCCTCAACACCTGCCCCATCAATCAGCGTTAAACCCACCCCTCACGAAAGGCTCATTCTCATGCGACGCATCTCTCAAGCGCTTACCGCTACCATGCTGGCCACTGCACTCACGGTCTCATCGCCAGCGCTCGCGCATGCACAGACTGCCCCTGTTATCCAGTCCGTAGAGCTCAAGGCCGACAACGACGCAAGCTCAGCCGCCAAAGACACGGCCATCGGTATCGTTGCCGCCATTCTTTTCATCGGCGCGCTCTTTTTGGGCGCCCACGCGAATAACGCCATGCTCGCTCGCAACGCTCAGTAAATCTTCACGCTACAGCCGGTTCACCCAGCTGGCTCGACCACGTCTCTCCCATCTCGCATCTTTCAAGGACCTTCCATGTCACTTCATCTCCCCCGCCGTATCACACTGCTTGTAGCTGCAATGACCGCCACGGCAAGCCTCACCACCACCGTCGTAGCTCCGGCTCCGACAGCCATCGCAGTAGAGGCGCACGCATACGCCACCGTAGAGGCAGCCCAGACCGCCGCGCACCAGGAGGCAGGCACGTCGCCCCAGACTGACGGCAAGAAGTCGGATGAGAGCTCAGACGGAAGTTCCGAGGCCGGTGCCGTCATCGGTTATGTTCTCCTCGGCCTCGTTGTCATGGACGTCTCGCTTAGCGGTCTGGCCTACAACACGTGCTACGCCGGCAACCCCGATGCCCAGTGCGACATCAGGTCGCTCACCAGCAGCTTCATCGGCTCGAGTCTGCTTGGCGGCTATAGCCTCGTCTCGGGTCTCGCCACGATGGCCACTGACTCGCTCGCTGCCAGCTCCTCGCGTCTCGGACTCGGCGCGCGCTAAAAAGGACCCCGCATGCACTACTCCTCACGCTTCGTCGCGGTCGCGACCGCCACAGCACTCGCATTAACCGTCCCCACGGCCACGGCCGACGACTCCTCTGAGAATTCCTCGAACGCCACAGGCACGCTGGGCATCCTCTCCGCAGGAGGCACTCTCATCGGAGTCATGCTGTCCTCAGTAAGCCGCCAATCCGCGTGTATGCAAGGCAACCAGGACGCCTGCGGTTCTTCCCTTTTAGAGCTAAGCTCGGCAGGCATGCCTCTCTCATCCGCAGCGATCAAGCCTGCTGTTGAGGGGATTGTCGCAGCCCGGGCACAACTGGAGAAACTCTCGTCCTCATTCCCACGCTGACGCGTGGCTCGAACCGCTGTCCCTTCGTTATTCCTGCTTCGCCATGCCCGCGAGATAGCGCCGGGTGATGAGGCTCTGAGCGGCTGCCGCGAGGTGCGGGGCCAGCCGCGCGAACCAGCGCTCGGGGCGGGAAAACGCGACACACCTGCCTACGACACTGCCATCGGCGCGATGCTCGATGAGGAACGCCTCTTCGCCACACTCGACGTGCCCGGGCAGCGTCCCGTAGACCAACGCGGTGCGCTGCGGCGTGCGCTCGACATGCAGAATGCGGCACGGCGAGAGCGTCGGACCCACGCGTAGCCACACCACGTCTGGGTCCACAGGATCGCGGCGCACGCGCACCCCGGCATATCGGTGCGCACGAAACTCAAGCAGGTTCGCACTCGCACGCTGGAAGCACTCCTCCCCTGTTCCCAGGACGCGTGACTCATCGACCGCACGCCACGACGCGTTAAGTCCGAGTTCCTCGCGCATCCCGCCGTCGGCGAGAGCTAGGCTCGATAGACGCAGATCAGGCGGATACGACATCGAAGATGTTGCTGCCATACCCACGAGTATCCCATACGAGATTAGACACTTTCGAGCTACGGCGTGCCGAACACGGTAGGAAAGTACAAACGCATCCATCAACTCAACGCACCTACGAAACCGCCTCCGCGCTGCGCGTTAGCTGGCGGATTCCCTGTCCGATGGCGCGCGCACCGCATTGTCCGGAAAATGTCGACCACGTTGCCATATTCATCAAACGGTGGCCGCGTTAGCTCTGCTGTCTCAAGAACACCATTGCGCGCAATGTAACCCACCAGCAGATCCACGAATTGAATCTGCACAGAATTCAGCGTGGTATCTGCCGGCACGGCAGAACATTCAGCGCGCACGGCCGGTTCATCCATCCCCACGATTCCGCGCAAAAGCCTCCTATCGACTCATCGACATGAAAATCACTCAGTTGCTCAGCGCCGTCAACGTGGCAATCCACCACATCAATGGACTTGACCCCGTAGCCACGTGCCCCACCACAGATTCGAGCACGAAGCGCGCTTGGAACACGGAACCGCGCGGATTAGTGAGTGCATTTCACTCAACCAATCGGCAGTCGTTAAGCAGGTTCGGCCACACCACGCCGATAAAGCCGAAGTTGCTGGATCGGGGTGTTCCACCACTCATCGTCGCCACGGCGCTCCAGTTCCTCTCTACTAGTTCCGCATCTCATACTGCTTGGTTACAACCATTATGGTGTCTTTTCCGGCGAAAAGAACGCCATTTCACCATCCAACTCGATTTACAACCGTACTGAATTCGTACTGAATTTTCAGCACAATATTTCAGTCACATTTCAATCATATTTCAGTACGATTTCCGATCAAACTTGGGTACACTGCTCCCCATGAGCATCATCGACGTCCCAGAACTCATTGCGCTCCTCCGCGATACGCAAAATGATACGTGGAATGTCGAGGCCAAAGAAGCCTCTCACCAGATTCCCGAATCAATTGACGAGACTCTCTGCGCCTTCGCCAATATGCCAGACGGCGGCACACTCATCCTCGGGGTCGCTGAAAATGGTGGCGCTTTTGATGTCACTGGAGTCTGGGATCCGAAAGCCGCACAGTCCGCAATCGCTTCAAAGGCCCGCGAGCGAATCACGCCGCCCTTGCAACTCGGTGCAGTTGAGGTGACCATCGTGGAGGGGAAACCCGTCGTTGCTGCGATTGTTCCTCCCCAGCCTTCAGAGCATCGTCCCTTCCGCGTCGGTAAGTTTGGCAAGGCCTACATTCGTTCCGGCGACGGCGACTACGACTTATCGCCTCAAGAAGAGCTTTTCTTGGTCGGTGAGCGGCAGCAACCACACGCGGATCGCACACCAGTCGAGGGGGCCACGGTTCAACACGACTTGGTAGACGACCTGCTCCAGCAATACCTCAGCGCGAAAAAGCGTGACTCTCGCCGGCTGCGTGACCTCGACGAACGCACGCTCCACATCCGCACCAACGTTATTGACCCGGACACTGGTTTCGTCACGACTGCAGCCCTTTACGCCTTCGGCGAGCAGCCGCAGCAGTTCCTACCCAACCTCGTGGTCAAAGCTCGCGCCATCAATCCCCAGGTCGACACTGCTCAACGGCTCACCGATCGTCGCGAATTCACGGGTCCCGTACCGGACCTCCTTGACTCGGCAAGGGAATGGGTCTCTGCGCAGCTACGCGTCGGAGTAACCTTCCGCGATGGCAACGGGATCGATGTACCTGAGCTCCCTCCGATCGCCATTCGCGAGATCATCGCCAATGCCCTGGTTCACCGCGATCTTTCCGCTGCAAGTTACGGCATGTATACGCAGCTCATCAAGCAGCCCACCAAGCTCATTGTGGAAAGCCCCGGCGGATTGTGGGGCATCACCAAAAATCAGCTCGGCTACACCTCCCCTCGCGCCCGTAACGCGATCCTCTATTCCATGTGCGCCGCCCTCACAACCGACAATGGATACCGCGTTATCGAGGCTCAAGCTACTGGCATTCCTGCAGCTCGTGCCGCCCTTGCAGAGGCTTTCCTCCCCGCCCCGCACTTCGACGATCAGATTACTAAGTTCACCGCTATTCTCACCTCTTCGTCACTTCTCAGCGATACCGACCTTCGTTGGCTTGGGCAGCTCCCCGGCTCAGACACCCTATCCGTCGCTCAAAAGCACGCTCTCATCGCTATGCGTCACGGCGAGGAGATCACCAATAGCAGCTATCGAAGCGCCTTCCCCATGGACTCCGTTAATGCCCGCGCCGAGCTTCAGCAATTGGTGAAATACGGGCTTGCCGATGCCGCCGGCTCTGGCCGTGGCACCACCTACAGGGCCCCATCCGACAATGACGAAGCCCTAATCGAAACCGTGGCTTCCGGTGCCGCTCAGGCTGCCGCAGCTTCCGCCGACGACCATGCCAAGCGCAGCACATACCTGTCTGCAGCCGAGAAAGACAAGCGCATCTTGACAGCGTTACGTGCCGCGCAGCACGGGCTCACGCGCAAAGAGCTGGAGCGCGAAACAGGCCTAACTCGAGGGCAAATCAATCCGAGAATTGCAAAATTGAGCGAGAAAGAAATGATACGTAAGACGCCATCCAAATCCGACTCGCGCTCCCAGATTTACTCCATTGGTCCAAGAGAATTTTAGAATACCAGTTTGGGCCTTCCCTCTAGTCATCGATAAGCACTTGAGGTCCTGACTGCATGGCATGGTTGCGGGCCTTCGGCTAGCGGGGGCATCGGCAAGCTCATACACAAACGCCCAGCCACCGTGAGGTGACTGGGCGCTTAAAAGAAGTGCGCTTAGAAATTAAGCGGTGTAATCCTTGGTGACGGACGCGTCGACCGGGATGCCCGGGCCGGAGGTCGTGGTCATGGTGACCTTCTTGACGTAGATGCCCTTGGAGGAGGACGGCTTCAGACGCAGGATCTCGTCGTAGAGAGCGCCGTAGTTCTCAGCCAGCTTCTCGGCGTCGAAGGATGCCTTGCCGATGATGGCGTGCAGGTTGGAAGCCTTCTCCACACGGAAGGAGATCTTGCCGCCCTTGACGTCGGCAACAGCCTTGGTGACGTCAGCGGTAACGGTGCCGGTCTTCGGGTTCGGCATGAGACCACGCGGGCCGAGGACGCGGGCCACGCGGCCCACCTTGGCCATCTGGTCCGGGGTAGCGATGGCGACATCGAAGTCGATGTGGCCCTCGTTGATGGCCTCGATCAGCTCGGCGGTACCGACGATGTCGGCGCCAGCAGCCTTGGCCTCATCAGCCTTCGGGCCCTCGGCAAAGACGGCCACGCGGACGTCCTTACCGGTGCCGTTCGGCAGGGAGACGGTGCCGCGAACGAGCTGGTCAGCCTTGCGCGGGTCAACGCCGAGGCGGAAGACGACGTCAACGGTGGCGTCGTAGTTCTTGGAGGAGGTCTCCTTGGCCAGCTTCGCGGCCTCGAGCGGGGAGTACAGGCGGGACTTGTCGACCAGTTCGGCCGCAGCCTTGTAAGCCTTAGAGTTGGTGCTCATTTAAGCAATTCCTTTTCGTGGATTGTTGTGGTCTGTGCGGGCCGAAAGCTGGCCCTGCCACATGAAGTTGTTGGAGGTTTTTACTGCGGCATGTCGGCCGGAGCACCCTCGACGGTAATACCCATGGAGCGGGCGGTACCGGCGATGATGCGGGCAGCGTTCTCGATGTCGCGAGCGTTGAGGTCCTCGAACTTGGTCTGGCCGATCTCCTTGCACTGATCCCAGGTCACAGAAGCAACCTTGGTGGTGTGCGGGGTGCCGGAGCCCTTCTTCACGCCTGCGGCCTTGAGCAGCAGCTTGGCTGCCGGCGGGGTCTTCAGCTTGAAATCGAAGGAGCGATCCTCGTAGACGGTAATCTCAACCGGGACCACGTTGCCGCGCTGGGATTCCGTTGCAGCGTTGTACGCCTTGCAGAATTCCATGATGTTGACGCCGTGGGCACCCAGTGCCGGGCCGACCGGCGGAGCCGGGTTAGCGGCGCCAGCTTCGATCTGCAGCTTGATGAAGCCAGTAACCTTCTTCTTCGGAGCCATCGAATTACCTCAATTCCTGTGTTACCGGCACCCGCCACGATGAATAACGGGCACCGTCCGGATGCCTGCTTTCGCAGGCCACCGGGGATAAACGATTTACTACGCGCGCAAAAAGCGCACGGTGTTCCATTTTAGAACACCGTGCGCCTGGGACAAAATCGCGTTTGCGCAGGTCGCCGCTTACGCGGCGAGAGTCAAACGAGAGCTCGCTTCCGGACTCGCTTAGGAGATGCGCTCGATTTCGTTCGGGGAGAGCTCGACCGGGGTCTCGCGACCGAAGATGGACACGAGGCCCTGCATCTTGCCGGTCTCCGGGTCGATCTCGGAGATAGTCGCGGAAACCGAAGCCAGTGGACCAGCCAGGATGGTGACGGCCTCGCCCACCTGGAAGTCGTGGTTGAGCTTCGGCGCAGCCTTCTCCTCCGGCATGGCGATGACCTGCTCGCCGTCGGCGGTGGCGGCAGCGGCCTCGCCGGTCGTAGTCGGAGCGACCTGCGGCATGAGGAACTTGGCTACGTCGCGCGGCTTGACCGGGGTGGCGTTGCCCTCGTTGCCCACGAAAGAGGTGACACCCGGGGTGTCGCGAACGACGGACCAAACAGCGTCGTTGATATCCATGCGGACGAGGACGTAACCCGGCAGCAGCTTGTGCTTGACGATCTTCTTCTTGCCGTCCTTGAGCTCCATGCGCTGCTCGATAGGAACGACAACCTCGTAGAGGGAGTCCTCGACCTCAAGGGTCTGGGCACGCATGTCGAGGTTGGTCTTCACCTTGTTCTCGTAACCCGAGTAGCACTGGATGATGTACCACTGGCCCGGCTGCTTTTTCAGCTCGCGGGTGAACGCACGCAGGCGCGTCTTGTACTCGCTGTCGTCCTCAGCGGCAGCCTCGGCGCCGACGGCTGCGGCTGCCTCCTCGGCGGTAGCGGGGGCATCGGCAGCCTCAGCGGGCGTCTCGGCGTCTGCGGACTCTGCAGCTTCAGCGGCCTCGGCAGCTTCTGCCTCAGCGGCGGCCTGGGCCTGGGCGGTCTGGGCCTGGGCGGCCTGCAGATCGTCTTCGAAGCTCGTGCTCTCCGTAGTGGTTTCAGCAGTGTTGTCGGTGGTGTTCTCTTCGCTCATGGGGTGAGTCTCTCCTCTGCGTGCGGGCGTGTACTGCCCAGGGTAATGAATAATCCCGCCGTCCGGACCGGACAGCGGGATGATGAAGTCACTATGCAAGCAGTCTACCTAAGGGGCAAGGACTGCTTCAACTCCCAGGCCGGTGAGCGAATCCACGCCCCACACAAGCGCCGTGAGAACGATGAGGAAGAGGAAGGTAATGAGCGTGTACTGCACCATTTCCTTCGCCGTGGGCCACACGACTTTCTTCATCTCAGAAACGACTTCGCCTGGGAACGCGGCGACGCCGCCGCCCGGCTTTTCGTCCTTCTCCGCCGCGGCGCGCTCCACGCGCTTGTTCTCATAAGCGGCAGAGGACGTGGTCGTCGCCGCGCCGGAGAGCTGGCGCTTGCCGGTCGGGCGGGCTGCGCCGGACTGCGGCTGCTGCTCATCACTCATGGGTGAGATGTCCTCCTGGATTGAAAACCTATAACTTTGTCAACTCTAGCAAAGCTGATAGGAGCGTGAATAATTCCCGCGCGGTCAATAAAAAGCAAAGAACCCGGCGCGTGGCCGGGTTCTTTGCGTTCTGCAGGGGCGACAGGACTCGAACCTGCAACCTACGGTTTTGGAGACCGTTGCGCTACCAATTGCGCCACGCCCCTCTGGGCTTGTAGAAGTTGACTCTAGCAGAGCCCATGGCCCCTGCCCCCGCGTGCGGGGAAAGAAACCTGTAGCGATGGCGAGAATTGAACTCGCGACACAGCGATTATGAGTCGCTTGCTCTACCACTGAGCTACACCGCCATATTCACTTAGAACTCCACGCCCTGGGCCCGGATGAACCCTAGACATGAATGGAGCCCCCTGACAGAATCGAACTGTCGACCTTTTCCTTACCATGGAAACGCTCTGCCGACTGAGCTAAGGGGGCACATCCTCGCCGTTGAAGCTGTGCGATATTTCGCGTGCTCTCCGTTGCGGACTTAGAAAGAGTAACCCACTTTCTTCCCGTTACACAAATCCGCTGTACAGGACGGAAAATATCGGTTTTTAGCCGCCTGTATGCGGTGTGCTTGAATGGATTTATGTTGGATGACAAAGACCGGCAATCAATCGACGCGGCGAAGCTCTATTACGGTTCCGGCCTCTCCCAGGCCGAGGTTGCCGCACGCCTGGGCTTGTCCCGCCCCACCGTCTCCAAACTGTTGGGCCACGCGCTCGAGCGCGGCTTTGTCACCATCACCATCCACGATCCCCGCGAGCGTTCTGACGAACTCGTCGCCCAGCTCACCGCGCGCTTTAAGCTTGCCGATGCCCGCGTGGTCACCACCCCAGCCGGCGGCACCCTCCTCACGGACCTGGGCAGCGCCGGCGCCACGCTCCTCGAGGAACTCGTCCACGACGGCATGACGGTGGGCCTGTCCTGGGGCACGACGATGTGCGCCGTCTCGGAGCATTTGCGCCAGCTACCCCTCCAGGGCGTGCGCGTGGTGCAGCTCAAGGGCGGGCACTCCCACTCGGAACGTTCGACACGCGACATGGAGACCATGCGCGCTTTCGCCCGCGCCTTCAACGCAACGACGGAGCTCCTCCCGCTGCCCGTGATCTTCGACTCCGCAGAAGCCAAGGACTGGGTGACGCGCGACCGTCACATCGCGAGCGTCCTCGAGCTGGGCCGCAGCGTGGACCTTGCCGTCTTTACCGCCGGCGCCATCGCCCCCGAGTCGCTCGCGCTCAACCTGGGCTATCTCTCTGCCGCGGAGACGCAGGAGATCTTGGACCACGCCGTGGGCGACGTGTGCTCGCGCTTCTTCACGCGCACCGGGAACATCGCGGCGCCTGACGTCGACGCACGCACCGTGGGCATCACGCTCGCCGATCTCAAGGGCCGGCCCACCCGCATCCTCGTGGCCGGCGGCGCCGAAAAAGCCCAGGCCATCCGCATTGCCTTGGAGATGGGACTGGCCACCCACCTCGTCATCGATCATCAGACGGCGCAGCGGGTGCTCGACCTGTGACGCACACGCTGCACAACTGTCAATTTAGCTATTGACATTCGTTCTCCACGGTCTAGGCTTGAGGGTGACAGTACTTCTACTTCACCCCGCGTGATCGACTCAAGGAGACACACATCATGGCCGCTTTGCACAGCACCGAAGGTCTTTCCACCCCGCACATCAACCCCAAGGGCGTCGACATCGCAGACACCATTCTGCTGCCCGGCGATCCCCTCCGTGCCAAGTTCATCGCAGACACCTTCCTCGAAGACGTCGTCCAGTTCAACGAGGTCCGCAACATCCTGGGCTTTACCGGCACCTACCAGGGCACGCCGGTCTCCGTCATGGGCACCGGCATGGGCATGCCCTCCATCGGCATTTACTCCTGGGAACTCATCCACACTTTCGGCGTGAAGAACCTCGTCCGCGTCGGTTCCATCGGCGCCATGCAGGAAAACATCGACCTCCACGACGTCATCGTCGCCGCCTCCGCCTCCACCGATTCCAACTTCCTGTCGCAGTACAACCTGCCCGGCACCTGGGCGCCCACCGCCTCGTGGCGCCTGCTCAAGGGCCTCGTCGATGAGGCCGAGCGCCAGGACGCCCGCATCCACGTGGGCAACATCTTGAGCTCCGACATTTTCTACAACTTTGACGACTCCGTCAACGCCCGCTGGGCCGCCATGGGTGTCCTCGGCGTCGAGATGGAATCCGCCGCCCTCTACGCCACCGCCGCCGAAGCCGGCGTCGACGCCCTCGGCCTCTTCACCGTCTCGGACAACCTCGTCTCCGACACGCACCTGTCCGCCGAGGAGCGCCAGACGGCCTTCCACACGATGATGAAGCTCGCCCTCCCGCTCGCAGCCCTCTCCTAGCCTTCCGCCTTCAAGGGAAAACCATGTCCAACGTGCAAACCACCCCGGACGGCACTCGGGTCAATCCCAAGGCCGCCGTCCCCATCCTGCTCTTTGTCTTCGTCTTCTCGCTCGTCATTGACAACGGCTTTAAGACGATGACCATGCCCATGGCTGCGGGCCTGGGCATCTCCGATAACACCGCGAGCCTCCAGGCCTCGCTCGCCGGCGTCATCATCGGCATCGGCGCCGTCGTCTACTCGGCGCTCGCGGACTCCATCTCCATCCGCAAGCTCATGCTCACCGGCGTCATCCTCATCGCCGTGGGCTCGGCCATCGGCTTTATCTTCTCCGGCTCGTGGCCCATGGTCCTTGCCGGCCGCCTCATCCAGACCACCGGCCTCGCCGCGGCGGAGACTCTCTACGTCATCTACGTCACCAAGCACCTGAGCGAAGACGACCAGAAGACCTACCTCGGTTTCTCCACCGCCGCTTTCCAGGCCGGCCTGCTCATCGGCGCGCTGACCTCCGGCTTCGTGTCCACGTATATCTCGTGGACCGCGATGTTCCTCATCCCGCTCGTCCTCCTGCTCACCATCCCGCCGATCATCAAGATGGTTCCGGAGGACGAGGCCGTGGAGGGCCACCTCGATGCCCTCGGCCTGTTCTACATCGCGCTGTTCGCGACCTCGCTCATCATGTTCACCCAGGCGTTCAAGCCCCTGTGGCTCATCCCCACCGTGCTGGGCGTCGTCCTCTTTGCCGTCCACATCCGCCACGCACACTACCCGGTCGTAACCACGGAGTTCTTCACCAACGGCCGCTACATCTGGACCATCGTCATGGTCTTCTTCGTCTACTCCACGCAGATGGGTTACATCTTCCTGCTGCCCTACGCGGCCCAGGATTACCACGGTCTGAGCATTGACGAAGCCAGCCTGCTCATGATCCCGGGCTACGTGTGCGCCATCCTCGTGGGCATCTTCTCCGGCAAGATCGGCCACGTCATATCCTCGCGCGCCACGGTGTACACCGGCATGGCCATGATCATCGGCTCGCTCATCATCAATGCTCTTTTCGCCCACGCCCATATCGCGGTCCTCGTCGTTACCACCATCGCGTTCGCCTCCGGCTTCGCGCTGCAGTACGCGCCGCTGGTCAACACGGCTTTGCGCAACATCACCGCGCAGAAGTCCGGCATCGCCATCGGTTTCTACAACCTCACCATCAACATCGCCATCCCGCTGGGCATCGCGTACACCGCGAAGCTGCTCGATGCGACCGAGGGCTACACCACCGCGCTGTGGGTGCTCTCTGCCGTCGCCGCCCTCGGCGCCATCATCTACGTCCTCAGCGACCAGGCTATGGCTAAAAACGAATCTAAGGAGTCCCTCCATGTCTAACCAGATTGCACAGCTCATCGACCACACCCTCCTCAAGCCCGAGGCCACCGCGGACCAGGTCAAGGACCTCATCAAGGAGGCCGCCGAGCTCGGCACCTACTCCGTGTGCATCTCGCCCTCCCAGCTGCCCGTTGAGGTCCCCGAGGGCCTCCACGTCGCCACCGTCGTCGGCTTCCCGTCCGGCGCCGTGAAGTCCGAGATCAAGGCCGCCGAGGCTGCCCGCGCCGTCCAGGACGGCGCCGAGGAAGTCGACATGGTCATCAACATTCCGCTCGCCGTCGAGGGCCGCTTCGACGAGCTGCAGGCCGATATCCAGGCCGTGCGCGACGCCATCCCCGGTAAGGTCCTCAAGGTCATCCTCGAAACCGCCGCGCTTTCCGATGCCGCCATTGAGGGCGCTTGCCGCGCCGCCGAGGCCGCAGGGGCCGACTTCGTGAAGACCTCCACCGGCTTCCACCCGGCCGGTGGTGCCAGCGTTCACGCCATCGAGATCATGCAGGCCACCGTGGGCGGCCGCCTGGGTATTAAGGCTTCCGGTGGTATCCGCACGGCTGCCGATGCCCTCGCCATGGTCAACGCCGGTGCCACCCGCCTGGGCCTGTCCGCGTCGAAGAAGATCCTCACAGAATTCGCAGCACAGGACGCACAGGAGGCATAAAATGCCCATCTCCGAAGAGCTTCTCACCACCGCCTGCACCTGGGCCGAGCACGACCCGGACCCGGAAACCCGCGACCAGATCAACGCGTGGATCGCTGCCGAAGACGCTGAGGCTCTCGCCGCCGCCTTTGCCGGTCCCCTCGCCTTCGGCACCGCCGGCCTGCGCGCCGCCGTGGGCGCGGGCGAGTCCCGCATGAACCGCGCCGTCGTCATCCGCACGACCCACGGCCTCGTGACGTGGCTCAAGAACCAGGTCGACACTCCTAAGGTCGTCATCGGCTGCGATGCTCGCCACGGCTCCGCACAGTTCCAGCAGGACGCCGCCGAGGTCATCTCCGCCGCGGGCGGCCAAGCCCTCGTCCTCCCCGCGAAGAACCCGACGCCGCTCACAGCCTTTACGGTCAAGGCGCTCGGCGCCGACGCCGGCATCATGGTCACCGCCTCGCACAACCCGCCAGCGGATAACGGCTACAAGGTCTACCTTGGTGGCCGCGTCGCCACCGGTGACGCGGAGGGCGTCCAGCTCGTCTCCCCCGCCGACACGGAGATCGCCGCCGCCATCGCCGCGGCGCCCTGTGCGGACGAGGTCGCCCGCGACGACGCCCACATCGAGCACGTCGACACGCGCGCTGAATACCTCGCTCGTGCCGCCATGCTCGTCGGCCCCAACACGGATGTCACCATCGCACTCACCGCCATGCACGGCGTCGGCGCGACCCTCGGCGAGGCGCTGCTCACCCGGTGCGGATTCACTGTCTCCCTCGTGCCCGAGCAGGCCGAGCCGGACCCAGACTTCCCGACGGTCTCCTTCCCGAACCCCGAGGAGCCCGGCGCCCTCGACTTGGGCAAGGCACACGCGAAGAAGATCGGTGCCGACATCCTCATCGCCTACGACCCGGACGCTGACCGCTGCGCGGCTGCGGTTCCCGACGCCGCCGCCGAGGGCGGCTGGCGGCAGCTCACCGGCGACGAGACTGGCGCCCTCCTGGGCGATTACCTCGCCCGCCGCGGCGTCCCCGAAGGCGCCTCGTTCGCCAACTCGCTCGTGTCGTCCCGCCTGCTTGGCCGTGTCGCCGCGCATTACGGCATCCACCACGAGGAAACTCTCACGGGCTTCAAGTGGATCGCCCGCACGCCGAGCCTCGCGTTCGGTTACGAGGAAGCCATCGGGTTCTGCCCCGACCCGCAGGCCGTGCGCGACAAGGACGGCATAGCGACTTCTGTCGTGCTCGCCAGCCTCGCCGCCGAATGCAAGACCGCCGGCATCACGTTGCTCGACCGTCTCGCCGAGATTCACGAGACCGTGGGGGCACTCTACACGCAGCCGCTCACCTTCCGCGTCGAGGATCTCAGCATCATCTCCACCGCGATGGAGAAGGTTTCCACGACCCCGCCCACCGAGCTGGCCGGCTCCCCCATCGCCAAGGTCGAGAAGTTCGCCCAGGGTTCGAAGTTCTTCACGGAGAACGATGACCGTGTCATCGTCCGCCCGTCCGGCACCGAGCCCAAGCTCAAGTGCTACCTCGAGTCCCCCGACCGCGAGCGCCTCGACGCCATCGCCGCAGATCTGCGCGAGTACTTCGGCATCTAACGTCCTCGCATAAAATCCCCGGCTCTCGCCGGGGATTTTATGCGTCTAGGTCGCTCGTCAACTCCGAAATCCATTGCCGGGCCTCGGCTAAGCACTAAAGCGTTGAGCTCATCACGGAGTTCGGTATCAACGCGGATAGTCGTCATAGTCATACAAAAGTATGACTCTGTCCCAGGTGATCGTCAATACGGTGTCATTATGTGTTGTCGTTGAAGTAGTCATGCCCCATTAGACTGAGCTTCGACGCCACAGGTTTCCGCCCTCGTCAGCCCGCTCTCACCCCACACCGTCGACGTCGCATTCCCGGAGGAAATATGAATTCACACCGTACAGCCTGGGCGTGGGTGCTCGCGACAGCCGCCTTCGCCCTCGCCGCCGGGCTAGCCATCGTCCTAGGCTGGGATGCGCTGCCTGACCCGCTCCCCCAGCACTTCAACGGGAGGGGCGAACCGGATGCGTGGATGGCCAAGACCTATCGCAACGCCGTAGGCATGGCGGTTCTCGTGCCCGCCATCCTCACCGTGGTCTCCGCAGGTGCCCTCGCGCTCACACAGCAAGCTGCACAGTCCGCAGAAGACTCCTACCCGAAACCTGACCCGGTCGATCTCGCCCGCACGCGCACCCAGACCGCGCTCCTTTTACCGGTGATAGCGCGCTGGATGTTCGCTCTCGCCGCCGTATGCACATCCGCCATCATGGCTGGACTCTTCGGCATTGGCAGCGCTCCTTTCAGCATGCCAGCCTTGCTCTTCACGATCGTAGCGCTATGCGGATGGTTGCTCTGGGATATCAAGTCCATCAACGATCGTCTCGATGCCGATTACCCCACCGCGCAGATGACTGGGAAGATGAAGTGGGGAATGCTCTACTACGACCCCGCCGAGCCGCACGCGATGGTGTCCCACCCCAACGGTTCGTCCTCACTCAATTTTGCCCAGAAGAAAGCATGGTGGCTGCTCGCCGCGTTGCTTGCCCCAACGGCGTTCATACTTGTTCTCGTCATCGTCGCGGCGTGAGCGAACACGCAGAAACCCCGCGCCTTCCTGATGGAAAGCGCGGGGTTTGTCTGTGCCAGGTAGAAGATTCGAACTTCTGAAGGCAATGCCGGCGGATTTACAGTCCGCTCCCTTTGGCCGCTCGGGCAACCTGGCGTGCACCTTGCGGTGCGAGAGATAACTTTACTAAGTGCTGGGACGTTCGCCAAATCGGCAGGGTATCTGCCATTTCAATGCGTCTCCGCTGCGCTTTCAGCAACCTAGCCCACGCGCTTGACGGTGTACTCCGCCAGCTGGCGCAGCGCTGCGGTCGCGGAATTCTGCGGCAGCGAGTCGAGCTCGTGCTCCACCTCGTCGAGGTAACCCTGCACGGCGTCGAGCGCCTGCTGGCGTCCTGTGGAGGCATGGAGGAGCTCCAGGGCGCGGTCCACGGCGGCATCGGAAGTCAGCGGACCCGTAAGCAGACCACGCAACTCCTCACCCACCGGGGTGTCTTCCTCGAGCGCGTAGAGCACCGGCAGGGTGAACACGCCCTCGCGCAGGTCCGTGCCCGGGGTCTTACCGGAGTCCTTCGGATCGGAGAAGATGTCAATGATGTCGTCGACGATCTGGAAAATCATGCCCACGAGCGAGCCGATCTTGTGCAGCGCGGTGGCATGCTCCAGAGTGGCACCCGAGTGGTAGGCGCCAAGGTAGGCCGCCGAGGCGATAAGAACGGCGGTCTTCTCACGGATGACGGCCGTGTAGTGCTCGATGGCATTGGCCTCGCCCGCGCCGATGGTCTCACGCATCTGGCCGGTGACGAGTTCCTCGAAGGTATCCGCGAAGTGCGCCACCGTGTGGGTGTCGAGCTGCGACATGAGGCGCGAGGCGTGCGCGAGCAGCGCGTCGCCAGCGAGGATAGCCACGGAATTCGACCACCGGGAGTTCGCGGACTGCACGCCACGGCGGCGGTCAGCCTCGTCCATGACATCGTCGTGATAGAGCGTTGCCACGTGGACCATCTCCACCGAGGTCGCCGCAGTAATGACGTCCGGGCACCCCGGACGCTCGCCATACTCGGAAGCCAGCAGCGCCATCATGGGACGGAAACGCTTGCCGCCAGCGGCGGTAAGATGCAGAGCTTTCTCGCTCACAAAGCTCTCGCCGCGGTCGATCTCCTTATACAGGCGAGCTTCCACAGCAGCGACGCCTTCGGCCACACGCGCGGTAAGCTGCGGGTCACCCAGGTCCACGGTGTTGTCGCCGTTGCTCATATCTGTAATGGTCCTTTTGTGGCAGTCGTTGACGTCAATAATCTCCTACTAACCTAGTCCACTCGCAGGGGTTAGACATAGTTGAGGTGCCCGCTCTGCCACAATGGGTTCCATGTCCCAGCTTTTTGATGTAGCAATCGTCGGCTCCGGTCCTGCTGGCGCGGCGGCCGCCATCCACGCCGCTCGCGCCGGACACTCGGTGGCGCTCCTCGATTCCGCCGAATTCCCCCGCGATAAGACCTGCGGCGATGGACTTACCCCGCGCGCTATGCATCAACTGGATCTCCTCGGCATCAAGGTCAACCCGAGCTACCGCAACCACGGCCTCAAGCTCCACGGCTACGGCGGCTCCGTCACGGCGCCCTGGCCCGACACGTACCCGACGAACGAGGGCACTGCGCTTCCCCGTCACGAGTTCGACGCGCTCCTCGTACGTGAGGCCGTCGCCGCCGGAGCAACACTGCTCCACGGCACGGCCACCGCGCCTGAGCTGGCCGGAAACCGGATCGTCAGTTTTTCTGTCGTTGATGGGTCGGGCGCCACGGACACCATGAAAGCCCGCTGGATCATCGTCGCCGACGGCGTGCGCTCCACCTTCGGCAAGCAGCTCGGCCGCACGTGGCACAAAGACGAGGTGTACGGCATCGCGGCGCGCTCGTATTCCTCTTCCCCTCACGCCAGCGAGGGCTGGATGCACTCGCACGTCGAGCTCAAGGACGCCGACGGCGTAGTCCAGCCCGGCTACGGCTGGATCTTCCCGCTGGGCGCGGAGCTCGGCCAAGTCAATATCGGCTTAGGCGCGCTGTCCACAAAGTCCCGCCCCGCGAAGATCAACACCAAGAAGCTCCTGGAGACCTACGCCGCGCAACAGCGCGCCGAGTGGGGTCTGGGACCGGTAGAAAAGGTGGCATCGGCAGCGTTGCCCATGGGCGGTGCCGTAAGCACCGTCGCGGGTGCGAACTGGATGCTCATCGGCGACGCCGCCGCGTGCGTCAACCCACTCAACGGCGAGGGCATCGACTACGGGCTGGAGACCGCCGCCATGGCCGTCTCCCTTTTGGGAGGAAAGGACTTCACGCTCGTGTGGCCGGACCGCCTGCGCGCTGCCTACGGCGAGGCTTTCGTGCTCGCCCGCACCGCCGCACGGCTGCTCACGTACCCGCAGTTCCTCCCCGTCGCGGGCCCTGTCGCCCTGCGCGGACCCGTGGGCCGCATGCTCATGCCCGCTGCGGCGCGGCTCATGGGCAACCTCATCACGGACGAGGACCGCGATCTCATCGCGCGCGCCTGGAAACTGGCGGGTCACGGCGTGGCGTGGGCGCGCCGTGACACCCCACTGTGGTCTTAAGGGATTTCACATCAAACAAGCCCTCATATCCGCGTGGATCTGAGGGCTTCGTTGTCGTGAACTGCCGGAACTACGCCGGTTTGACCGCGCTGTGCAACGCCACGATGCCGCCGGTGAGGTTCTGCCAATTGGCACCCGTCCAACCGTTGCGGTTAATGGCAGCGGCGAGTTCCTTCTGTTCCGGCCAAGCGCGGATCGACTCGGCGAGGTAGACGTACGCGTCCGGATTCGAGGACACGAGGCGCGCGACCGGCGGGAGCAGGCGCATAAGGTATTCCTTGTACACCGTGCCAAAGACCGGAATGACGGGCTTGGAGAACTCCGCCACGGCCAGGCGGCCACCGGGCTTGGTTACGCGAGCCATCTCACGCAGGCCGAGCTCGAAGTCGTGAATATTGCGCAGTCCATAAGAGATGGTCACGGCGTCAAACGTGTTGTCCGCGAAGGGCAGCTGCATGCCGTCGCCCGCGACCTTGGGCACGTTACGGTCCTTGCCCGCCGCGAGCATGCCGCGCGAGAAATCGCAGGCCATACACCAGGCGCCAGACTTGGCCAGCTCCACCGTAGACACAGCGGTGCCAGCGGCAAGATCAAGGACCTTCTCCCCTGGCTGCAGGCCGAGACGCTCACGCGTGCGCTTACGCCACAGGCGGTCCTGTCCGAAGGAGAGGACGGTGTTGGTGATGTCGTAGTTCTTGCCCACGCCATCGAACATCTTCGCCACGTCTGCGGGGTCTTTGTCGAGATCTGCCTTGAGGTTAAATTTCGCCACGGAAAACCAGTCTATGCCACGCGCGCGCCCAGAGCGCGGGCGGCCCAGCGCGGCAGCTCCGGGCGCTGGCCGATGATGGTCAGCGGCACGCGGCGCGTGTCCTCAAGGACTTCCTCGTAGGAGTCCAGGAGCTGGCGGCACAGCGCGTCCCACGTCTTATTCGCAATGGAGGCGCGGGCGTTCTTGCGCAGTTCCGCGTGGATCTCCGGGTTAAGCAGCGCGTCCACGGCGCCGGGCAGATCCTCGACGAAGGTGTCGACGTCGAGGAGCAGGCCGTTGTAGCCTTCCTCAATCAAATCAATAGGGCCGCCAGCGCGCGGGCCGATGGTGGGCACGCCCGAGGCCTGCGCCTCCTGGATGGCCTGACAGAAGGTCTCGAACTCGCCAGCATGAACGAAGATATCGAGCGAGGCGTACGCATGCGCGAGCTCCTCGCCGCTGAGTGCGCCGAGGAAGATAGCGTGCGGCAGCTGGGCCTCGAGGAGCGGGCGCTCGGGACCATCGCCGACGATGACGACCTGAATATCGGAACGCTCATCGAGCCCGGCCAAGCGGTGCACGCCCTTCTCCGCGGCGAGGCGACCAACGAAGCCCACAATCTTCTTCGAGCCCGTGGGATCCCACTGGCGGCGCAGTTCTTCCGAGCGCTTGGAGGGATGGAAACGCACCGCGTCCACGCCGCGGCCCCAGTGGCGCACGTTCTTGATGTTATGTTCTTCCAGGTCCGCGATGGTGGGCGAGGACGGCGCAAGCGTCATCTGGCAGGAATTGTGGATGGTGCGCAGCCACTCCCACACGCCGTGGGCCAGTGCGGAGGCGTGGTACTTCGTGGCGAAGCCGGCCACGTCCGTTTGGTAGAGCGCCACGGCCGGGATGCGCTGCTGACGCGCGACGAAGGCGCCGGCCGCGCCGAGCACGAACGGGCTGGCCAGGTGAATGATGTCCGGCTGAAAGTCACGAATGGCGCCATCCACGGCGGAGGTGGGCACGCCCACCGGCAGGGAATCTACGAGCGGAACCTTCACCGTGGGCACGCGATGGATGGGAAAGCCCAGGTAATCCGGGATTTCTTCCTGACCCTCGCGCGCGCCCGGCGCCACAACGATGGCCTCGTGTCCCTCCGCATGCAGGTGCTCCAGGACGCGCAGCACAGAGTTGGTTACTCCGTTGACGTTGGGCAAGAAAGATTCAGCAACAATGGCGACACGCATGTGTTATACCTTTACACGTCGAAGAAACCAGTGGGTGAACTCAACATTAATTCTTTTTCAGGCTCGTTCCCCGCCAGGCTAGCCCAAAAATGAGGCTCGCTACCACGGCGACGGAGAGCGCCGGGATGATAGACAGCGTCCATTCGCGCCCTTCCACCTTGACCAGGTCCGGATTCGACAGCTTATACGTCACCCAGACCTTTTGGCCCTCGCCCAGGCCCGTGGGATAGATGAGTCCCGTCGGCGGCGAATGGTAAAGACCCTGCGAGTCCTGGAAGTCGACCGAGGTGCGCAGCCAGCCCACGTTCGTCACCGTCGCCAGCGCTCGGCCCGGCTCCACCGCAATGGAGCGGTCATTCATGAAGGGGCCTGCGACCATGGCAAAGGCTCCCAGGAGTGCCACCGCGTAGACCGCGAGCAGCACCTGCCGTACGCGCCTCCTAGACACTGGTCTTCGCGGCGAGCTCGGCATGAAGCGCCCGGCGCGTGCCGCGCGTCGTGTGGGCGTCCACAACGGTAATCCCCGTCGAAGTTTCCTTGAGCTCCGCGAGCAGGTCGAGCAGCTCCTGCGCCGAGTTCGCCTCACGGTAGTCTGCGCCGTAGGCCTCGCACAGCTGGCCGATGCCCACCTCCTGCGGCGTTCCAAAAGCCCGCTCGAAGGCAGGGCGCAGGGATTCCTGTCCGATTTCCAGGGTCTCGAAGATGCCGCCACCGTTATCGTCCGCGACAACGATGGTGAGGTTCTCCGGGCGCGGGTCACCCGGCGAGATGAGCAGAGCAGAAGCGTCGTGGAGGAACGTGATGTCCCCCATGAGCGCGACGGTGCGCGGCGCGCGAATCTCCGTGGCCTCGCGGGACTGGGTGGCCAGCGCCACGCCGATGGACTGGGCCACCGTGCCGTCGATGCCAGCGGCGCCGCGCGGCGAGTAGGTCTCCACGCCGTCGAAAGGAAGACCCACGAAGCTGGCGTCGCGCACCGGATTCGAGGCGCCGAGGACGAGCGCGTCACCCACGGCGAGTGTATCCGCCACGGCGGCCGCCACGTGCAGGCCGGTAAATCCATAGTCCTTATTTTCTAGGACTTCGCGCACCGCGGCGCCGCCCATCTCGGCCGCGCCCTCGCAGACCTTCATCCAGTCGCGCGTGGGCTCGCCGCTCACCTTGACGCGGGTACCCTTCCGGGCGGCCTCGCCGCGCGGATTCGTGAAGTCCGCCGTGCGCGAGAGCGTCACGAACTCGATAGCGGGATCGCTGAGGAGCGCCAGCACCCCGCGGTGCAGCGTCGGATGGCCGACAACGATGACCTGCTCGACACGCGTATTGACCACATAGTCGTTCGCACTCACGTGGTCCTTGCGGAAGATGCTCGCCGCGAGCGGGTGCACCGGATGGTACGGCGCGGGCGCCGTGGGCTCTGCGATGGTGGGCACGTCTTCAAGGCCCTCGACGTCCCAGGCCTCGTCGCCCGCGATGACCAACGTATTGCGGGTGAGGTCGAGCTCGACCTCGCCGTGGTCCACGAAGCGGACGGACGGCGCGCGGCGCAGGGTTCGATCATCCGGCGTAGAGGGAAGCTCCGTGCCCACGAGCGGCACGTCGAGCGCGACATTGATATGCACCGCAAAGTCCTGGGTAAAGCGCTGCGCCATCGCCGGAATATCCTCCGGCGACGCGACCTGCGTCGTGTCCGCGAAGTTGCTAAAGATGCCCTGCTGCTCGATGGTTTGCGAGGCACCCGTGCCCACGAGGCGCTCCGGGCGATCCGCAGAGACCACCGCGAGCGGCGTGTGCGAGTGGCGCGCCTCGACCAGCGCCGGCAACGCGTTGGCCACGGCCGTGCCTGAGGTCATGACGACCGCGACGTGGCGGCGCTGCACTCGCGCCAGGCCCAACGCGAGGAACGCGGCGGAGCGCTCATCGATGCGCGTGTGCACCTTGAGATCCGGGCGGGCGAGCAGCGCCAAGTTGAGCGGCGCGTTGCGCGAGCCTGGGCAAATGACAACGTCAGTACAGTGGCGCGCGAGCTGCGCGGCGACGGCCTGCGCCAGCTCAATGGATTCGGTCTGTGCGGTCTGGTCCATAGCAGCCCAGTCTAGCCCGTGCCCTAATTTCCGCCGAAGATCTCGTTGAGAAGATCGTCGACGTTATCAGCGCCCTCGCCCAAGTCCCTGGGCAGCGAGGTAGGCAGCTCCCGGGTGAGCTCCGGCGTCTCCGTCACTGTCTCGGTGACGGTCTCCGTCTGGGTCTGCGTGACGGGGCTCGGGGTGTCCGTCACCGTCGCCGTGGCCGTCTGCGTAATGGTCTCCGGAGCAGGCGGCTCCTGGTTTGCGGCGCGCGTATACATATAGGCCAACGCCGCGAGCGCGATGAGCGCCAACACGAGCAGGCCGACGAGAATGCCCGTCAAGCCACTTCCCGAGGAGCGCTCCTCCGGCACGTCATAGGAGCGCGGCGGCTCTTGCCGTGGTGCCTGCTGGGACGCCGGTTGGGGTGCCGGTTGCGGTGCTGGCTGCTGGTACTGATAGTTCTGATACTGCGACTGCGCTGGCTGCACACGCGTCTCGTCTTCCGGGAAGACCTGGCGCGGACGCTCGAACTGCTGAGTCTCGTCGCTCATCCGCTCGTTCCGGCCATTATTGGGGGTGTTAGTAGGCATGTATAAAGAGGTACACGGTCAACCTGTGAGTCGGCTGAAAAGTCATCCCCCTTAAAAGCATGCATAAATATGTAAAGCGTCGAGTCTTCCGTTATTGACAGACTGACCGTCCTAGTGTGAACTAGCCACTTAGCCTAGGACCGAGAGATGTGCTGACCTCCCACTCCCCCGCGATAGCTAAAGCCCACACCCCACCCAAACATGGAAATTTCGTACAGGTACCGAGAGTTTGGGTCGGCTCTGGGCGCCAACCCCACACCACACCCCACCCGTACTGTGGATTGCTGTACAGAATCCGTGAGTTCGGGTGGGGTTTCGGCATGCGCGTGGAACCTCCACGCTGCTGGCTCAGTCCAATAGGTCATGACGATCTACACGACGCGACAACTCCGAGAGCTCGGTACAACCAAGACTCGCCAGAACAAGGCGGTAGCCGATGGCCGACTCATTAAACTCAAGGCCGGTATCTACTCAACTACGGGAAGCCTCGCCGACATCGCGAGTCTGTATCCCGAAGGCGCGGTCACCGGTCTCAACGCCCTGGCCCTCCATGACTTGACGGAAGAATCTCGCCCCGTCTTCCTGCGCGTGCCGCACATCAGAACGCCATTGGCGAATTCACACATCCGCCTCATCCGCTCCGAGGCCCCAAGCAGATCCATCAACGACATAAGGACAGTCAACGTCGCGCAAGCCCTCTCTGACGCGCTCGCCCATGAGAAGCTCGAGAATCCGGGAAATCTCCTGCTCAATCACTACACAGGCGTCCGCGGCGGTGAGCGTCTCGAAGCAGATTTAGCCCAACTAAAGCGCCCCAGCGCCATTCGAGAACTTGCGTTTAAGGCAGGCGTGGGCACCGCCTCCAAGTGGGAACGCACAATGCTGTTTCACTTGCGCAAGGCTGGCCTCGAGCCTGTGCCCAATTTCAAGCTCGAGGCCTATTACTGGGACCTCGCCTTCCCCGCAGCCCGCGTCGTCATCGACTGGGATTCGCTGCATTATCACTTGCCGCACAACAACAATGACACCTTTTATATCGGCCTGTGGAAATCCATTCAGGCCGTGCAGCTCGGCTGGGCGCCTCTGAAATTCACCGATACATGCACGAACTATCACTTCGAGTTAGTGCGCGACGTTATCAAGGAGACCGTTGCACACCGCACCACACTGCGCCCGCACTCGCCGGTCCCGGGGACGTTGAAGAGTCCGGCCTGGCAATTCCACGAGGGGATTAGTTTTGGCACAAGCTTCTAGAGATACTGCCAGCTCTCGCGGACACGGTTGAACCACCAGTCGCGACGCTCAGCAGAGGCGGCCAACTCAGTGAGGCGGTCCTCCGACGGCGCGGGGTGCTCCACGCGCAGGAAGCCGTCCACGAGCTCGCGCGGCGGACAGACGTCCTCGATAAAGAGCGAGCCGGTGGCCAGGCCGGCGGCGGCCGGGGTGACGTCGATGTCTTCATCGTCGAGGATCTTGGGGAGCGCGGCCACGGCAGCGAGGCCCATGGAGATTCCCACCGACGTGTCGAGCGCCGAGGCCACCGTGATGTCCATATGGTGTGCACGCAAGTCGTGGGCGATCTGCAACAGTCGCTTAACCCCGCCGAGGGGCGCGGCCTTGACCACGGCGACATCGGCAGCTTGAAGTTCGGCAACGCGGTAGGGGTCTGCGACCTTGCGAATGGATTCATCGGCAGCAACGCGCACAAAAAGCCCAGAGCGCATGAGGCGCGAGCGGACCTCGGCGAGTTCCTCGGCGGTGCGGCAGGGCTGCTCCATGTAGTCAAGCGGCATGAGCGCCTTGGCGGCCTCGATGGCCTCGTCGACGCTCCAGCCGCCGTTGGCGTCCACGCGCAGGACGGGAACGCGGCCCATGTCGTGGACTGCCTCGCGCACGGCCTGAACGCGCGCGACGTCGTCCGCGAGCGTCTGGCCCGGCTCGGCAACCTTGATTTTGAAGGTGCGGCAGCCCGGATAGCGCTGCATGACCTCGGGCACCATCTCCGCCGGCACGGCCGGAATGGTTCCGTTGACCTCGACCTCGGAGCGGACGGGCGAAGGGAAGCCCTCGTACGCGGCCTCGAGGCCAGCGGCCAGCCAGTGCGCGGACTCTTCGGGGCCGTATTCGAGGAAGGGCGCAAACTCGCCCCAGCCGGCGGGCCCCTCGATGAGGAGAGCCTCGCGGGTGGTCACGCCGCGGAATTGTACGGCCAGCGGAAGGGCAACCACGCGCGCGCGGTCAAGGACGTCGTCAACGTTAATCTGCATACGACCCAGAATAATGCACCCCACGAGGTGCGACTGGTCCACACAGGGTGATAACCTAACCAGGAAAGGTTATAACAACCGCGGTTAGCCTTCTATCGCTCCTCGGAGCCCCACCGCCAGCAGCGCATGCCAGGCGGCAGCTCTTCGTACCAGTGAAGGAATTGACTTACCGTGCTCTATCTCATCATCGCCCTCGCGGCCATCGCGGCCGTCGTGTGGCTCATCTATAAAAAGGTTCATGCGGCCGCCGCCATCTTCGGAGTAGGCGTCGCCCTCCTCATGCTCGCCGCACTCACCGGCCGCGCAGACATGCGCACCACCGAAATCGAAGCCACCGGCAACGCCTTCTACGACCAGCTCCTCGTGGTCGACGCCCTGTTCAAGGCTCGTTTCAGCGGCATCGGCATGGCGATTATGGTGCTCTTCGGCTTCGTGTCCTACATGCGTCACATCGGCGCGGACGCGAAGACCGTCGTCGTGCTCTCCTCGCCGCTCAAGCGCTTTAATGGCTCCTATTGGTTGGTGCCCGTCGGCTTCGTCATTGGCTCGCTGCTCTCACTCGTCATCCCGTCCGCCGCAGCGCTTTCCCTGCTCCTTGTGGCGACACTTCTGCCGGCGCTCATCGCCGCAGGGCTCACGCCGCTCACCGTCGCCGCCATCGTCGTGACCTCCTCGACCATCATGCCGACGCCGCTCGAGGCTGGTCTCATTCAAGGCGCGGATCTCACGGACATGTCCGTCACCGAATTCGTCTACGGCTCCGTCGCCCGCGCCACCGTGCCCACCCTGCTCATTACCGCGTTCGTCCACATGTGGTGGCAACACCGCTGCGACAAGTCGGACCGCAAGCACTACATGGAAGAACACGCCGGAGAAGCCACCGAGGAGAGCGAATCCGAACGCACTGCCCGCGAAGCCATCGAGCGCGCCGCCGGACTGCCGGGTTTCTACGCTGTCCTGCCTCTGCTCCCGCTGCTACTTATCATCATCTCGGCCATTCTCAATCGCACCGGCGTCATCCCCTTCGAGGCTGACATCCTGCCTGTCACGGTCGTCTCCCTCTTCATTGCGATGATCATCGAGGCTATCCGCGGCCGCTCCATCGAGACCGCCATGGACTCCACCAAGTCCTTCTTCAAGGGAATGGGCGAAGGCGCAGCCGGCGTAGTCGCCCTCCTCGTGGCCGCCGCAGTCCTCGTCGAGGGCATTACCCAAATGGGCGTCATCGACATGCTCATCGACGCCACCAAGGGTTCGTCCGGCGCCGCCGTCATTATCGTGCTCATCTTCGTCGCCGCGACCGCCGCGATGTCCGCGCTCACCGGCTCCGGCACCGCTCCGTACTTCGCCTTCTCCGAGGTCGTCCCTGGCCTCGCAGCCGAGACGTCCATTCACGCGCCGCAGATGCTCACCGCGATTTGGGGCACCTCCAACCTCATGCGCCAGGTCTCCCCGGTCAATGCCGCGGTCCTCATCGTCTCCGGCGCCATCAAGGTCAACCCCATTCGCCTGGTCAAGCGCACTTCTGTACCGATGATCACCGCGACCATCCTCAACACGCTCTTCGCGTTCATGTTTATTGGATAATCGTGTGTAACGATACGCTCCCCACAGACCACAAGCGAGGGAGAAAGGAAAGGAACTCACCATGTTGTTAGCTGAAGCCCTCGCCGAGCGCGCCGAAGCCCAGGCCCGCCTCGACGAACTACGCTCACGCATCGTCGCCGTGGCCCGCGTCCAAGAGGGCGATACCCCGGACGAGGATCCGGCAGAGCTCCTCGCGGAGGCGGAACACCTCGTGGACCGCATCGACGAGCTGGTCAAAGCAATCAACGCAACAAACTCGGCCACCGCGTTCGACGCTGAGCGCAACCTCACCGCGGCGCTCGCGGACCGCGACGGACTCATCCGGCGTCGCCGCCTGCTTGCCGATGCCGCCGAAGCCGCCGCCGCGCGCCAAGACCGGTTCTCCCGCAGCGAGATTAAGTTCGTCTCCACCCTCGACGTCGCGGCGTTGCGAAAGAAGATCGACGAAGTCTCCAAGGCCTACCGGGAGCTCGACACAAAGATTCAGCAGAAGAACTGGAGCACCGAAGTCGTCTAAACGTAGTTGGTAGTCCACGCCACCCCACATCAGCGAGCGCACCTCGGCCTTGGACGAGAAAACCCAAGGATTCTGTTGGCAGCCTGGTAGCGGAGCAGGCTGGGAAGTTCAAGTCTTCCCACCGTATTGCGCAGTCCGCCGCACATGTCACAGGAGCACAAGCGGGTAACAACCCCGCGCACCGCTCACATATCACCACCACCGCGCTGGGATGAGGGAACGTGGACGAGGGTTGGGCAAGGGGACTACACGTTCAAAACAGCGGGGACGCGATGACGCGTCCCCGCTTTTCGCATACTCACGGGGTCTAAATCACAATCACTTGCAATAAGTGTCGGGAGTATGTACATTTTTCAATGTTCAACAGATTGAACTCTTTACTTCAATTTTAGAGAAATGAGAGATACGCACGTGAAACGCATTCCTGCGCTCGTCACCCTGTGCGCCGCCGCGCTGGCCTTGAGCGCGTGTTCGAGCGATGCGAGCGCCGACAAACCGAAGGACCACCTCACCGTTTTTGCCACGACGGGCTACCTGGCTGACGCCGTGCACAACATCGCGCCGGACGCCGAGATCACCACGATGGTCGGCCCGGGCGGCGACCCGCACACGTACCAACCCACGACGAAAGACATCGAGGCCATGCAGTCCGCGGACCTCGTCGTGTGGAACGGCCTGCACCTCGAGGCACAGATGATCGACCAACTCGAGTCGCTGGGCGACAAGCAGATCGCGGTCGGCGACAAGGTGGACCAGGCGGGTCTGCTGCCCTGGCCGGAGCGCAGCGCGGACGGCGAGAAGCTCTACGATCCGCACATCTGGAACAGCCCGGAGCTGTGGACCCAGGTCGTCGACGCGCTGGGCGCCAAGCTCGGCGAGGTCGATAAGGACAACGCCGCCGCCTACGTCCAGGCCGCGGATGACTATGAGAAGCAGATTCAGGCCGCCGAGGACAAGGCGCGTGCCGAGCTGGAAAACGCCACGCCCCGCGTCCTCATCACCGGCCACGACGCCTTCAACTACTTCGGTAAGACCTTCGACTTCGAGATTCACGCGACGGACTTCGTGACCTCCGAGGCTGCGAAGTCCCCGACGGAAATCTCGGAGCTCGCCGATACCATCGCGGAGAAGAAGATCCCCGTCATCTTCCAGGACAACCTGGCGAACCCGCAGGCGGTGACCTCCCTCAAGGAGGCCGTGCACGCCCGCGGCTGGAACGTCACGGTCTCCTCGGAAGAGCTGTTCGCGGACACGCTGGGCCCCGACGCCCCGAATGACACCTACTTGGGCGCCTTTGAGCACAACGCTCACGCCGTCGCGGAGGCGCTCACCAAATGATAAGACTTGCAGGTCTCACCGTCGCCTACGGGTACACACCGGTGCTCGAGGATGTAGCCATTACCTTTCGCACTGGAGCGATGACGGGGCTCATTGGCGCCAATGGCGCTGGTAAGTCCACTCTCATCAAGGCGGCGGTGGGCCTGCTACCCGCTCCCGGCGCGCAAATCGACATAGACGGCACCGTGGGCTATATGCCGCAACATGCAGATATCGATTGGGACTTCCCCGCCACGCTTATTGACGTCGCGCTCATGGGCCGCACGCCCCACCTACGCTGGTGGCAGTGGCCGAGCCGCAACGACAAGCAGATCGCGGACCACATGCTCGAACGCGTCGGCCTAGCTGACAAACGCAACGATCCCATCAGCGCCCTGTCCGGGGGCCAGCGCCAGCGCACGCTGCTTGCGCGCACCCTCGCATGTGAGCCGGACATCCTCATCCTCGACGAGCCCTTCGCCGGCGTCGACCAACAGAGCCAGGCCACGATCACAACAATCCTCCGGGAGCTGCGAAACCAGGGCACGACCATCATCCTCGTCCACCACGACCTCGCCGAGGTCGCCGAGCTCTGCGATGACGTCGTCCTCGTGGCGAACCGCAAAATCCTCGCCGCGGGCCCCACTGAGACCACTCTCACCGAGTCCGCCATCTCCGAGTTGTTTAGTCTGCCATGATCCTCACCGAGCTCTTCACCAACTACACCTACCAGCAGGCACTCGCGGGCACCGTCACCATCGGTGCGTGCGCCGGGGCGCTCGGCCCGCTGGTCTATCTGCGCCGGCAATCCTTGCTTGCCGATGCCGTCTCCCACTCCAGCCTGCCCGGCCTCCTCATCGCCTTTGTCACGGCGACCGCGCTTGGCATGAACGGCCGCACTGTCGGAGTCCTCGTGTGCGGCGCCGTGGCCACCGGACTGCTCGCCGTCGCCGCCATCCACACCCTCCCCCAGGTCACCCCCTTGAAACAGGATGCCGTCATGGCCGCTGTGCTCACCACGTTCTTCTCCGTGGGCATGCTCATCCTGCAGTACGTCTCGCGCACGCCGTTGCCGGGCAAGGCTGGCATCCAGGACTTCTTACTCGGCAACGCCTCGACGCTCACCCGCGCCGACGTCGTTACCTCCCTCGTCATCGGCGTGGGCATCCTCGTCGTGCTTGCCGTCGTGCACAACCATCACTCCGTCATGATTTTCGATCCCGCCTTCGCCCGCGTCACCGGCACGCGTACAAGAATCATCAACACACTCGCCTTCGTCGCCATCACGGTCATCACCGTCCTCGGCGTCAAGGTCGTGGGCGTCGTCCTCATGGTCGCCGTCGTCGTGAGCCCCGCCGCCGCGGCCCGTCAGTGGATCCACCGCCTCCCCACCTTCATAGGTCTCGCCTCCTTTCTCGGCGCCGCCTGCGCCGTCCTAGGAACTGCACTGTCAATCCACTTCGCCATTCCCACCGGCCCCACCATCGTCCTCGTGCAGGCGGCCGTTGTCGCCGTGTCGCTCGCCGTCTCCCCGCGCCGCCGGGCGGTGATCGCATGAGTCTCGCACTTGCCGCCTGCCTCCTCGCCGTTGCCACGGCTCTCGCCTGCGCGCTGCCCGGCGTCTTCGTCGTACTCAAGCGCGAATCCATGGTCATCGACGGCATCGGCCACGCGGTCCTGCCCGGCATCGCCGTGGGCTACCTGTTTACTGCGGACATTGACTCGCCAGTCCTGCTCGTGACGGCGGCATCGGCAGGCTTAGCCGTCGCCCTCGGTACGGAATGGCTGGGACGCTCCGGCCTGCTTGCGGGCGATGCCCCGCTGGGCCTTATCTTCCCGGCGCTCTTTGCCGCCGGCGTCATCCTCATCTCCACGCGCATGAGCCACGTCCACCTCGACGTGCATGCGGTCCTGGTGGGCGATCTCAACCTCGTCGCGCTCACGCATCCGGGCTACGCGCTCGTCATGGCCATCATCGCGATTCTCAACGTCACTTTTTGTGCCGTTGCCCTCCCGCGGCTTACAACCAGCACCTTCGATCCCGCCTTCGCACACAGCGCAGGCCTGCGCACTCGCGGACTCCACGTCGCCTTCATGGCGCTCGTCTCACTCACCGCGACGGCCGCCTTTCAGGCCGCCGGCGCCATGCTCGTCATCGCACTCATGGTCATTCCTGCGTGTGCCGCACGCCTGCTCACCACGCGCGTGATGACCATGCTCGCCACCGCGTGCGGGATTGGCATCCTGGGTGCCCTGGGCGGATTCTGGTTGGCCTATCACCTCAACGCGGCGACCTCCGCAGGCATGGCCGTCACCAACGCGGGGCTGGGTGTCCTCGCTTTCCTGATCTCACGGCTGCGAACGACTAGATTTGTCAGTCATGAGCGAGCAGAGAACTTACAGCACGGACAACCCGTTCAAGCCGGAATTGTGGACTAAGGTCCCCGGCTTCGAGGACCTCACGGACATCACGTATCACCGCTTGATCGGTGAGAGCCGCGCCGACGGCATCGTCCGTATCGCCTTCGACCGCCCGGAAGTGCGCAATGCCTTCCGCCCGCACACCGTGGACGAGCTCTACCACGTCCTCGACCACGCGCGCCGCACCCCCGATGTGGGCACGGTTCTGCTCACCGGCAACGGCCCCTCCGTGAAAGACGGCGGCTGGGCCTTCTGCTCCGGCGGCGACCAGCGTATTCGCGGCCGCTCGGGCTACCGCTACGCGGATGGTGAGACCGCGGACACCGTCGATACCGCCCGCGAGAAGGTCGAGGGCGGCCGCCTCCACATCCTGGAGGTCCAGCGGCTTATCCGCACCATGCCCAAGGTTGTCATCGCCGTGGTCAACGGCTGGGCCGCGGGCGGCGGGCACTCCCTCCACGTCGTCTGCGACATGACGGTCGCCTCGCGCCAGGAGGCCCGCTTCAAGCAAACCGACGCGGACGTGGGATCCTTCGACGCCGGCTACGGCTCCGCCTACCTCGCAAAGATGGTGGGTCAGAAATACGCCCGCGAGATCTTCTTCTTAGGCCGCACCTACGACGCCCAGCGCATGTACGAGATGGGCGCCGTCAACGAGGTCGTCGACCACGCCGACCTTGAAGACGCCGCCATCCAGATGGGCCGCGAGATCAATATGAAGTCCCCCACCGCCCAGCGCATGCTCAAGTTCGCCTTCAACCTCACCGACGATGGACTTATGGGCCAGCAGGTCTTCGCCGGCGAGGCCACCCGCCTGGCCTACATGACGGACGAGGCCGTCGAGGGCAAGAACGCCTTCCTCGAGAAGCGCGACCCGAACTGGGACGAGTTCCCGTATTACTACTAGTCAGGTTCCACAGACTGCCATGGTTTATCTCGCCATCGCCTTCGCCGTCGTTGCCCTCTGCGGCATCATCGGCGCCCGCGTCTGGATGATCAAAGGATTGCGCGACGCCCGCGACACGGACGAGCGCCCTTTCGATCATGACGATGAGCTGCGAAATCCCTACCAATAGGGACACGAGTCACTTTATCTTTAAAGTAAAAATCCCGCACAAGGATTGGACGTTGCCCTTACTTCAAGGTTAAAGTCACTCCCCATGAAGTATTCCGGCATTTCCGTATCGACCATGAACCTCGCGAGCTCGTTTGTCATGCTCGCCGCTCGCCTCATCGTGGGCATCGTCCTCGCTGCCCACGGCTGGCAGAAGTTCACCGAGTGGACCATCGCGGGCACCACCACCGCCTTCGAGGGCATGGGCGTTCCGGCCCCGGGCATCGCCGCTCCGGTCGCTGCCATCATCGAGCTCGTCGGCGGCATCCTGCTCATCATCGGCCTGCTCACCCGCTGGGTTGCTGGCCTCGTCGCCATCGACATGCTGGGCGCCTTCGCCATCGTCCACGCCGGCAACGGCATCTTCGTCGACGGCGGCGGCTGGGAGCTCGTCGGCATGATTCTTGCCGCAGCCCTCATGCTCATCGCCGCTGGCCCTGGCACGCACTCCGCCGACCAGTTCATCGCAAAGGCGCGCGCCCGCGCCTAAATCCTCACCGCTCGCGGTAGCCTACGTACCGTGACTCATCTTCTCGCCCCGCTACCCGTTAGTCTCCACGACCCGTCCGCCATCCTGGACGATCTGGAGGCAGCGATAGCGGGGCGACATTCCTATGTACCCGTCCCCGCCGAGGATAAGACGAAGGCAGAGCTGCTGCGCAACCACATGCGAGTCGGCGAACCCATCGCCGAGGACATCGCCCTCGTCGTCCCCACCTCCGGCTCCACGGGCACGCCGAAGGGCGCACAACTTACCGCCGCCAACCTCGTCGCGAGCGCCGATGCCACCCACGAGCGCCTCGGCGGCCCTGGCCAGTGGCTGCTCGCCATGCCCGCCCACCACATCGCAGGGATCCAGGTCCTCGTCCGCTCGCTCGTCGCCGGCGTCGAGCCGCTCTGTCTCGATCTCAGCCACGGCTTCGACGTCCCCGCCTTCGCGAAGGCCGCAGCCGAGCTCGCCGCCACAGGCGACCGCATGTACACGGGACTGACCCCCATGCAGCTCGCCAAGGCCATGGATTCCCTCCAAGGCATCGACGCGCTGCGCGAATTCGACGCCATCCTCGTCGGCGGCGCCGCCACGCACCCTCAGCTCCTCGAATCCGCCCGCAAACTGCGCATTCGTCCCGTCACCACCTACGGTTCCTCGGAGACCGCCGGTGGCTGCGTCTACGATGGCGTCTCACTTCGTGATACGGAAATCCAGATCGACGATGACGGTCGCATCCTCTTGGGCGGACCCACCATCGCGCACGGTTACCGCAATGTGCATTCCGATGCCTTCCACGACGGGTGGTTCGCCACCTCCGACGCTGGCTACCTCAACGGCGACACCCTCACCGTCACCGGGCGCCTGGACAACATCATCAATTCGGGCGGGCTCAAACTCCACCCCGAGGCCCTCGAGCAGCTCCTCCTCCACATCCCCGGCGTCGACGCCGCCTGCGTCGTGGGCATCCCCGATAAGCGCCTGGGTCAGATGATCGTCGCTGCCTACACTGGCTGGGCCTCCCGTACAGACATCCTCATCGCCCTCGACGACCTGCCCCGCTGGCAGGTGCCGAAGGACGTAAAACGCCTGCCCGAGATGCCACTCACTGGCCCCGGCAAGGTCGACCGCCGCGCCGTCACCGCCCTTTTTCAGAAAGCATAGACACGACCCACAGCTTTTACTAAGGTTACGGGAGTGAAATTTGTTAACTTCTGGGGCCGCGCGAAGACAGCCATGCTCTTCACCGGCCTCCTCTCCCTCGCCGCCCCAATCGCCACCCCCATCGCCACTGCCGCGCCCCTCGATGATCTGCGGCACATGAGCAGCCAAACGGCAAACCAGCTCAACTGAGCCGCCGCCGACCTCACCGCGCAGGTCAACGAGCAGCTCGGCGCCATCCCCGGAAGTTCCCAGGCGCAGCTTCCCGCCGCGCCGGCCCCGCGCGTGGGTAACGCGAAGCCCGCCCCGTTCTTCGTCAACGGCACCGGCGGCCAGGTCTTCACTCAGTCCACCGGCCGCACGCGGCGCTACCTCATCGAGATGCCCACGCACTATAACCCGGCGCGTCCCGCCCCGGTCATCTTCGGCTTCGACGGCTGGCGCGATAGCCCGGAGAATTTCCGCCGCTACTCACGCCTCAACGAGACGGGTGCAGCGCGCGAGGCCATCCGCATCTACCCCGAGTCCATCAACCACGGCTGGGAGGGCGCGCCCTACGCGGTCGTGCGAACCGGCGAGGACCTCGCGTTCATCACGCAGATCATCGATGAGCTCGACCGCACCTACAACGTAGACCGCCGGCGCATCTACGCCACGGGTCACTCCAACGGCGGCGGCATGACCGCGGTCGTCGCGTGCCACCTGCCCCACGTCTTCGCGGGCGTGGCCGCCGTGGGCGGCGCTTACTACGACCCCGTCAACATGAATTGCCGGAACGAGGCCATCCCGTTCCTCATCATGCATGGCACCGGCGACACGATGATGTTCTATCACGGCGGCTACCGCCACAACGGCGCGCACTTCCTCGACGTGGACCACCTCATGAGCAGCTACATCAAGCGCAATGCCTGCGCGTTCCCGCCACGCATCGAGAACATCCCCGGCGGCCAGCGCCACGTCTACGCGTGTGCGAAGGAAGAACTGCAGCTCATCACGAACTCACAGAATCATACGTGGAATCGGACGCCGGACGCGTCGCAGGAGGTGTGGAACTTCCTGTCGCGCCAGCGCCTCTAATAGCCCGCCACACGGCGTCCACGACGAGGAAGACCACGAGCGAGATGCCAAAGAGCGGCGCGATAATGGCGTAGATGACCAGGCACAGCACGAGCGTCACCAGCGCCGGCTTCGAGAGCTTGCCGAAGCCCTGGGGGCCCGCGAAGCGCCGCCCCCTCCGGAACCACATGACAAGGCCCAGAATGCTCACGACGAGCAGCGCGAGCGCGATAAGCGCCAGCACAATCTGATTGACCAGTCCAAAGAGGAAGCCCATGTGGAGATTGATAAGCCACTCGGTGAGCTTCGCCGCGAGCGGCCACTCAGAGAAATTGACACGCTCCACAACGTGGCCGTCCACCACGGCGATGGCGTCGTTATGGAAGACAAAGGGAGCGCGCGCCTCCGTGATATTCCACGCGGCACCGTTCGGCTGCAGGTTGAGGATTCCGCGCAGCCCAGCCTCGCGCGCCACGTCATAGGCGCCATCAAGCGACGCAAGATCCGGCCCCATGTCCATGTGCTCCATGGAACCCGCACCGTGACCAGCATGCTCGCTGGCCGAGGCCGAGAGCTGCGGCGCCTTCCAGTGGAGCAGTGTGCGTAGCTTGCCAATGTTCCCGCCGGCCACGGAGGACCATGTCAGTCCCGTCACCGTGAGGAAGAGAAATCCAGCAGAGCACAGGGCACCCAACCACGCATGCGTGCGCAGCGTGCCGCGAGTGCGCTTCCGGCGGCCAAGCCAGAGCACAAGTCCGCCGATGGTGAGTGCGCCCATCCAGCTCGCGGCGAGCTCCGAGTAGAGCCGGCCTGGCTCGCCGAGCCACAGCGAGCGGTGGCCATTGGATAGCCACGCGCGCAGCGGCAGCGCACGGGAGCTGCCGTACTGGACCTTTTCGCCGCGCACCTCACCCGTCGCCGGGTCCACGAAGACCGCGTGCGTGTAGCTCTTCGAGGGCAGCGCGTCATCCGCAAACAGCACGCGAGTGTTCTCCCCCGGGATGACCTGGACGGTGTTGAGCGCGAGATCCGGATACACCTCGCGCGCTGCCTCGACCTGGTCCTCGAGCGAGACAACTGCTTCACCCGAGGGCCGGGTGAGGTCGGCATAGACGATCTTCTCCAGGCTCGGCGCGAGCGCATAGAGCACGCCTGTGAGCGCGGCAACGATGAGAAAGGGCGCAACGATGACGCCCACGACAGTGTGGAGCCTTCTGAGAACGCCGAAGCTCCTCGGCGACAAATGAATTATTGAAATCACGTGTCAGTTGTCGACGGGGAAACCCCAATGGTTCCCAACAATTTTCCTCTATTAACCCCCGACGCATAGTTCAATGGAATGAACACTATGGTTCAAGCATAGATAACCTGCAGGTATAAGCGGCACACGAGGAACCGTGCAGCCGCAAAAAATCTACATTCCCGAGACCGTAACCTCGCGTGCCGCGTCAAGCGCGAGCGGCATCACGGCGTCTCCGACCCGTACCCGCACGAGTCCCGCGACGACCGCCTCAACGGTCACGCTCTCGCCCACGCGCACCCCATGTTCCTGGAGATAGCGCAGCAACTCGGCGTCCTCGTCGCGGACCCGCTCGATGGCGACGGTGGCGCCCACGGGGGCATCGGCAAGCGTGGCTGTGCCCAGGTCCTCGATGCGACCCTCCGGATCTGGGATGGGATCGCCATGCGGGTCGCGCGCGGGCGAGCCGAGCAGCGCGTCGAGACGCTCAACGAAGAGATCCGAGCACGCATGCTCGAGCTGGTCCGCGTCCTCGTGGACCTCGTCCCACGTGTAGCCCAGCGTCGTGACGAGGAAGGTCTCCAGCAGCCGGTGGCGGCGCACCATCCCCATGGCGAGGCGGCGGCCTTCCTCCGTGAGCTGCACGCCCGAGTAGCGCTCGTGATAGACGAGCCGCTGCGCCGCCAGACGCTTCACCGCCTCCGAGGCCGTGGGCAGCTTCTGGCCCGTGCGCCGCGCCAGTTCGCCCAGCGGCACCGCGTCCCCGCCGGTATGCTCCGCAATATCCCACAGGACCTTGAGATAATCCTGGGTGCGCTCGGGCAAGTCCGCCAGCCGAAGGTGTTCATCCATGAATAACAGTCTAGCGATCCTGCATTCAGAGCCCGCACCCGCGCGTGGCACAATATGTTCCATGACCACACCCGCTCAGAAGTATCCCGCGACCGCTCATGACTGGCTCGAAGGAGCCCGCCCGCACACATGGGCCAACGCCTTCGCCCCCGTCGTCGCGGGCACGGGCGCTGCCGCAGCGCTCGGTGGATTCCACATCGGGCGCGCGCTCCTCGCGCTCCTCGTCGCATGGGCTCTTATCGTGGGTGTCAACTACGCGAACGACTACTCGGACGGCATCCGCGGCACGGACGAAGACCGCACCGGCCCGCAGCGCCTTACCGGTGGCGGATTAGCGAAACCGCAACACGTCAAGTACGCGGCCTTCGCCTGCTTCGGCGTCGCCGCACTCGCGGGTATCGCGCTGTCTATCTCCGCGGACGCCTGGTGGTTCATCCTCGTCGGCGCCCTGTGTATCGCGGGCGCGTGGTTCTACACCGGCGGCAAGAACCCCTACGGCTACATGGGACTGGGCGAGGTCGCCGTCTTCGTCTTCTTCGGCCTCGTCGCCGTCCTCGGCACGCAGTTCACGCAGGCTCACGCCACCTCCTGGACCGGCGTGCTCCTCGCCATCGGTGTGGGCGGCATGAGCTCCGCGGTAAACCTGGCGAACAATATCCGCGACATCCCCTCGGACACCGAGGCCGGCAAGATCACCCTCGCGGTGCGCCTCGGCGACCAGAAATCTCGCCTGCTCTTTACCGCGCTGCTGCTCCTGCCCACCGTGTACACAATCATCATTGCGTTCGGTTCCTGGGCAGCGCTCGCGGGCCTGCTCTACTTCCCGTTCGCGCTGCAGGCGGTGCGCACCGTCAACCGTGGCGCCCGCGGCCCCCAGCTCATCCCGGTCCTCGGCCTCGCTGGCCGCGCGATGCTCATCTGGGCACTGCTCACCGCAATCGCCGTGGCTTTCATCTAGCGCATGCAGGGCGTTCTCACGGGCTTCGCCATCATCCTGGCGGTCATCTTCATTGGTTGGTTCCTCGCCGTGCGCGGGATCATTGCCAGCGACCGAGAGCGTCTCATGTTCAACCGCGTGGCGTTCTACGCGGCGACCCCGGCGCTTCTCTTTGACTCCGTCGCGCGTTCCGATCCGGCGAATGTCTTCACACCGGTCACACTCATTATCATCGTGACGACCGTCATCGTCTCCGGGCTCTACCTTGCGCTCTTCTGGCGCAAGGGCCTCGCCAACGCCACCTCCGGCGCCGCCGCCGCGAGCTACTTCAACTCGGTCAACATTGGCCTGCCGGTCTCCATTTACGTCCTCGGCGACTCGACGTACGCCATCCCCATGGTCTTTATCCAGATGGTGCTCTTCACGCCCATCATCCTGGGCGCGCTGGGCGGAAAGTCGCTCCTCGGCGCGGTGAAAACCGGACTGCTCTCCCCCATGGTCGTGGCGAGCATCCTCGGCTTCATCGTCGCTTACACAGGCATCCACGTCCCCGAACCCATTACGGAACCCATTCATCTGCTGGGCGGCGCCTCCATCCCCATGATCCTCATGAGCTTCGGCGCCTCGCTCAAGACCTCCGGTGTGCTTTCCGATGCCACCGTGCGCACCCAGGTGCTCGTCTCTTCTGGTCTCAAGCTCGCTGGCATGCCCGCCATCGCCTTCGCCGTAGCCACCCTCGTTGGCCTCGACGCTGACGCGGTCTATGCGGCCACGATCCTCGCCGCGCTACCGACGGCGCAGCAGGTCTACAACTATGCGGCGACCTTCCAAGCGGGCCAGACTGTCGCGCGCGACACCGTCTTCATCACGACCTTCGGCGCGCTGCCGGTCATGCTCATTATCGCCGCACTCTTCGGACGTTAGTTTTTCTGTTCGGTCGCGCCCGCGAAAGTAAAAGGTGTACCTGAGAAGGTGTAATTCATCTTCTAAGGACCACAATGCACCATCTCAATGACACCCTCTTGGGCTCCACGCTTGGGTTCCACGCGGAAGCCAGGTTTAACGGCCCGCGAGCTCCTGTTCGACCCACGCCTTGTGCGCCTTGCGCTGCGCGGAGTACGCGGCGAGCGATTCGGTGGCCTCCACGCGCCACCTGGTGAACATGAGCATGGACAGCGGCAGCGCAAGGAAGAGCGCAAGCATCGCCGAGATGAGCAACATGACGGGGGCGTTCACGAGCAGCACGATGCCGTGAATGATAACCGTGAGCACGAGGAAGAGTCCCAGGCGGGCCAGGCCGTATTTCACCATGGCGCGACGCGACTTCTTACGCAGCTCCGGATCCGGTGCCGGCGGCTCGGGGTTCGTATTCTCCTCAATCATTCGTATGATTCTACGCGCCCCGCGCGAAACCCGAAAAGCTAGAATGGCCCCCATGGGTAGAATCCTCCTCCTCGTCCTCATCGTCGTTGCCGTCATCCTCGTCTGGAAGGCCTTTGGCCCCGGCACGTGGAACAACAACCGGAAAAACGTGCAAGGCCCGGCCACCCCGCAGATCAAGGGGCCGGACGATGATGAGAACTTTTTGTGGGAGCTCGACAAGAAGCGCTTCAAGGAGCGCCGCGCACGCGAACGGGAGCAGAAGAAGAACGAAGACGAAAAATAGCGCTGAAGATTAGCGCTGTGTGAAGGTCATCTCGAGGCCCAGCGCGTCTGCAACGGCCACGACTTTTTCCCAGCGCACGCCCGTGCCACCATGCTCGATGGTGTGGAGGGTGGAGCGGGAGATACCGGCGGCATCGGCAAGCTGTTGCTGCAAAATGCCCAGCTCACGGCGGCGCGCGGCGAGCTGCGCGCCAAGGTCAAGCAACGCCGGATTATCGCCAGCAGGCTTGCCTTGTTTATTGCGCGTACGGTTTAACGGGCTTTCCTCAGACACGGGGAACCTCACTCAAGCAGAAGCTAGTTCAGGCCCGCGTAGGAATGCAGGCCGGAGACGACCATGTTGATAAAGAACAGGTTAAAGACCATCGTAGCCATAGCCACGATATTTATCCACGGAGCAGCCTTCCGCATTGATGGAGTAGCGCGTGCGTGGAGGTACGCGGCGTACAGAACCCACGTCGCAAAGGAGACGGTTTCCTTCGGGTCCCAACCCCAGTAGCGGCCCCAGGCGGCCTCGGCCCAGATGGCGCCGAGCACGATACCCAGGCCCAGCGTGGGCAGCGTAATGACAGCGGTACGGTACGCGAGAGTATCCAGCTTCGTCGCGGTGGGCAACGGCTTGACGATGCCCCCAATAAAGCCATGCTCCTTCCCCTTCGGCTGCCAGCTGCGCAGGATGCTCAGCAGCGAGGACAGACCAGAAAAGAGGCCGATGGCAGCGCCGAGGGAGACGACGGTGACGTGCACCGGCAGCCAGTAGGAGCGCAGCGCCGGGACGACGGGGGCGGACTCGGCGTAGAGCTTCGTGCCGCCGAAGAACATGAGTGCCAGGACCGGGACGAGGATCCACGGCCACAGGGTGCGCCACTCCTTGCGCTGCAGCGCGATGGAGGAGACGATCATGACGCCCGCGGTGACCATGAGGACGTACTCGTAGAGGTTGCCGAACGGGAAGCGGTGCGCAGACAGGCCGCGCAGCACGATGGCGACGACGTGGACGGCAATGCCGATCCACAGCAGCGACTGCAGCATGCCACCAATCTTGTTCGCGGTAGCCTCGGCCTTCTCCGCATTTTCTTGCAGGTTGCTGGGGCGTTCCTCAAGGAGAACGCCGCCCGACTGACCTGCGGCGGGCACCGCCGCCTTCAGGACGCGCCGTGCGTCGATGACGGCTTGGATGCGCACGTAGTAAAAGAGGGACAGGAACAGAGAAATCACGTAAAGGACCAGCGCAGTCCTAAACGATAAGTCCGAGAAATTGGACAGGTTCTGATCGACGAGCATGGTTACACAGGCTACCCCGCCCCGGCGACCGAGTCCAACTTTTGACGGAGTTTTATATCCTGCTAATGACCTGGATACGGGGGTAAGACGCTAGTCGTCGACCCAGATATCGTCTTCTTCAACCTCGTCCGCGTCCGGCAGCTCCATGAGGATGCGGTAGAGTTTGTCGAATTCTTCGGACCAGCCAGCGCGGTCCGTGCGCGCGAGACCGCCCATCTCGACTTGGGTGGTGCCATCATCATTCGGGCGCAGGCGCACCCACACGCGGCGGCGCTTGATGACGAGCGAGCCCACGAGCGAGAGCAGCATGGCGAGCGCCGCAATGAGCAGCGGTGTCTGGGCCGGGTTGTGAGAAATCTGGTAATTCGCGAACTCGGAGGCGCCGTCGAAGGTGAGCTTCGTGCCGTCGTCGAGCGTGACCGACTCGCCCTGTGTGAGGTTGACGCGGTCGACTTTCTGGAGCTGACCCGAGTGCATGAGCGATGAGTCGAGCGAGAAGATGGACTGCGCGACACCTGTGTCGAGGCCCGCGTCGCCGCGGTAGATGTCAATAGCGAGCGCCGGGTCTGTCAGTGCCGGGTATGCCGAGGCGAGCATCTTGCCGTTCTCGCCGGTCCACTCGGCCGTCGGTGCAAAAAGGCCCTGCAGCGCGATCTGGTTCTGGCGACGCTCATAGAGGTCCGGGTACATGCCCGCCGGCGGGTCGAAGCGCATAGCGCCCGAAGAGAGGAAGCGGGTCGTCTCCGTGGGCTGGAACTGCATGGTCTGCGTGCGCTTTTCGCCATTCGGCCATTCGATGGTCACGGTTGGTGCGTAGCCGTGCCCCTGCAGGTAGACGCGGTCCGTGGACAGGCGCAGCGGGTGATTGACCTGCAGCTGGTAGTCCTGCCACTCAGACTCGTCCTTGTAGATGTCCTGACCCTCGGCATACGAGATATTCGAGGTGAACATCTCGGCCTGGCCATTGGACAGGTACTTCGCGGTGAAGTCATGCGCGATGAAGCAGAAGGGGTTGAGGCCTGTGCCGTCGAAAAGCGCTCCGGCACGGAAGGAGTCGAAGTTCGAGGTCGAGGTATTGCAGAACTCCGTGGACTGGTCGACCTTCGTCGCGTTCTCGTAGGAGCCGGACTGCGTCACGACGATGACCATGCCTTCGTAGGAGAAGAACTTGCCCAGCGCCACCGCGGCAAGGATAGCCACGAGACCGATGTGGAAGATGAGGTTAAACAGCTCGCGGGCGTAGCCGCGCTCGGCGGAAATGGAATACGCCCCGGCGCGATCCTCGTCCGGCTGCACCTCCGTGAAACGCCACCTGCCCAGCATCTTCTTTGCGGAGGCCTGCAGCTCGTCGAAGGAGCGTTCCGAGGTCGCGGCCGCATGCAGCGGCATCTTCTCCAGGTAGCGCGGGGCACGCGTGGGCTTGGAACGCCACGCCTTGTAGTGATCCCATGAGCGCGGGATGATGCATCCGATAAGCGAAATGGCCAGCAACAGGTAGATGGCTTGGAACCACACGGATTCGAAGACATCGAAAAGCTGAAGCTTGTCGTAGATCTCCGCGACCTTGCCGTTGGAGGCAATGTACTCGTTGACGTTCGTCTCGTTGAGCGAGCGCTGTGGCAACAGAGACCCCGGAATGGCGGCGGCGGCGAGCAAGAAAAGCAGGGCCAGTGCCGTGCGCATACTGGTGAGCCAGTGCCACGCTTTGCGCAAATATTTCACGAAGTCTCCTTACATAGACGCGACTGCTAGATAAGCGTCGCGCCGTAGTTGAAAGTCCACTGCTGGATGAGGTTAATAAACTCTGCCCACAGCCCCGTCACGAGGGAGAGGCCGACGAGGATCATGAGCACGCCGCCGAAGATCTGGATAGCGTGGGTATGGCGCCGCAACCAGTCGACGGAGCGCACTGCCTTAGCCGAGCCCAAGGCCACGAGCACAAACGGCAGTCCCAGGCCCAGGCAGTAGGCAACAATGAGGAACGTGCCCCGCACCGCCGTCATGCCCGCGGTGCCAGCGCTCACCGAAATGATGGCCGCGAGCGTCGGCCCCAGGCACGGGGTCCAGCCGAGGGCAAAGACGCCACCGAGGAGCGGCGCGCCCAGCCACGTGGTCCAGCGCTTGGGCGCCATGCGCGTGTCCTTCTGCAGGACCGGCACGATGCCCATGAAGACGATGCCCATGAGGATCGTGATGACGCCGCCCACGCGCATCAAGGAGTCAGCATTGAGCCGGAGCGCCGAGATCGCGCCGAAGACGGAGACCGTCGCGAGCATGAAGACCACGGTAAACCCGAGCACGAAGAGGATTGCCGCGAGCGTCACGCGGCCGCGACGACCCGACACGCGCACGCCCGCCGCGTCGTACTCCACCGAGCCGCCGACGACGGAGGCGAGGTATGAGATATAGCCCGGCACGAGCGGCACGACGCACGGCGACGCGAAGGACACGAGTCCGGCCGCGGCGGCGGCGAGCAGGCCCAGCAGCAGTGGGCCGCTCGCCGCGGCATCAGCGAAAGCCTCGCCCATCTATTCCTGCTCCAGTTTATCGATGATCTCGAGCAGCTCCTTGTCCGTCGTCTCCTTGAGGAGGACGGCGGCGGGACGGTGCTGCTTGTCGAGCACGATGGTGGTGGGCACGACGGACGTGGGCACGCCGCCGAGCGCAGCGGCCGTCTTGAACGGCGGATCGTAGATGGACGGGTAGGTAATCCCGTTATCCTTCACGAAGTCGCGCGAGATGTCCGGGTTGTAGTCGCGGACGTTAATGCCCAGGATGGTGCCGGTGCCACGCTTGTCCAACTCCTCCTGGACGCGCTGCAGGTCATCCGACTCGGAGCGGCACGGCGCGCACCACTGGCCCCACGAGTTGAGCACGACGATCTCATCTTTGAAATCGGAGAGCGAAATCGTCCTCCCTTCTTCCAGGAGGGACTCGCCCGAGAAGTCCTGCAGCGGCTTGCGCTCTTCCGCGGGATACTCGATGACGGTCTGGCCGCCGGGCGAGATGAACTCGAAGGTTCCCCCCTGGGCGACGGCTTGGTCCGCGTTGTCCGAGGTGCAGGCGCTCAAAGTAAGGCCGGCGACTACAACGGCGATAGCGATCTTAAATTTCATGTGCCGGTGCGGAGTAGAAGATGTCAGTGATTTCGGAGCCCTTAAACACGAGCGAGGTCACGGAGGCGAGCTCGCATTCGCGATTCCAGGGGGCATGGGCCAGGCGCTTGCCCAGCACAGTGCGCTGCACCATGACGATGGGCAACTGGTGCGACACCAGAATGGCTTCGTGGCCCTCGGCGGCGACGCGGCCACGCTCGACGGCGGCCATCATGCGATCCGCGATGACGTCGAAGTGCTCGCCCCACGACGGCTCCAGCGGGTTGCGCATGAGCGGCCAGCGCTTGGGGTTCCACAGCTGCGAGTTCCAGCCCTTGGTGCGCAGGCCCTCAAACTGGTTGCCGGACTCGATAAGGCCCTTGTCCGTCTCCACGTCGAGGCCCACGACCTTGGCGATCTCACCCGCGGTCTCCTGGGTGCGCTGCAGAGGCGAGGCCACCAAGTGCTCCACGTCGTGACCCAGGAAGGACTGCGCGGTACGCGCAGCCTGGGAGAAGCCGCGCGAGGACAGATGGTAGCCCGGAATGCGCCCGTAGAGAAGCTTCTCCGGGTTGTGCACCTCGCCGTGGCGCACCAAGTGCACGATGGTCGTCGACATAGTGTGTTCTCCTTTTAGGATGCCGGCTGCGCAGCGGCCGCGGCCTTCGCCGCCACACTGGCGGCCTTCTCGATTACCTCAAAATCATCGTCGGTGAGCGCGTCAGATACAAACCACGTCTCGAACGGCGACGGCGCAGCGTAGACGCCGTTCTCCAGCAGCGCGTGGAAGAACGGGGCAAAGCGGTACGTCTCCGCGGCCTTCATCTCCTCGAAGTTGTGACCCTCGCCCTCCGCGAAGCGCAGGGAGAACATCGTGGACGCGCGCTGGATATGGTGCGCGACGCCCTCGGCGGACAACGCAGCAGACAGGATGCCGGTGAGACGGTCCGCATGGGAAGCCAAGCGGTCGTAGAGGGGGGCATCGGCAAGCTCCAGCGACTTGAGGCCAGAGGCCATCGCCACGGGGTTACCGGAGAGGGTGCCCGCCTGGTAGACGGGGCCCAGCGGCGAAAGGTAATCCATGATCTCGGCGCGGCCGCCAAAGGCCGCGGCGGGCAGGCCGCCGGAGATGACCTTTCCGAAGGTGACGAGGTCACCTGCAACGCCATCCACGCCATACCAGCCCTTGTAGGAGGTACGGAAACCGGTCATGACCTCGTCGAGGATGAGCAGCGCGCCGTCCGCGTGCGCAATCTCCTTGAGCGCCGCGTTGAAGCCCTCAGCCGGAGCGACAGTGCCCATGTTGCCGGCGGCGGCCTCCGCGATGATGCAGGCAATCTCGCCCGGATGCTCAGCAAAAGCCTTCTTCACGGCCTCCAAATCGTTGTAGGGCACGACGATGGTATCCGCCGCCGTCGCACCCGTCACGCCCGGGGAATCCGGGAGCGCGAACGTCGCAACGCCGGAGCCCGCGGCGGCAAGCAGCGCGTCCACGTGGCCGTGGTAGCAACCATCAAACTTGAGGACTTTAGAACGGCCCGTAAAACCGCGGGCCAGACGCACGGCGGACATGGTGGCCTCCGTGCCGGAGTTGACCATACGGACCTTCTCCGCAGCGGTGCGCTCGACGATAGCCTCCGCGAGGAGAGCCTCGCCCTCCGTGGGCGCGCCGAAGGACAGGCCATCCACGGCCGCCTTCTGCACGGCCTCGATAATCTCCGGGTGTGCGTTGCCGTGAATCATGGGGCCGTAGGAGCTCACCAAATCGACGTACTCGTTACCGTCCACGTCCCACAGGCGCGAGCCCTTGCCCCGTGCGATAACGCGGGCTTGACCGCCCACCGAACCGTACGCGCGGACCGGCGAATTCACGCCGCCGGGGATGACTTGGGAAGAACGCTCGAACCACTGCTGGGACTGGGAGATATTAGGCATGGGAATCATTGTAACTATTTAAGCGCCATACAAAAGTCTGATATTGCCACCGCGCCTCACCTCGCTTAATCTGGGGTCACACACTGTCACATACCCGGGGGGGATATCGTGCTCACACGCACCGTCACTTTTTCTGCCATTACCGCTCTCACCTTGTCCTTGTGTGCCTGCGCTGCACCTGCGCCGTCGCTCGCACCGCGCCACACCACCACGCCCGTCTTCGCCGAATGGACGCCCGCTCTTTCTCCCACGCCCCTGCGCCCGCGCCCTTCCACACCCCCGCCCACGCTTTCCGATGCCCCCTCTCCCACCCTCGCGCACACATCCACGTCTACACCGGTCCGCATATCTGCGCCGGCCCTTTCGACACCTCCGCCCGCCCCGGCTCCGGCTCCTGCGCCGAAGCCCGCACGACCCAAGGCTCCCGCGCTCCCTCGCATGCCCGAACTTCCTGCTCTGCCCACCGTCCCCACCTTGCCGCCGCCACCTCCCGCTCCGACCCTGCCGCCGCTTCCTGCGCCGCCCACCCTGCCGCAACCTACTCTGCCGCCACCACCCCAAATGCCGAACATCCCTGCGCTTCCTGCCCCCCGCATGCCAGACCACCTGAACTTCACATAACCGCTGTTCAACGCATATACATGCGTTCATGTTGACCCCCTATTTTAGAGTGGCATTCGTACGTTAGTTCCCCTCCTTCATATCTCTCCCGGAGCCGAATCATGACGACCGCCACCACTACTTCCACCCCGCCCACCCGTTTCTACGCTCCCACCAACCCCGACTGCCCCGAGACCCGCGAAGCCGCCCGCATGCGCCGCGAAGAATTCGCATTCTGGGAAAAGCATCTCCCGGAGCCCTCTCTCGACATCGATCTCGTCCTGCGCCGCCTTCAGGCCATCACGGGCAAGGATCTCACCGAAATCAATAACTACATCTCCGCCCTCTACCGCCTGCGCGAGCTGCCCAAGCTGGCTGCCCTCCAGGCAAAGTATTTCTTGCTCGACTTCAATCGTCTCATCGGCATTGACAAGGCGCTCGACCGCCTCGGCGTCGCACCGCAGTTCCTCTACGACCAGGTCGATCAGGCGCTCATCGACTACCTCACGCCCCGGCGCGCCAACCAACATCTGCCCACGCGCGCCAATATCGTGCGCCGGGTCCGCGAAATCATCACGGCGCTCGATGACACCATCGCCATGCGCAAGGGGCACAAGAAGCGCCGCTTCCGCTCCGATTCCGAATTCATGTCCCTCGAGGTCGAGGAAGAAACCCGCGCCATCATCGACCAGCAGGTCCGCGAGATGGCCAAGGAGCTCGGCGTCCCGCTTGCCGATGCCGCCGTGGCGCTGCTTACTGGCGCCGTCAAGCCCACCGCGCACGTCATCCTCCACACGTACCGCGCGACGGACGTGGAATTCGCGCCCACCTTCATCGAGGGCTATGGCACAACGTTAGAAAATCTAACGCCCACCGTGATTCGCGACGAGTCCCAGGTCGAGGAGTCTTGTTCGTACAAGACACCGGACGTCATGGCGAAATTCATCGAGGGCCGCGACGGCACGTGTCGCTTCCCTGGATGTAAGCGCCCCGCACACAAGTGCCAGAAGGATCATTGCGTCGATTTTTCTGACGGTGGCCCCACGCACCCGTCGAACCTGTTCTCCTTCTGCCAGCACCACCACAATATGAAGACGGACGGGCGTTTCTATTACATCCCTCACCCGGAAACGGGAGATCTTGTCTTCCTTTTCGAGGACGGCACCTGGGAAATCACGGAGCCCTCGGGCCCGCTCTCGCCCAAGCAGAAGCACTGGGTCCAGTCCGTCTCCCAGAACATCCAGGCCCGTCGCCGCAGCTCCCGCGCCGAGGCCCAGGCCCTCAAGATCGAGCTCGACGGCCAGATTGTTGAAATTTACGAGGCCCCGCAGCCCGACCCGGACGAGCCCGCGCCGTTCTAGTTCCGCCTAGCCGGTGACCTTCAGCCCGATAATTCCGCCCACAATCATCGCCACGAACAGCAGTTTCACCGCGGTCATCGTCTCAGCACCCGTGAGGAAGGAGTAGCCCAGCGTCGCCACCGCGCCGATGCCCACCCACACGGCATACGCAGTTCCCACCGGAAGCGACTTAAGCGCCCACGCGAGCCCGCCCATAGACACCGCGAGCCCCGCAAAGAAAATGACAGTGGGCCAGAGCTTCGTCATGCCTGCCGAGCGGTCGAGCGCCGTCGCCCACACCGCCTCAAACAAACCGGAGATAACCAACACGAGCCACGACATAGCTATCCTTCTGGCCGTCTTGTCGCGTGGCCGGGTACGGCTCCCTCGTCCGGGGCGCACACCTCTGCGCGCCTGCGCACCATTCTGGCACACTCGATTCCATGAAGATCGCATTTTTAGGAACTGGCCGTATGGGCACTGAATTGGCCCGTCATCTTTTGAAGGACCACGAGGTCACCGTGTGGAACCGCACCGCCGAGCGCGCGCAGCCGCTCGTCGACGAGGGCGCTACACAGGCCGCGACTCCGCAGGGCGCTGTCAAGGACGCCGAGGTCATCATCACCTCGCTCTTCGGCCCTGACGATGTGCGCGAGGCCGTCATTAAAACTGACGTTATCCCCGCCGGTATCCCGTGGATCGACACGACGACTGTCTCCCCTGCCGCCGCCCGCGAGTTCGCAGAGGCCGTGCCCACGTACGTCCACGCGCCCGTCGTGGGCTCACTCGGTCCGGCCCGCGCGGGCGAGCTGGGCGTCTATGTGGGCGGCGCGAATCGCGATATCAGGGATCTCGCCGTTGAGACCGCCCGCCCCTGGGCCCACCCAGACAAGCTCATCCCCGTCGACTCCGGCGCGGCCGCCGCGACCGGCAAGCTGCTCGCCAACATGGCGCTCTCCGTCATGGCCGAGGGCGTCAAGGAAGCCCTCGCGCTCGGCGACGCCGAGGGCTTCAGCGAGGAGCAGGTCCTTGACATGCTCTCCATCACGGGCCTCAACTTCATGGCCACCATGAAGGGCCCGTTCATCCGCGGCGAGCGTTCGACCGATCCGGGCGACTTCACGGTGGACGCACTGTGCAAGGATTCCAAGCTCATGGTCGCCACGGCCACCGAGCCGCTGCCCGCCGTCGAGGCCGCCATCGCACGCTTCGAGCACCAGCAGGAACTCGGCCACGGCAACGAGGACTTCTCGTCCATCTTCGTCCACAAGGATTAACAAGGACACGCGCCCGACCGTCAGAAAAAGTGACACCTCAAACGACCACCTCTACAAGGCAGGCATGTTCTACTACAACCCAGACGACCCAGCCGTGCTGGTGGAGAAGCGTTTCGGGGTGGGCATCGACTTCAACTACGCGCGCTGGCAGGCCAAGGCGTTCTTGGCCGCCATTGCGGTGCTCATTATTGGATCAATCGCGCTGCCGCTGCTCGTGAGTCAGCAATAACCGCGGGCACGCCCACGCCGCCGGCCCAGGCGCCGGTGACGTCGATGCCGGGAACCTCGGCGATGGCTGCGCGCGTGGCCTCGACCGTTGCAAGGTGGGTCTCGTCGTAGCGCGGCAGGCCACCGAACCAGCGCTGGGTGTAGATTTCGTTCACTCCGGTCGCGCGGCCATCGAAGCCGGTAATCTTCTGCAGATCGTCGAGCGCGTAGTCGACGAGGTCGTCTTCCTCGGCGCGGACGAGGGCGTCATCGCCATAGCGGCCGAAGGAAGCACGGACGATGAAGCCGGGGCGCTCGCCGATGTGCGGCCACTTGTTAGACGAGATGGTGAATGCTTTTGCATGCAGGTCGGGCTCGTCAGCGGCGATGAGGATGCCGGTGGCGTCCGGAATCTTATTGCCCTCCGGGTCGACGTTGGACGCGAAGTTGAAACCAACGACGGCGGAGCTGGCGAGCTTGACGGACTTGAGGGCATCGGCAGCCTTGGGGGCGACCTTCGGTAGCAGGCGCGCGGTGGTGGGAGCCGGGGTTGCGAAGAGGACACGGTCGAACTCGCCCAGCTCAGCGGGGGCACCGGCGACCTTGAAGCCAGCGTCAGTTTTTGTGACACCCGAAATGAAGGTGTCGAGGTGGATCTCGGCGCCAGATTTCTCGGCGAGGGTCTCGTAAAGCGTCGCGTAGCCACCCGGGAACGCGGCGAAGACAGAGCCCTCGGCCGGCGAACGGTTGGACTCGATGTGCGTGATGGCAGCGGAGAGGGTGACGGGGCCCTCGGCGGCGAGGGTGTCGAGGGCATCGGCAAGCTGTGGCACCGTTGCGCGGACGCCGAGGTCATCAGCGGTGCAAGAGTACACGCCGCCAAGCAGCGCCGAGACCACGTGGTCGACAACGTCATCGCCATACTGCTGGCGAATGAGTTTGCCCACGGAGACGTCCTGGCCCGGGGTCCACTCGAAGGGCTGCTCGTTTTCGATGCGGGCGTTGGTCTCATCAGAAACCAGGTCAATGGGCTGCGACGGGATACCCATCATGCCGCCCTTGGGCAGGAAGTGGAGCTCGCCGCCGGAATAGATGCGGGGGCGCAGCTCCCGATTCGGACGCGCAAAGTCAGTGAGGCCGAGTTCCTCGAAGAACGCGACGGCGTCCGTGCGGCGAGCGATGAAGGCCTCGGCGCCCATGTCCATAGGACCGTCGTTGAAGGGCACGGTGTACAACTTGCCGCCGATGCGCCCCGCCGCCTCGAACACGTACACCTCGTGGTCGCGCAGCTCATAGGCCGCAGTAAGCCCGGCGACGCCGGCTCCGATGATGGCAATCTTCATTATTAGCCTTCTCCTCTAGCCTTCGTTGTGAATGATGGCGACGGCGCGAGTGATAGCGTCGGCGTCAGTGGTGGGCAGAACCCCGTGGCCGAGGTTCCAGATGTGGCCGACGCCGGCGGCGTCGACCTCGCTCTTGATCCTTTGTACCTGTTTGCGGACGGCATCGTCGCCAGCGAAGAGCAGCGCCGGGTCGAGGTTGCCTTGGAGGACCTTGGTGTTGACTCTGTGCGCAGCAGCGTCCATGGAGACGCGGTAGTCGACGCCCATGACCTCGGAGCCGGCCTCGGACATGGCCGTGAGCAGCTCACCGGTGCCGACGCCGAAGTGAATGCGGGGAATCCGGCCTGCGGCAGTAGCGAGAATGCGGGTCGAGTAGGGCAGGACAAACTCGCGGTAGTCCGCCTCGTTGAGGAAGCCCGCCCAGGAATCGAAGAGCTGCATGGCGTCGATGCCGGCAGCCATCTGCTGCTCGAGGAACGCGATGATGGTCGGCGTGAGTCGTTCCATGAGCGCATGCCACAGCTGGGGCTGGGAGTGCATGAGCGCCTTGGTGCGCTCGTGGTTCTTGGAGGGGCCGCCCTCGATGAGGTAGCTGGCGAGAGTAAACGGTGCGCCGACGAAGCCGATGAGGGCTTGGGTCTCGGTGAGTTCGTCGTTGATGATCTGGATACCTTGGGCGACCTCGGTGATCTCGTGGTCAAGAATGGGCAGGTTCGCGATGTCGGCCTCGGTACGGACCGGGGCGTCCATGACAGGGCCGCGGCCGGGGACGATCTCGACGTCGACGCCCGCCGCCTTGAGCGGGACCACGATGTCCGAGAAGAGGATGGCAGCGTCCACGTCGTGGCGGCGCACCGGCTGGAGGGTGATCTCAGCGAGCAGCTCCGGCATGAAGCAGGAGTCGAGCATGTCGATGCCCTCGCGCACCTTCTTGTACTCCGGCAGGGAGCGCCCAGCCTGGCGCATGAACCACACCGGCGGGCGGGACGGCGTGCGGCCATAGGCGGCCTCGATGATCGGGGCATTGCGAGTGGTCATGCTGGGATCCTTTGTGTTGTGAAGAGAGTTAATCAAGCGTCGGGCGATTGTTTTCGCGAATGAACTCATTCGCGTCGGGGCGGTACATGAGCACCGTCGCGCCGAGGAGGAGGAACGGGATGGCGACGAGCAGCAGGCCACCCGCGCCGATGGCGATAGCCGCGATATTGAAGAAGCAGGACAAGCCGACGACGGCTGCGAGAATGGTGCGCGCGTGCTTCATTGCGCGGGCGAGCTGTGGCGCGACGAGCGCGATAATGATGGCGGCGGCGAGATTCGTCCACGACACGAAATGGCGATTCTCGGCGAGGAACTGGGAGAAGGCGGTATTCGACGAGTCGCCCGGGCCGAAGAAGCCGGCGAGTCCGGTGAGCGCCAGGTAGACCGCGGCGACGACGAATACCCAGTAGGCGTACTTCAGTGAGTTGGGCCAGATCCCAAGATCGACGGGTTTCTTCTGTCCGCGCGCAGCTCGGTTGTAGTCGTGGGGAAAGGCGTTCGTCATCGCGGGGCGTCGTCTTTCTTTTTCTCTTCGGCTTCGCGCTTCTTTTCTTCCTCGCGCTTCTTCTGCTCCTCCTCGAGCTCCTTCTGGAGCTTGCGGATTTGCTCGTACTCGCCGGTGTACTTGATGACCGGCTCGCGGGAACCGAAGTAGACGCCGAGACCACCGGCGACGCCAGCGACGATTTGGATCATGCCGTCAATGGCAAAGAGCCAATCGGGGGCATCGGAGCCCGCGGGCGAGGTGACGAAGACGAAGACGACGCGCAAGGCGTAGTAGAGCCCGAAGATGAACAACAGGCGGCGCGCAGTTCCCGCCCACTTGTGCTTCGCACGGAAGAGGGTGAGCATCCAGGCGAGCACTCCCAAGATCACAAACGCGACGAAGGCGGAAAAGCCGATGGACAGGTACGCCGAGAGCCGCACGAGTCCGTCCGAATACGCGGTGGGGTCCTCGTCGCGCAGGAACTTCGACATCTGAGCGACCATGACGTCACGGTTGAGAATGCCGAGGATGACCTGCAGGATCTGGTGGACGACCTCCGCGCCGAGAGCGACGGCCCACACGCCCATGGCGTAGACCGCGGCCTCGGGCCACGGGGACTTCTCCTGCTTCTTCGCAGCAGTCGTGTCTGGGGTCTGGTCTGGAGTCTCGCTCAAAGTGTTAAGCCTTCAGCTCGCGGGCGGCCTCGACGGCGTAGTACGTGAAAATTTGGTCAGCGCCCGCGCGCTTAATGGCGGTAAGCGACTCCATCATGACGGCGTGCTCGTCGATCCAGCCGTTGGCGCCGGCCGCCTTGACCATCGCGTACTCGCCAGAGACCTGGTACGCGGCGACAGGCACGGAGGAGAACTCGGCGATGGCAGAGAGCACGTCGAGGTACGGCAGGGCGGGCTTGACCATCACGAAGTCGGCGCCCTCGTCGATGTCGAGCTCGACTTCAAGCATGGACTCGCGGAAGTTGCGCGGATCCTGCTGGTAGGTGCGGCGGTCGCCCTGGAGGGAGGAGCCGACGGCCTCGCGGAACGGGCCGAAGAACGCGGAGGCGTACTTAGCGGAGTAGGCCATGATGGCGACGTCCTCGTGACCACCCTCGTCAAGAGCTTCGCGGATCACGCCAATCTGGCCGTCCATCATGCCGGACGGCGAGACGATGTGGGCACCGGCGCGGGCCTGAGCACGCGCCATGTCGGCGTAAAGCTGCAGGGTGGCGTCGTTGTCCACGCGGCCGCGGTCGTCGAGGACGCCGCAGTGTCCATGGTCGGTAAATTCGTCAAGGCAGGTATCGGCCATGATGAGCAGGTCGTCGCCGAATTCCTCGCGCAGGGCCTGAATGCCGCGGTTCAAGATGCCGTCCGGCTGCCAGGCAACGGAGCCCGTGGCGTCCTTGTCCTCGTCGAGCGGCACGCCGAAGAGATCGATGCACGGCACACCCGCGTCGAGCGCTTCGTGGGCGGCGGCCTTGAGCGAGTCGATGGTGTGCTGGTAGACGCCCGGCATGGCGGAAATCTCGCGCTTTTCGGAGATTCCATCCGCGACGAACATCGGGAGGATGAGGTCGCTCGGGTGCAGGTGCGTCTCGGCAACGAGCTCCCGCATGGCGGGCGACTGGCGCAGGCGGCGCGGACGACGGACAGGGAAGGTGCTCACAGCGTGAATGCTCCTTTTACACAAGTAGTTAATGCCTAATCGACTTTAGTAGCCTTCTTGCGCGCACGGCGCTTCTTCCGCGGCGCGGGAAGATTGCCGGCGGCGCGCAGGGCAGCGACGTGCTCCGCGAGGGCATCGATAAGCGCGGGCACTTCCGCAACCTCCGGGACGACGTCGACGCGCAGGCCCATCTCTTCCGCGGCGGCCTGCGTAGAGGGGCCGATGCAGGCGATGATCGTGCGGGCGTGCGGTTTGCCGGCGATGCCCACGAGGTTGCGCACGGTCGAGCCGGACGTGAACGCCACAGCGTCAAAAGCGCCGGACTTAATCATGTCGCGGATTTCCGCTGACGGCGGGGCGGCACGGACGGTGCGGTAGGCAACGACATCGTCGACTTCCCAACCGAGGGCCTCGAGGCCCTTGGGCAGGGCCTCGCCAGCAAGATCGGCGCGCGGCAGGAGGATGCGGCCCACGGCGTCGATGTCTTCCACGTAATTGGGGAAAACCTCGAGCAGGCCTTCGGCATTCTGCTTCGTGCGATCCGGGAGCAGCTCGGGGACCATGCCCTTTTCACGGATGGCGTCGGCCGTCTTCTGGCCCACGGCGGCAAGGTGAACGCCGGCGAAATCGCGGGCGTCGAGGCCGAGCTCGAAGATCTTGTCCCAGACTGCTTTCACCGCATTAACGGAGGTGAAAATGATCCACTTGTAGCGGCCTTCGACAATGCCCTTGATGGCGCGATCCATCTGCGCCGGGTTGCGCGGCGGCTCGACGGAGATAGTGGGCACAGACTGCGGAATAGCACCGTAGCCGGCGAGACGCGCGGACATCGCGGCGGCCTGCTCCTTGGTGCGCGGCACGAGCACGCGCCAGCCGTAGAGCGGGCGGTTTTCCCACCACGAGTATTTCGTGCGGTCATCGAAGCTACGGCCCAGGGTCACGACAAGCGGGCCGGGAAGTTCGGCGCAGAGCTTGCCCAGGGTGCCAAGCGTGGTCTCGTGGGTGCGCTGGAGACGCGTGGTGCCATGCACCGTCACGTAGGCCTCCGTGTCCGCAGGCATGCCGCGGGACTGCAGCTCGCGCGAGATATCCGCGAGCTGCTCCTGCGTGGTCTGCAGGACGAGCGGCTGGGTGGCGTTGGCCAGGGCGTCCCAGTCGGCACCGTCGCTGAGATCAGCTTCGGTGTAGGCCGAGCCGAGCGCGAGACCAGCAAAGGAGGGCACGGTGGACGGCAGGGACATGCCCGGCACGACCTGGAATTCCATGCCTGCTGCGGCGACGGACGAAATCTCGTCCTTAATGGACTCGCGGCCCAGCGGGTTGCCAGCCACGAGACGGATGACGTCCCCGCCTTGGTCGAGCGCGGACTGGAACTGCGCGATGAGATCCTCTGCCGGGTCTTCGATGATGGCGGCAGTCGGGGCGGCGGGGCGCGGCGGCTTGCGACGCGCGCCGTTGGCCTTTGCCTCGGCGCAGATGCGGGCGTACTCCTCCTCGGCGGCATCAAGAAGCTCTTGTGGAACCGGGAGCGCGGACGCGATGGTCTCGCGAATACCGCCCGTGACCTCCGGATCGACGACGGCAAGCGCGTTATGCGCGAGCACCTCACGGGCACGAATGGTCAACAGGTCAGGGTTGCCTGGACCAGCGCCGACGAAGATGACTTTGCCCAGTGGCTCCGGGGAGTCAGAAATAGACGCTGACACGGGGTTGCTCAATGTGAAGGTTCTTTTCTATGTACGGGCTTCAAGTTCAGGGCGACACGCTCTTACACGGGGGTCATGCCGGGATCAGATCGCGGCATGTGGTATCCACACTTTAATTTAAAACCTGCAGTAAGCGAAATTAGCTCAGGAGCTCTGCCGCGCCGCGAGCGAAGAGATCCTCGGCCACGCGGTGACCCAAGGCGCTGGCGTCTGTGCCTGTCGCCTCGGAAATGAGCTGGCGTGATCCGTCGAGCGCGAAGACGCCGCCGCGGACCGTGAGCTGGTCGCCGTCCCAGTGGGAGGTCGCCGCGACGGGCGCGGTGCAGCCGGCCTCAAGGCGCGCGAGCACCTGGCGCTCGGCCTGAGCTGCGGCGAGTGCGCGCGGGTCCACGATGGCATCCAAGGCTTCCGATGCCGCCGTTCCCACCTTGGCCTCAATCGCCAAGGCACCCTGCGCCGGGGCGGGCATGAACGTGTCAGGATCGAAGACCTGGGTTGCCGCGTCCGCACGACCCGCGCGGGAAAGGCCAGCGTAGGCAAGGATGACGGCGTCGAGTTCACCGGAGGTCACCTTGCCCATACGCGTATCGATGTTACCGCGGAGGGGGCGGATGTCCAGGTCGGGGCGCAGGGCCTTGAGCTGCGAGATGCGGCGCGGGGCGGAGGTGCCCACGGTGGCACCCTCGGGAAGCTCGGCGAGGCTAAGGCCGTCGCGAGCGATGAGGGCTTCGCGGTTATCTTCACGCTGCGGCACGATGAGGCGGAAACGCTCATCGGCTGCGGTGGGAAGATCCTTGAAGGAGTGGACTGCGATATCGCACTCGCCACGGTCGAGTGCCTCGCGCAGCGCCTGAGTAAAGACGCCCACACCAATGCGCTCGACGGGCGCCATGTTGGTATCACCCGCCGTCGTCACGATGTGGAGCTGCACCGGGTAGCCCGCCGCCGCGAGCCAATCGCGCACGTGGCCGGACTGCGTGGTGGCGAGCATGGAGCCGCGCGTACCGATTTTGAACATGGTGTTTATCTCCTAAATTTCGGTGGGCAGTTCGGCAGCGTTGACAGCAACGCCCTCAGAGCCGGTGTCCTCGAGGTTGAGGCCAAAGAGCTGCTGCAAGGCGGTCTCATGGCTCACGGTGCCAGACGTCGCGGCGAGCTGTTTAGCACGCACCGTCGGCTCGTGGAGCAGCTTGTCCACCACGCGCTTGAGGGCGCGGTTGACGTCCTTGAGCTGTGCTTCCGTGAGTTCTGGGTGCTTCTGCTCGAGGCGCGCGGCCTCACAGTGCACGAGGTCCGCGGCATGCTTACGTAGTGCGGAGACCGCAGGTGCCACGTCACGTACGCGCTGTGCCGAGCTGTAGGAATCCAGCTCCTCACGCACGATATCGCGCGCCTGGGAGTGCGGCCCCTCGTGGACCTCGCCGCTGGTGAGGTCGTTGGACAGGCGGTCGATATTGACGAGCTCGATGCCGTCCTTCTTAGCGCAGGCCTCATCAATGTCGCGCGGAAGCGAGAGATCGATGAGCATGAGTTCGCGGTCCGGCATGTCGGACGCAGCGATGGTAAACCCCTGCGCGCCCGTGGCGGAGACGGCGACGTCGACGCGATCAAGGACAGTGGCGCGATCCGCGAAGTCGACGACCTCAGCCTTCACGCCAGCCTGAGCGGCGTGGTCGGCGACGCGCTCGGCGCGCTCACGCGTGCGGTTCGCGATGATGAGGCTCGCGCCCAGTCGGCCCGCGTGCGTCGCGGCGAGCGAAGCCATGGCGCCGGCGCCGAGGATGAGCACGGTCTTGCCTGCGAGATCCGAGGTACCCATGACCTGCAACGCACGGTCAAAGGAGAAGGAGACCATGGACGCGCCGGCGTCATCGATGGCGGTTTCCGAGTGCACGCGCTTGCCGGCGTGGAGCGCGGACTGCGCGAGCGCGTGAATGCGCGGACCCACCGTGCCCTGATCCGCGGCCTTCTGGTACGCCGTGCGCACCTGGCCAATGATCTGCTGCTCTCCCACGACCATTGAGTCCAGGCCCGAGGTGACGTTCATGAGGTGCTCCGCTGCCGCGTCCGCGTAGCGGACATACAGGTAGTTGCGCAGCTCATCGGCCGTCACGCCGGACTGCTTCTCCAGCACGTCGACGACATCCTTGACACCCGTGTGGAAGGAATTGGTGACGGTGTAGACCTCCATGCGGTTGCATGTGGAAATGATCATCGCTTCGCTGAGAGAGCCCTGGCCCACCAGCTTGCCGCATGCGTCGTTTTGGATCTCATCGGCCATGCTCAGCCGCTCCAGTAACGCAACCGGCGCCGACTGGTAGGACATGCCTACGACCAGCACGCTCATGAACGCTCCTTATCAACCCTTTGGATGAGAAAAATCAACCAAAAGACTACTAGCTGTGCCTACCCTAGGGGTAGTAAGGGTGGGCTTAGTCTACCGCAAGTTCGGCAGCGAGCTCATCGTTGTCGACTTCCCAACAGGCGAATTCTTCGCCATCTATCACCACAACCGGAACGCGGTCGCCATATTCCATCGCCAGCTCTTTGTCCTCGTCAACGTCGCGCGCGGTCAGGCTCGCGCCAGCGGCCGCGACCACGGGCTCTATCTGCGCATAGACGCGCGTGCAGGATCCACACGTGGCGCGCACCATGAGTTCGACTTGTCGCATTTTCCCTCACCCTTCGCGCTGAGCTGTTTCGTCCTAAGATGTACACGATACCGCCGCAGTCCAAGGAGCCTCGTGTCCGCCACCCCTACCCCACCGTCCATGCCGCCCTCACCCCGCGACTTCCTCGCGAATTGGACGGCCAGCCGCGGCAATCTGCGCAATTTCCTTGAGAACACGGCGCTCGCCCCGCTTGACGATGCCGCCCAGCGTACGGCCGGCGAAGCCGCCGCGGCCGCCGCAGCGGATCTCTTCGACATCACGCTTGATAACTACACGGCCGGCGTGGACTCGGTCGAGGGTTCGTTCACTTCGGCCGGACGCGCCCGCATCACCCCGCCCGACCCCGATATCCCGCAGGATGCCGGGGCGGCCGCCTTCTTCGACGTGGATAACACGCTCATCCAGGGCTCCTCGCTCATCGTCTTCGCCATGGGACTGTTCCGCCGCCGCTATTTCCGCATCCGCGAAATCGCCCCCATCGCGTGGAAGCAGGCGAAGTTCCGCTTCTTGGGCCGCGAGAACGCCAACGACGTCGCCGCCGGGCGCATCCAGGCCCTCGAGTTCATCAAGGGCCGCTCCGTGGAGGAAATGGTGCAGCTCTGCGAGGAAATCGTGGACGAATCGCTCGCGCGCAAGGCCTACCCCGGCACACGCCAGCTCGCAGAAATGCACTTGGACGCCGGCCAGCAGGTCTGGCTCGTCACCGCGACCCCGGTCCAACTCGCACAAATTCTGGCACACCGCTTCGGGTTTACTGGCGCGCTCGGCACCGTCGCAGAGGTCAAGGATGGCAAGTTCACCGGCCGCCTCGTGGGGGACATCCTGCACGGCCCCGGTAAGAAGCACGCCGTTGCGGCGCTCGCGACGATGGAGGGGCTCGACCTGGATCGCTGCACCGCCTACTCAGATTCCGCGAATGACGTGCCCATGCTGTCCATGATGGGCACCGCCGTGGCGATTAACCCGGACGCCAAGCTGCGCGATATCGCGGAGGCTCGCGGATGGCTCATCCGCGACTACCGCAGCGTCCGCAAGGCCGTGCGTACCTACGGCGTGCCTGCACTGGTCACCGCGCTGTTCTCCTACGGCGGCTGGAAGGCTTTCAAACGCTAGACGCTAAGGAAACCTTTAAAAAGGGGGGGGCATCGGCAAGCGCATGCGAAAGGTCCCAGCCACACCGAGGTGTGACCGGGACCTTTCGTCGACCAAGATTTACTTGCCGAGCTTACGACGCTGGACGCGGGTGCGGCGCAGCATCTTGCGGTGCTTCTTCTTGGACATGCGCTTGCGGCGCTTCTTGATAACAGAACCCATAACGGTTTCCTCACTTTCACGATCAGTACGTACTAGACCTGCCGGCGCCGCCTGGATTACTGGGCCGCGAAGGTGCACTCTTTGCGTCCACCGCCCGCTACCAGAACCGAAGTCCTTGAGACACAGGCGAAAGTCACAGGCATGCAGATGCCGACACGAATGGTCACCATCTTACCTACCGGCCCCAGTCCAACAAAAATGACCACCGGCAACGCAGACGCGACCGTCACTTTTTCTCACGGCGAGATTCAGCACCAGCACGCATGACAAAGGCGCCCACTGTGAGAGACAGTGGGCGCCTTCTGGCGACTAAAAATAACTCTAGGCTCCGTAGACGGAAGCCTCGAGGTACTCGTTGACGGCAGACTCGTGGACGCGGAAAGAGCGACCGACGCGAACTGCCGGCATTTCGCCAGCGTGAACCAAACGGTAGACCGTCATCTTCGAGACGCGCATGATTTCCGCGACCTCAGCGATGGTCAAGAAGGTTCCTTTATCTTCATTAGCCATAGTTGTATAACCCTTCAGCTCGTGGCGCGCTGCAAGGCTTCCCCTCCTGCAGGAGTACACGCACGTGCTTGTTCTAGCCTAGCGTGAAACCTGTGACTAATGCGACTCAATAGCCGATATTTTTCTCATTAGTTTCTCACGACAACTTCTTACCGGGCAGACGCATGTGTCACAGGCTTCCCTACACCCCCACGCGGGGGGGCTGTTCTTCGCGGCTGCACTAGCCCAATTCGGCCGCTCGGTTCGCGCAAGCCTCCGCGGCACGATAGAAGGCGCCTCGCAGGCCCGACTCTTCAAGCTCGCGGACGGCTGCGGCCGTCGTGCCGCCCGGCGAGGTGACGTTGGCGCGCAGCGTCGACGCCTCGGAGCCGGAGTTGATGAGCATCTCTCCGGAGCCGGCCAGGGCGTAGTTGACGAGCTTCGACGCCGTATCCCTCGGCACGCCGAGCGCGACGCCAGCGTCAATGAGGGCGTCGGCCACGAGGAAGAAGTAGGCGGGCGAGGAGCCCGACAGCGCCGTTGCGGCATCCATGTTCTTCTCCTCGACGATCGCGGTCTCCCCCACCGCATCCATGAGTTCGCGCACGAGGGCCAGCTGCTCGTCGCTCACGCGCGAACCCGGCGTCACGATGGACATGCCACGGCCCAACAGCATGGGCGTATTGGGCATGACGCGCACCACAGGGTTGGCGACGGCGGCCTCAAGGGCCTCCAGACGCACGCCCGCCGCCAGCGACACCACAACAGCGTCCTGCGGCAGCGCGTCCGCAATCTCCTTGGCGACGTCGACGATGGCGTAGGGCTTCACGCACAGGAAGACTACGTCGGCGTCTTTGACCGCCGCCGCGTTGTCGTCCGTCGTGGACACGCCGTAATGGTCTGCAAGCTCGGCGCGACGTTCGGCGCGGCGGTTAGTCACCGTCATGGCAGTCTCTCCCGACGCGGCGAGACCAGAGACGAGCGCCTCGCCAATCTGGCCGCCGCCAATGACGGTGACGGTGTGCTGGGCAGTGGAAGTTGATGCGTTCTCAGTCATGCTGCCACCCTATAGCGAAACCCCCGGGGCCGTACACATCGTGTCGGTCCCGGGGGTTAGCCGCGGCGGCGCTTCATGCCGTGACTTTATGCCGTGAGCAGCGCGCCGAACGTGAGCACCAGGCCCACGATGATGGACAAGACAATCGCCGCCTTGTCGCGATCCGTGCGCAGGGCGTGCACGACGCCTGCCATCGCGGCGGTCACAGCCACGGCGAGCGCGGCCACAAGGCCCTTGTTGAAGTTGGTCCACAGGATTTCGAAGCCCTTGTAGACCACGGCGCCCAGCACGATGCCCACGAGTGCGAGCAGGATGATGGACACGGGATTGAGCTTGCCGTCGTCCTCGGCATCCTCGTACTCGGCAGGATCGGCGTCCTCGGCATCATCCACTCGGTCGATTTCGGTGGTCGCAGCATCCTCGAGCTGCGCCGCCGGCTCGTCCTCGACCTTCTTGATGACGGTGGTATCCCCCGTCGACGGCGTAGACGCCGCCTTCACAGCATCGCGCTCGCGCTTCTCGGCGAGAATGCGGCGGTCTTCCTCAACCTTGGGATCCAGCGGTGCCTCGTCGATGGACGACGCAGCAGCCTTGTCCTCGGTCGCCTTCTTTTCGGCAGCCTTCTTCTTGGCTTCCTCCGCCTTCTTCGCGAATTCGGCCTTCTTCAGAGCTTCGATGCGCTCAGCTTCGGACTGCGCCGGAGCAGACTTCGCAGCGTCCGACTGTGCGGCATCGGACTGCGCGGCCTCAGGCTTGGGCGCCGGGATGACCGGAGCGGTCTCGTCAATGTCGACGTTCGAGTGCTTCGCCTGCGCCGGAGTAGCCTCGACCTTCTTGAGCGAGCCGGTGAGCTCGGCGACGGAAACGCCGCCTTCTTCCAGGCTGCGGCGGCGACGGCGCGGCTTGTCGCCGCCCGTGCGCTCCTGCTTGTTGCGGGCAAGGAGCTCCGCAACAGTCAATTGCTTCTCTTCAGCCATGTCTTACTAAACCAATTCTTTCTGAGGGTCTGCGCCGAGACCTTTGTCGAGACGTCTCAGGATAACACCCTCGCGCAGAGCCCAGGGACAAATCTCCAGTTGTTCCAAGCCTAGAGCGCGCATGGACGCTTCCGCTACTAAGGCACCGGCAACAATCTGGTGCGAGCGGTTGGAGCTAACACCTTCGAGGTCCGCGCGGTCCGCAGCTGTCATGCGCGAAATGAAGGAAATTAGCTGGCGCAGACCCGCAGCGGTAAGGGTTCGCTTGACGAAAGGCCCAGCTGAGGACGGTGCGGCGCCGGTAAGGCGGGCCAAGCTGCGGAAGGTCTTCGAGGTACCCACGGCTAGGCGCGCGGAGCCCACGGTCTTCATTGCCGCGGTGGGCTCGGCAAGCTCGGCGTCGATGTAGTCGCGCAAGGCGTTGACGTCCTTCTTGCTCGGCGGATCCGTCTCAAACCAGTTATGGGTCAAGCGGCCAGCACCCAGATCAAGGGAGAACGCCATGTCCGGCTCCTCGTCTGTGCCAGTGGACAGCTCCAGCGAGCCGCCGCCGATGTCGAGGTTGGTAATGCGGCCAGCAGACCAGCCGTACCAACGGCGCACGGCAAGGAAAGTAAGGCGCGCCTCGTCCTTGCCGGAGAGGATCTCCAGGCGGACGCCGGTTTCCTTCTCCACGTGGTCGAGAACTTTGGCGCTATTGGGCGCCGAGCGCACCGCAGACGTCGCAAATGGAATGAGCTCGTCGCAGCCCAGCTTCTTGCCGAGCTCGGAGGCTTCGGCCACCGAGTCCGTGAGCGCCTTGAGGCCCTTGTCATGGATATTGCCCTGCTTGTCGAGCTGCTCCACGAGGCGCAGAGGGGTCTTCCAGTCGCTCATCGGAGTTGGACGGCCGCCCAGTTTGGCGTCGACCGCCACGAGATGGACCGTGTTGCTTCCCACGTCTAATACACCTAATCGCACACATACAGAGTAATGGGTCTACCGTGGTTAAGTGTGAATCGCCCGAAAACAAAACCCGTGTATCTTGGCTTTCCTGCCACTTCACCTGCGGGAATATCGATTGCATCCGGTCGCGAAAAAGCCCCGGATTTTCCGCGCGAATGGTTTGAATTTACTGATCCGAACGATCCTGAGCACGTCTTTTCCATCGATCTCACGTGGCTCGAGTCCCATTACGCGTGCCAATTTGGCACCGAGCGCTGCCCCGGCATCGACTCCAACAATCCTGATGTCGGCTGCTGCGGGCATGGTGCCTACATGGCAGACGAGCAGGACCGCGACCAGCTTGCCGATGCCGTCTCGCGCATGCCCGCCACATATTGGCAGCGTCGCGAGGAGGTTACGGGCCGCACGCCCTCCGAAGAGATTGTGCTCGAGGGCGACGAGCTGGAGCCGTGGCTCATGTGGGACGAACTCGATGGTGACGATGGCGAGCCGGAGCCCGCGTTGAAGACCCCGGTCGTCGAGGGCGCCTGCATCTTCGCCAACCGCGCGGGCTGGGAGACCGGTGCCGGTTGCGCCCTCCACCAATGGGCGCTCGCCGAGGGCGAGGACCTCACCGTGGTCAAGCCGGAAGTGTGCTGGCAGCTGCCGCTACGCCGCTACGAGGACTACGAAGAGCGCCCCGACGGCGTGGAGATTCTCCGCACGCAGATCGGCGAATACGACCGCCGCGGCTGGGGCAACGGCGGCGAGGACTTCGACTGGTATTGCTCGACGGACCCCGCCTGCCACAACAACCCCGAGCCCATGTGGAAGTCCCAGAAGAACGAGCTCATAGCCCTCATGGGCGAGGACGCCTACGCGATCCTCGCCAAGCACTGTGCCAAACGCGCGGCCGCCGGGCTCGTCTCCGTGCACCCAGCCAGCGAGCGCTGGGTTTAAAGCTCGAATTTGTACCCGAGGCCGCGCACCGTGACGAGGTGCTCTGGGCGCGACGGCGTCGCCTCAATCTTGGATCGCAGGCGCTTGACGTGGACGTCGAGCGTCTTCGTGTCGCCCACGTAGTCCGCGCCCCAAATGCGGTCAATGAGCTGGCCACGGGTGAGTACGCGTCCGGCGTTGCGGAGCAGGTATTCGAGGAGATCAAACTCTTTGAGCGGCATGTTGACGGGCTCGCCCTCGACTGTCACGATGTGGCGCTCGACGTCCATGCGCACGCGGCCGCCTTCGAGGATCTGCTCCTCGAATTCTTCCTCGTCCTCGTGGTGGCGGACGTCGCCACGGCGCAGGACTGCGCGGATGCGAGCGATGAGCTCGCGGGAGGAGTAGGGCTTCGTCACGTAGTCGTCTGCGCCGAGCTCCAGACCCACGACCTTGTCGATTTCCGAGTCGCGCGCGGTGACCATGATGATGGGCACGCTGGACTGTGCGCGCAGCTCCTTGCACACGTCCGTGCCAGACATGCCGGGCAGCATGAGGTCGAGGAGCACGATGTCGATGTCCTCGGCCTCGAACTTGGCGAGCGCCTCAGGGCCGTCGTAGGCGATGACAGCCTCGAAGCCTTCCTTCCGCAGAAGAAAGGCGAGCGGATCCGCCAGGGATTCTTCGTCTTCAACGATGAGGATGGTAGTCATGTGCTTTACTCTCTAGTCCTTCCGGCGAGCGCTCACGCGCCCGGCGTTTCCGGCCGTCGCGGAAGCGACGCCGTGTCCATTATCCCCCGTCGAGGCCGTATCTGTCTCGCATACAGGGTGATGAACGGGCAGTTCAATGGTAAAAGTCGATCCCGTTCCCGGGCGCGACCACAATTTGATGTTGCCGCCGTGGTTCGCCACGACGTGTTTGACGATGGACAGGCCGAGACCCGTGCCGCCGGTCTGACGTGACCGCGCCTTGTCGACACGGAAGAAGCGCTCGAACACGCGCTTTTGGTCTTCCGGCGCAATGCCCACGCCGCGGTCCGTGACGCGGATGAGCACGATGTCCCCACCCACGACCTTCTGCGATACGGACACCGGCGCCGCCTCAGGCGAGTAGTTGATGGCGTTGGAGATGAGGTTGGTTACGGCCGTGACCAGCAGCGGCTTGTCAGCGAGTACCTCCACGCCGGTGTCCTCGCCGCGAAGGAGCTCGATGCCATGCGAGTCCGCTGTGAGCTGGTTGCGCGAAATAGCCTCGGAGACGATGTCGTCGACGCGGACCGGCTCCATTCTGGGCAGACGCTCGGCGCCCTGCAGCTTGGACAGCGCGATGAGCTCCTGGACCATGTTGCCCATGCGCGAGGCTTCCTTCTGGACGCGCTCGCCGAAATACTTAACGTGCTCCGGATCATCCGGGTCCTGCAGGAGTGCCTCGGCGAGCAAGCCGATGCCGCCCACCGGGGTCTTCAGCTCATGCGAGACGTTGGCCACGAAGTCGCGGCGCGCTGCCTCCATGCGCACCGACTCGGACTCGTCCGTGCCGTAGATGATGACAAAGCGAGCATCACTCGGAGTAAGCGGCTTGACCACAGCCTGCACCTGGGTGACGCGGTGGCCCGTGCGGCGCTTGCGGATGACAACGTCGAGACGGCGTTCCTCTCCGTCCTTGAAGACCTCCTGAGCCACCTTCCACACGTCCGGGTTGAGGACGCGATCGTGCACGAGCGACATGCTGTGCGCCGAGCTATTGGACAACACGACGTCGCCCGCCTGCGCCACGACGATAAGTCCCGTGGGCGATCCCTGCACGCCAAGGTGGAGCACCTGGCTGATGGTGGTGATCTGGTTCGGGGCGTCGACGACGCCTTGGCGCATGAGACGTGCGTTGACGAGACGCCACACCAGCTGCGCCAGCAGCGTCAAAATCACGCCTGCGACCAGGCCAAAAATAATATCCACTAGTACTGTGTAAGTTCGTTTCTCTTCTCCCGGCATTGAACGCCGGGGACACAAATATATCCCCAGGGAGTATAGGCCCCCTGGGGATAGTTCGCAGCGCGAGCTGTTATTTACTTGCCGCCCTGTGCCGCGACAGCGGCGGCGCCGGCAGCGGCTGCCTCCGGGTCGAGGTAGGTGCCGCCCGGGTTGACGACGGAGCCGTCTTCCGCGATTTCGTAGACCAGCGGGATGCCGGTCGGGATATTGAGACCCGCGATGTCATCATCCGAGATGTTGTCGAGGTGCTTGACCAGCGCGCGCAGGGAGTTGCCGTGTGCGGCGATGAGGACGGTCTCGCCCTTCTTGGCGCGCGGGAGGATTTCCGACTCGAAGTACGGGACGAAGCGCTCGACGACGTCCTTGAGGCACTCGGTACGCGGAACCTGGTCCAGATCCGCGTAACGCGGGTCGTTCGCCTGCGAGTACTCCGAGGAGTCCTCGAGCTCCGGCGGCGGGGTGCCGTAGGAGCGGCGCCATGCCATGAACTGCTCCTCACCGTACTTGTCCTTGGTCTCAGCCTTGTTCAGGCCCTGGAGAGCGCCGTAGTGACGCTCGTTGAGACGCCAGTCGCGGACGACCGGGATCCAGTGACGGTCCGCGGCGTTGAGAGCGATGTTGGCAGTGCGGATAGCACGGCGCAGCAGGGAGGTGTAGACGACCTCAGGCAGGATGCCCTGCTCGCGCAGCAGCTCGCCGCCGCGCTTGGCCTCGCCCTCGCCCTTGGCGGTGAGGTCAACGTCGACCCAACCAGTGAACTGGTTGGATTCGTTCCACTGGGACTGTCCGTGACGAAGAAGAATGAGTTTTCCGTTAGTCATGGTGTCCAGCATGCCAGGTTTTCCTGCGGCGCGCTTGTCTGATTGGTTACTCTTTTTACCCGACCAGACATCCTGTAACACACCTCACACCCAAAGGATTTCATGCCCCTTATCCGCATCTCCTCCGCGCACCTCGACACGAACGACCAGCCGTCGACCGCCATTGCCGCCTACGTGGAGGCCACCCGTGCACAATCCATTGCGCCACTGGCCACGATGACTTTGCGGTGAGCACTGACCACGCCGGGCCGCACGGTGCTCTCGCTGTGGACGCAGTTACCGATAAGCGAGAACTCGCTCGAGGAACATCCACGCGCACGCATCCTGCGCGCGGCAGGCTGCAACCTGGGGCTGGTGGAGCAAGCGTCGGAAGTGGGCATCGGCAAGCTGGGCACCCCGGCAGTCCCGGAGGGACTGCGCGCGGAATTCTTCACCGGAATTATGCCGCTGGGCGACCTCATCGATTCGTTCCTCGACATCGTGAAAATCGCGGACGTGGACGGCGTCGTCGCATTCACCGCGGCGAATGTCTACCCCGACCATCCCCACGCGATGGAGCAGGGCCCCACAGTCGCACACCGGCGCGCCCGCGGACGAAGTCGCGCAGCGCTATCCCGACATCGAGCGCGTGACGACGTATAACGCGCTGGACAACGCTCCCATGCTCGCCATCAATAACAAGCTGGGCTTGGTGCTGAAGTTCTATGAAACGAATTAGCTCAAGCGAATCTAGTAGCCCGTCGCCCGGCGCGCGTGACAGTCCGGGATCTGAATGCTCATGGCATCGGCATAGATGGCCTCGAGCTGCGTCGCGGCGGCGGCCCAGCTGAAATTCTGTGCATGATCGACGGCGGCCTCGCCCATCGCGATGCGTCGCTCATCGTTGTCGAGGAGCTGTTCCAGCGCGTCCGCCCAGGCCTCAGGGTCGTGGTTGTCCACGAGCAAGCCCGTCTCCCCGTCGTCCACGGCAATAGGCAGCCCGCCCACGCGCGCGGCGATGACGGGCGTGCCGGATGCCTGCGCTTCCACGGCGACGAGGCCGAAGGACTCGTTGTAGCTGGGCACCGCCACGATATCCGCGGCCTGATACACGGCGACGAGCTCGGCCGGCGGGCGCGGCGCAATGAAGCGGACATAACGCTCCACGCCCAGCTCACGGGCGAGGTTCTGGTAGGTCTCCGGCGTCGCGTTCGCGCCCGAGGGCCCGCCGCAGAAAATGACGCGGACGTTGCGGAACGGGTCGCGCTTGATGAGTTCCGCCGTGGCGCGCACGAGGACCTCGGGGCCCTTAAATTTCTGAAGGCGACCCACGAAGGCCACGACTTTCGTGTGCAGCGGGATACCCAATAAGCGGCGCGAGCGCTCCGTGTTGCGGTCCGTGCCGGGAGTAAAAAGCTCGGTGTCGGCACCGGGCGAGACGACGACGATGCGCTCCGGCGGGGCATCGTAATGCTCAATAAGGTCCTGAGTCTCCTGCGCCGTATTGACGACGAGGAGATCCGCGTTATCCACGATCTGCTGCTCGCAGATGCGGCGGGCCTCGGACTCCTGCGTGTCATCTGCCGTACGGTGCGCGTTCTTCACTGCGGCAAGCGTGTGCGCGGTATGAACGAGGGGGACCTCCCACAGGTCACGCAGCAGCCAGCCCACCTGGCCCGAGAGCCAGTAGTGCGAGTGGATAACGTCATAGTCCAAGTCGAAGCAGCGCGCGAAGGTAATCATGCCGCCGGCGAACGCGGCGAGCTGCGTGGGCAGCTCTTCTTTGCTCAAACCTTCGTAGGGACCCGCCACGATGTTGATGACATGCAGTCCCTCTTCGACCTCCACAATCTCGCCCTGTGAGGGCCGCGTGGCGAGGGTAAAGACGTCTACCTCGATGCCTCGGCGCGCAAGTTGGCGTGCGGTGTTGAGGACGTAGACATTCATGCCGCCCGCATCCCCGGATCCGGGCTGTTCCAGGGGCGAGGTGTGCATGGAGATCATCGCGATACGCATAGACGCCCATCCTAGCGCCGCGAGTCCGCCGAGCGTGCGCGTTATACTGGGTGGTCGCTAGAACCTACGCAACCGAAAGGTCATTTTATGTCGGCTTATGAGTCCAAAGCCTGGCTCCAGTACTACCCCGAGTGGACGCCGCATACCCTCGACTACGGCGACACAACGCTGTTGGACATCTACGACAACAACCTGGCCATCAATGCGGACAAGCCGGCCACCTACTTCTTCGGTAAGACCCAGACCTACACGGAGCTCGACCGTCAGGTGCGCCGCGCCGCCGCGGGCCTGCGTGCCTTCGGCGTCCGCGAGGGCGACCGCGTCGCCATCGTCGCCCCCAACGCCCCGCAGACCGTCGCCGCGTTCTACGCCGTCCTCAAGCTGGGCGCCACGGTCGTGCTCCACAACCCGCTCTACACCGCCCACGAGCTCGAGAGCCTCTTCCAGGATCACGGCGCCCGCGTCGCCATTTCCTGGGATAAGACGGCCTCCACGCTGGAGAAGCTGCGCGCCACCACCCCGCTGGAGACGGTCGTGTCCATCAACATGATCGACGCCATGCCCACGGTGCAGCGCCTCGCCCTGCGCACGCCGTTCCTCAAGTCAACGCGCGAGCAGCTCACTGGCGATGCCCCCAATACCGTCCCGTGGGACACGCTCATCGGCAACGCCATTGGCGGCGACGGCTCCGATGTGAAGTCGCCCGAGTCCATCACCAAGGACTCCATCGCGCTCATCCTCTACACCTCCGGCACGACCGGCAAGCCCAAGGGCGCGCAGCTTAGCCATGGCAACCTCTTCGCCAATATTCTGCAGGGCAAGGCATGGGTTCCGGGCCTGGGCGACCAGCCCGAGCGCATGCTCGCCGCGCTCCCCTTCTTCCACGCTTACGGCCTCACCATGAACCTGACCCTCGCTCAACTCATTGGCGGCGAGCTCGTGCTTCTACCCAAGCCGCAGATCCCGCTCATCATGGGGCTGATGAAGAAGCACACCCCCACCTGGATTCCGGGCGTGCCCACGCTCTACGAGCGCATCGTCGAAGCGGCGGAGAAGGATTCCGTGGAGATCAAGGGCGTGCGCGCGGCCTTCTCCGGCGCGTCTACTCTGCCGGTTCAGACCGTCGAAAAGTGGGAGGAGTACACCGCCGGCCGCCTCGTTGAGGGCTACGGCCTCACCGAGTGCTCGCCGATCATCGTGGGCAACCCCATGAGCGATGACCGCCGCCCTGGCTACGTGGGCATCCCCTTCCCCGATACCGACATCCGCATTGCGAACCCCGATAACCTCGACGAGACCATGCCGGACGGCCAGGAGGGCGAGGTCCTCGCCCGCGGCCCGCAGGTCTTCAAGGGCTACTTCAACAATGCTGAGGCTACCGATGCCGCCTTCCACGACGGGTGGTTCCGCACCGGCGACCTCGGCATCATGGAAGAGGATGGCTTCGTCCGCCTCGTGAGCCGCATCAAGGAAATCATCATCACCGGCGGCTTCAACGTCTACCCGGGCGAAGTCGAGGAAGTCCTGCGCACCCACCCGGCCATCGATGACGTCGCCGTGGTCGGCCGCCCGCGCTCCGACGGTTCCGAGGACGTCGTGGCCTGCATCGATCTGGCTGACGGAGCCGCACTCGACCCCGAAGGCCTCAAGGAATTCTGCCGTGAACGCCTCACCCGCTACAAGGTCCCGCGCACCTTCTACCACTTCGAGTCCCTGGCCAAGGATCAGATGGGCAAGATCCGCCGCCGTGAGGTTCAGGAGGACCTCATCAAGCGCCTCGAAGCCGAAAAGAAGTAGGACTAAGTCTGCACGAATAGGCCGCCCCAGCGCTCCGAATGCGCAAAGGCGGCTTTTTTCATAGCTATACTAATCGCAATAGATAGTTCACTTTAAGAAATAAAAGGGGATCGGTATGGGTGCCTATGAGTCCAAGGCCTGGCTGCAGTACTACGCAGACTGGACGCCGCACACGCTCGAGTACGACGACACCACGCTCATCGACAGCTACCGCGAGAACCTCGAGGCCCACGGCACGTGGCCGGCCACCTGGTTCTTCGGCCGCACGCAGACCTATGCCGAGCTCGACGCGCAGGTGCGCGCCGCCGCCGCGGGACTCAAGGCCCTCGGTATCCGCAAGGGTGACCGCGTAGCCATCGCGCTGCCCAACTGCCCGCAGCACATCGCGGCGTTTTACGCCATCCTCAAACTCGGCGCTGTCGTGGTCGAGCACAACCCGCTCTATACGGCACGCGAGCTCGAGGAGCTTTTCATCGATCACGGAGCCCGCGTCGTTATCGCGTGGGACAACCGCTCCGAGGTCTTCGAGGAACTGCGCGAGACCACGCAGCTGGAAACCATCGTCTCCGTGAACATGACGGACGCCATGCCACGCATGAAGGCGCTGTTGCTGCGCATTCCGCTCCCACCGATTGCGGAGAAGCGCGCACAGCTCACCTCGCCCGCCCCGAATACCGTGCCATGGTCCACCCTGACCAGCCCCGCAATGGGAGGCGACGGCCACGCCTTCATCGACGCCGAGGACGTAAGCAAGGATGACCCGGCCATCATCCTCTACACCTCCGGCACGACAGGCAAGCCCAAGGGCGCGATCCTCACGCACGGCAATATCGTGGCTAACACCAAGATGGGTGTCGCTTGGGTGCCTGGCCTGGGCGAGAACCGCGAACGCATGCTCGCGGCGCTGCCCATGTTCCATGCCTACGGTATGACGCTCATCGCGGCACTCGGGGTCGCCATCGGCGGCGAGCTCGTGCTCACCCCGGCGCCGAAGATGGATCTCATCATGGACATCATGAAGAAGCACACGCCCACCTGGATTCCGGGTGTGCCCACGCTGTACTCGAAGATCATCGCCACCGCGCATGAGAAGAACATCAGCATCCACGGCGTGCGCAATGCGCTCTCCGGTGCGGCCGCCCTGCCCACGGAGACCGTGAAAGAGTGGGAAGAGCTCACCGGCGGTCTCCTCGTCGAAGGCTATGGCCTCTCCGAGACCTCACCCGTCATCGTCGGTAACCCTATGAACAGCAACCGCCGCCCTGGCTACATCGGCCTGCCTTTCCCGGATACCGAGATTCGCATCGGCAACCCCGATAACCTCGACGAAACACAGCCCGACGGCACGCCCGGCGAGGTCCTCGTCCGCGGTCCGCAGGTCTTCACAGGCTACCTCAACAAGCCGGAGGCCACCGCCGAGTCCTTCCACGGCGACTGGTTCCGCACCGGCGACATGGGCATCATGGAAGAAGACGGCTTCATCCGCCTCGTGAGCCGCATCAAGGAGATCATCATCACCGGCGGCTTCAACGTCTACCCCGCCGAGGTCGAAGAAACCATGCTCGCCCACCCCGACGTCACAGACGTCGCCGTGGTCGGCCGCCCGCGCGACGATGGCTCCGAGGACGTCGTGGCCTGCGTCATCCTCCGCGACGGCGCCGCACTCGACCCTGAGGGCATGAAGGAATTCGCCCGCACGCGTCTCACCCGCTACAAAGTCCCGCGCACCTTCTACCACTTCGAGGAGCTCGCCAAGGACCAACTGGGCAAGATCCGCCGCCGCGAGGTCCAAGCCGACTTGCTCAAGCTGCTGGAGAAGAACGAGAAGTAGTGTGGACTTACCCGCGCGACGCACGCCGGTGATGATCCGAACCCTGTCGCCGGCGAGTGGACGCGTGAGTGTGCCGAGGTACGTCTCCCGCGGAAAGAGCGGTTCCGATAGCGCGGCATGTGCCATATCTGAAATCGTCTTTGAAGATCTTGCTCTAGGTTGCCCGCGCGTTAGGATACTTTCGTCCGACAACAAGAAAGGCGACGCGTGGAAAATCAACCCTGGCACCGGTTCTACGGTTCGTGGACGCCCGCATCCCTCGACTACGGCGACGCCACCTTGGTAAGCCAGCTCGCCGAGACCGTCGCCACCCACCCAGACCGCATCGCACTGCGCTACGTAGACCAGGTCGTCACCTACGCCTCGTTGGATCACGAGATCGATCGTCTCGCCGCAGCACTCGCTCAACTGGGCGTCAAGCCCGGCGCGTTCGTCGCTCTCGCGCTGCCCAACCGCCCCGAGCATGTCATCGCCTTCTACGCAGTACTCCGCCTCGGCGCGACCGTAGTCGAACACAACCCCCAGTTCACCGCGCATGAGCTCGCCCCCATGGTCGCCGACCACGGCGCACGTGTCGCCATCGCGGCGGGCCCCGCCGTGACCATCTTCCAGGATCTCGATGAGATCGAGCACGTCATCAACGTCGACGATGACTGGAATGAGTTCCTCTCCCGCGGCACTGAACTGCCGGAACGTGTCACCGTCACTAAAACTGACGTTGCACTCATCCTCTATACCTCGGGCACGACAGGCACGCCCAAGGGCGCCATGCTCACGCACGGCAACCTCGCGGCCAATGCCCTCCAGATGGCGGCGTGGCGCCTGCCCGAGGAGCACCCACAGGCGCTGGCCGTCCTGCCGCTCTTCCATTCCTACGGCCTCACCATGTCACTCACCGTCGGAATCCTCTCCGGCGCGACAATCACCTTGTTGCCCGCGCCACGGATGGAGTTCATTCTCTCCGCGCTATCTGCACACCCACCCACGTGGATGCCCGCCGTGCCGACCATCTATCAGCGCGTCATTAGCGCGGCGCCGCAGGCACACGGCATTAAGCAGGCCATCTCCGGCGCCGCCACGCTGCCCGCCGCGACCGTCGCCGAATGGGAAGAACTCACCGGCGGCATCCTCGTCGAAGGCTACGGGCTCACCGAGGCCGCACCCGTCATCGCCTGCAATCCCCTCAATGAACACCGTCGCGCCGGATGCATTGGCCTTCCGATGCCCGATACCGAGGTCCGCATCTCTCCGGAGTCCGGCGAACTCCTCGTCCGCGGGCCCCAGGTCTTCGCGGGCTACCTCCACAACGAGGAAGCCACGCGCGCCGCGTTCGAGGACGGCTGGCTACGCACGGGCGACGTCGCCACGCAGGACGCGGACGGCTTCCTCACTCTCCACGCGCGACTCAAGGAGACCATCATTACCGGCGGGTTCAACGTCTACCCCGCCGAGGTCGAGAACGTCCTCACCGCGCATCCCGCGCTTTCCGATGCCGCCGTCCTCGGCCGCGCACGCGAGGATGGGTCCGAAGACGTCGTCGCATGCATCATCATTAAAAATGACGGTGCACATTCCGCGCCCACCAATGACGAGTTGCGCGCGTGGTGCCACAGCATGCTCGCCCGCTACAAGGTGCCGCGATCTTTTGTGCGCGTCGACGATCTCGGCCGCGATGCCCTCGGCAAGCTGAGGCGCCGATCCGTCGCGGAGCGCTTTCTGTGATTCCGCCCAAATAAGACCGTCAGAAAACTGACGGCGCCCAAACCCCACCCACAATTCGGAATTGTGTACAGGATTCCAGAGTTGTGGTGGGGTTTGGGCGCGACGTTGAGGGGCTAGCCTTCAGCTCGCGGACGGCCCCGGAGCAAAGGTGTCACAGCCCAGGACTGAGTCAGGGGCGTTAGAAAAAGTGACGGTGCCCAGGATCAGCAGAACCCACCCACAACTCAGAGAATCTGACAGATTTCGGGAGTTACGGGTGGGTTATGCAGAGGTGAGCGGAGGCGCTTACTTGACTGCAGCCTCAACCTCAGCGAGGACGCCGTCCACGAGGCCCGACTTGAAGTCGGCCGGGGTGAACTCGCCGTCGGTCATGTCGGTGATGAGGTTGACCTCAACCTGGGCACGAATCTGGTGCATGGAGAAGTTCGCGACGGCTAGGCGCCATGCCTCGACGGCACGGACGCCACCGGAGAAGCCGTAGCCGATGAAGGCGACGGTCTTGCCCTGCCACTCAGCGATGGAGTCGAAGGCGTTCTTGAACGGGCCCGGCACGGAGTGGTTGTATTCCGGGGTGACGAAGATGAAGCCGTCGCAGGACGTGATGGCGTCGGCCCAAGCCTGAACGTTGGCGTTATCGTACTGACCGTTGGCCATGCCCGGGACGATGGCGGACTCGAGCAGCGGGACGTTGAAGGACTTGAGGTCGAGCAGGTCGTACTCGACGCCGGACTCGCGCTTGTCAGCGATCTCCTTGACCCAGTTCGCGATGGCCTCGCCGGAGCGGCCTTCGCGGATGGACCCCAGGATGATGCCAATCTTTGCCATATTTCTAAAGCCTTTCAGCACTTTTAACCTGCACAAATGCGCAGTTTCTAACTTGAATCCTTAAGTCTACCCCTCATGGTCGGGTTGCGCACACGACAACTAAGTTTCTAAAGATTTCCTGAAAGTTGAGTAAAACCTCACGTTTTGGGCCGTCATAGCTAGAAAGTTACGGAGCAGTAGTCTACGGTAGCGTAATTGCGATTTGTTTGTTGTTGCTAACAATCCTTTTATCGCGCACGATCCCCGAGAATCACAGAGGTTTCCTTACATGCCGCTTTCGTCGTTGACACCGCTCAACTCCATGCAGCGCCCCGCCCTCCTCTTCGCAGGCCAGGGTTCCGCATGGCAGGCGTCGCTTGCCCAGGCCACCACGGCCCCGCACGTTGCCACGCGCTTGCGCGAGCTTCTCACTGCCGCCCGCGCCACCGCCGCTCCCATCGCCCGCCAGATCGCCTCGACCTGCCCGGGCGTTTTCGATCGCCTAGAGGAGCTCCTCGCTGGCGACGCAACGGTCAAGCCGGTGGACGTCTTCCCGGCGTACTCCATTCCCGGCATCGTCCTCGGCCAGATTGCAGCCATCGAGCACCTCGAGCAGCTGGGACTCAAGCCAGAACTCGCCGCCGGCCACTCCCAGGGCTCCCTCGGCGTGCTCGCGCTCAAGGATCCGCAGGAAGCCCTGACTCTTGCCATCCTGATGGGGACGGCGGCATCGGCAAGCCATGGCGGCTCGGACGCACGCTCGCACATGCTGGCTGTGCGGGGCCTGTCCCGCGAATTCATCGAAGCCAATATCGCGGGCGATGCCGCCATCGCCGTCATCAATGGCCGCCGCGCGTTCGTGCTCGCTGGCGCGCCGGAGGACCTCCAAGCAACGCAGTCCGCGCTCGAGGCCGCCGCCCAGGCCTTCAACGACAACTTGGAAGAGCGTCCGGTGGGTGGCGACGAACTCGTCGCGACCTTCAACGAGCTGCCGGTAGCACTGCCCTTCCACCACACCTGCCTGCGTGACGCGGCCAAGCTCACCGAAGAGTGGGCGAAGAACTGCGGCATCAATGACCATGCGCTGGCCCGCGCCATCCTCGTCGAGCCGCACGATTGGCCCGCACAGGTCCGCGCCCTCGACGCGGATTACTTCCTCTCCCTGGATCCCTCCCTCACTCGCCTCACCACTCCCCTTATCGCCGGCTCCGGCGCCGCCGTCGTCGAGGTTGCGTCCCCTGCGCAGCGTGACGCGCTGGCCACGCCGGGCAACTCCCTGCCGGAAGCGGTGAACTACGCCGACTTCGCTCCCCGCCTCGTCCGCCTGCCGGACGGCCAGGAGTATACGCAGACCCGTTTCTCGGATCTCACGGGCCTGTCCCCCATCATGCTTGGCGGCATGACGCCGACCTCTGCCGACGGCGAGATCGTCGCCGCGGCCGCCAACGCCGGTTACTGGACGGAGATGGCCGGTGGCGGCATGTACTCCGACGAGGTCTTCACCAAGCACCGTGAAGTCATGGAGTCGAGACTCAAGCCGGGCCGCACCGCCCAGTTCAACACCATGTTCTTCGACCGCTTCCTGTGGAACCTGCAGTTCGGCCAGACCCGCATCGTGCCCAAGGCCCGCGCGGCCGGCGCTCCGTTCAACGGCGTGTGTGTGTCCGCCGGTATCCCGGAGGTCGACGAGGCCACCGAGCTCCTCGCACAGCTACACGAGGACGGCTTCCCCTTCATCTCTTTCAAGCCGGGCACCGCGAAGCAGATTCGCGACGTGCTCAAGATCGCCGCCGCGAACCCGGAGGATCAGATCATCATCCAGGTCGAGGACGGCCACGCTGGCGGCCACCACTCGTGGGTCAACCTCGACGACATGCTGCTCGAGACCTACGCCGAGGTCCGCCTGCACCCCAACGTCTACCTCGCCGTGGGCGGCGGCATCTACTCCCCGGAGCGCGCCGCGACCTACCTCACCGGCTCCTGGGCTTCCCAATATGATGTGCCCGCCATGCCTGTCGATGCCGTCTTCATCGGCACCGTCGCCATGGCCACCAAGGAGGCCAAGGCCACGGACTCCGTCAAGGAACTCCTCGTCAACACCCCGGGCATTGGCTACGACACGAACGGCGGCTGGGTTGGCCGCGGCACCGGCACTCACGGTGTGGCTTCCTCCCAATCCCACCTGCTCGCGGACATCCACGACCTGGACAACTTCTTCGCCGCGGCATCGCGTCTCATCACGTCTCTGCCGCTCGAAGAGTACGACGCCCGTCGCGACGACATCATCGCGGCGCTGAACAAGACGTCCAAGCCCTACTTCGGCGACGTCGAGACCATGACGTATGCGCAGTGGCTGAACCGCTTCGTCGAGCTGGCGCACCCCTTCGTCGACCCGACGTGGGACGACCGCTTCTTCGACCTTCTTCACCGCATCGAGGCCCGCCTCAACGACGCCGACCACGGCGAGATTGAGACCCTCTTCCCTTCCATCGAGGAGATCGCGGATGCCCCGGCCGCCGCGGCAAAGCTACTCGCGGCGTACCCGTCCGCTTTCGAGACGACAGTCTCCCCGCGCGACGCCGCATGGTGGATTTCGCTGCACTACAAGCACGTAAAACCCATGCCGTGGGTCCCCGCCATCGATGGCGACCTCAAGGTCTGGTTCGGCAAGGACACCCTGTGGCAGGCCCAGGACGAGCGCTACACCGCGGACCAGGTCCGCATCATCCCGGGGCCCGTCGCCGTGGCCGGCATCACGAAGAAGAACGAGCCGGTCGCTGACCTGCTCGGTCGCTTCGAAAAGGCTGCCACGGACGAACTGCGTTCGTCCGAACACAAACCGGAAGAGATCTTCGCTCGTCTCCACGCCGCTAAGACCGCCGAGGACTACATCCTCCATGCGCCGACCATCCAGTGGCACGGCCACCTCATGGCCAACCCAGCCTACGAAATGGACAACGACGCCTTTGACCTCATTCAGGACGAGAACGGCAACTGGGAAATCCGTATCAACGCGGACTCCTACTGGGACGACCTGAAGCCCGACGATCGTCCGTTCTACGTCGAACACGTCTCCGTACCGCTCGACCTCCCGGCGGACGTGTCCACCGGCGGTTCCCCGGTCGTCTCCGACGAGCGCCTGCCCAAGGCCGTCTTCGAGCTCCTCGAGGGTCTCGCTGGTGTCGGCTCCACCGCCGAACAGGGCGACGCCATTGAGAAGATGCCGGTCATCGAAGAAGGCTCTGTTTCAGAGGACGCTCCCTTCGGCGTCGCGCACTACTCTTTCACCCTGCCGGCTTCCCTGCTGCAGGCCCACACCAACGTCACTGGCGCCGCTCTCGACGGCGAGTCCCCGGTAGGAACGCCGGATGTGTTGGTCGGCCCATGCTGGCCCGCCATTTACACCGCGCTCGGCTCCGGCCAGCTCGCCGATGGCTACCCGGTCATCGAGGGCCTGCTCAACGCGGTGCACCTCGACCACGTCGTCGACGTCAAGCTGCCGCTTGACGAATTAGCGGATGGTCGCACCATCGACGTCACCTCCAAGTGCACCGCCATCGACGAGTCCGTCTCCGGCCGTATCGTCACCGTCGAACTCGAACTGCGCGACCATGACACCCAGGACGTCGTCGCTACGCAGATGCAGCGCTTCGCCATCCGCGGCCGCGCCACTGGCACCGCGATGCCGGTCCCGGCTCCGGAGTGGGGCGGCGGCGCGGCGTACGCCGCGCGAGCAGTGGTGTCCACGCCGCGCTCCTTCGTGGATCGTGAGACCGTCACCGCGCCGCACGACATGACTCCGTTCGCGCTGGTCTCCGGCGACTACAACCCCATTCACACCTCCTACAACGCGGCGCAGCTGGTCAACCTGCAGGCGCCGCTCGTCCACGGCATGTGGCTGTCGGCCACCGCGCAGCACCTCGCCGCGCGCCACGGCGAGGTCGTGGGCTGGACCTACTCCATGTACGGCATGGTCCAGCTCGATGACGAGGTCGAAATCACCGTCGAGCGCGTGGGCCGCAAGGGCATCCACGCCGCGCTCGAGGTCACCTGCCGCATCGGCGGCGAAGTCGTCTCTCGCGGCCAGGCGCTGCTCGCAGCACCGAAGACCGCCTACGTCTACCCGGGCCAGGGCATCCAGACCGTCGGCATGGGTCGCAGCGACCGCGACGCGTCCCCGGCCGCCCGCGAAATCTGGCGTCGCGCGGACCGTCACACCCGCGACAACCTTGGCTTCAGCATCCAGTGCATCATCGACGAGAACCCCACGACCGTCAAAGTCAAGGGCGTCGAGTTCCGCCACCCGAACGGCGTGTTGCACCTCACCCAGTTCACGCAGGTGGCCCTCGCCGTCGTCGCCTACGCCCAGACCGAGCGCCTGCGCGAGAACGACGCGCTGGCACCAACCAGTTTCTACGCGGGCCACTCCCTGGGCGAGTACACCGCCTTGGCTTCGCTCGCGAACATCTTTGAGCTCGAGGGGGTTATCGACGTCGTCTACTCCCGCGGCTCCGCCATGGGCTCTCTCGTCGAGCGCGACGCGGAGGGTAACTCCAACTACGCCATGGCCGCGCTACGCCCCAACATGATGGGCATTTCCGGCGACGAGGTCGACGCCTGGGTCAACGCGCTCAGCGAAGAGACCGGCGAATTCCTCGAAATCGTCAACTACAACATCAAGGGTCAGCAGTACTCTGTGGCCGGCACCAAGGCCGGTCTCAAGGAGTTGGTCCGCCGCGCAAATGCCATCACGCCGCGCGCCGCCGTCATGGTCCCGGGCATCGACGTCCCGTTCCACTCCCGCGTCCTGCGCGACGGTGTTCCGGCCTTCGCTCAGAAGCTCGACGAGCTGCTCCCGCAGGAATTCGATCTGTCGAAGCTCGTGGGCCGCTACATCCCGAACCTTGTGGCCCGTCCGTTCGAACTCACCCAGGACTTCGTCGACGCGGTCGCGCCGCTCGCCCCGTCCGGCAAGCTCGACGGCCTCAAGGTCGAGGACATGGACGAGCAAAAACTCGCCCGTCTCCTCGTCATCGAGTTGCTGTCTTGGCAGTTCGCTTCCCCGGTCCGCTGGATCGAGACGCAGGACTTCCTCTTCGACCACGTCGAGCAGATCGTCGAGGTCGGCCTCGCTGCCTCCCCGACGCTGGCCACCATGGCGAAGCGCTCCATGGCCGTCGCCGGAGTCGACGTGCCCGTCTTCAACGTCGAGCGCGACCAGGACCAGGTCATGCTGCAGGACGTCCAGGCCGCCCCGGTCGAGGAGGCCCCGGAGCCTGAGCTTTCCGATGCCCCCTCGGCTGAGCCCGAGCCCGCCGCCCCTGAGCCCCAGGCTGCTGCGCCGGCTCCCGCTCCTTCCGCCGGCGGCTCCGCCGCCGACGCGCCGGAGCTGCCCTTCGGCCCGGCACAGGCCATCGACGTGCTCTTCGCGTTCCAGAACAAGATTCGCGTCGACCAGATCACCAACTCAGACACCATCGAGGAGCTCACCAACGGCGTGTCCTCGCGTCGTAACCAGCTGCTCATGGACATGTCTGCGGAGCTGGGCGTGCCGGCCATCGACGGCGCCGCCGACGCAGACGTGAAATCCCTGCGCGAGAAGGTCACCGCCGCCGCCCCGGGCTACGCCCCGTTCGGTTCCGTCCTGGGCGAGGCCGTGCAGGGACGCCTGCGCCAGATTCTCGGCGCCGCTGGCCTCAAGCCCGCCTTCGTCGGCGAGCGCGTCACCGGCGCGTGGGGTCTGCCGGCCTCCTGGACCGCCCACGTCGAGGCTGAGATTCTCCTCGGCTCCCGCGAGGAAGACTCCGTGCGCGGCGGCTCACTGGGCACCGTTCCGTCTGCGGCGACCTCCAAGTCCGCTGCCAACGACCTCGTCGACGCCGCCATCCACGCGGTCGCGTCGAATAACGGCGTGAGCGTTTCGCTCACCTCCGGCGGTTCCGCTGCTGGCGGCGTGGTCGATTCCGCCGCGCTCGACGCCTACGCGGATACCGTCACCGGCGAAAACGGCGTGCTCGCCACGGCCGCACGCCAAGTCCTCACGCAGCTGGGTCTCATGGACGAGCCGGAGGCCTTCGAGGCTCCGGACACCACGGTCATCGACACCGTCGAGGCCGAGCTCGGATCCGGCTGGGTCAAGTCCGTGACCCCGTCCTTCGACGCGGACAAGGCCGTCCTCTTCGATGACGCCTGGGCTATCGCGCGTGAGCAGCTCACCCGCGTGGCACTGGGCGAGGTAGACACCCCGGCGCGCTACTTCCGTGGCACCGGCGCCACCATTGCGGCCCAGGCCACCTGGTGGGCGGCCAACGGCGGCCAGGGCGATCTCAAGGCCATCGCGAAGGAGGCGGAAACGAAGTTCGAGGGCGAATTCGCCGGCGAGGTCGCGCTCGTCACCGGCGCGGCGCCGGGCTCGATTGCCACCGCACTTGTCGAGCGCCTGCTCGAAGGCGGCGCCACCGTCATCATGACGGCGTCTCGCGTCTCCCAGGCCCGCAAGGAATTCGCGCGCAAGCTTTACGCCGCGCACGGAGCCGCGGGCTCCGCGCTCTGGCTCGTTCCGGCCAACCTCTCGAGCTACCGCGACATCGACGCGCTCATCGAGTGGATCGGCAACGAACAACGCGAATCCGTGGGCAACGAGGTGAAGATCCTCAAACCCGCGCTCACACCGACGCTCGCCTTCCCGTTCGCCGCACCGTCTGTCTCCGGCTCGCTGGCCGACGCCGGTGCGTCCACCGAGCAGCAGGCACGCCTGCTTCTCTGGTCCGTCGAGCGCACCATTGCAGGTCTCTCCGAGTTGTCGCGCCGCGACGGAGGAGCGGCGCGCACCCACATCGTGCTGCCGGGTTCCCCGAACCGCGGTATGTTCGGCGGCGACGGCGCGTACGGCGAGGTCAAGGCCGCGCTCGACGCCATCCTCGCCAAGTGGCACGCCGAAGCCGGTTGGCCCGCTGGCGTCACCCTGGCCCAAGCCAAGATCGGCTGGGTCGCGGGCACGCACCTCATGGGCGGCAACGACGGCCTTGTGCCTGCGGCCGAGAAGGCCGGCATCCACGTGTGGTCGCCGGAGGAAATCTCCTCCGAGATTATGGGTCTCGCATCCGTTGAAAACCGGGCGCGAGCTTGCGAGCGCCCGCTCGAAGCCGACCTCACCGGTGGCCTCGAGGGCGTGTCCCTCAAGGAGCTCGCGGCCCAGGCTGAGGCTCCGGCCGCCGAGCCGGAGGTTGAGGAAACGCCAGTCATTAAGGCCCTGCCCAACACGGTGAGCCCGGTGCAGCCGGGCGGCCTTGAGGGCATCGGCAGCATCAGCACCGACCTGGACGACGTGGTCGTCATCGCTGGTATCGGTGAGGTGAGCTCCTGGGGCTCCGGCCGTACCCGTTTCGAGGCCGAGTTTGGCATGCAGCGCGACGGCTCCGCCGAGCTCACCGCCGCGGGCGTGCTGGAGCTGGCATGGATGACGGGTCTGGTCCACTGGGCCGAGGATCCGCACCCGGGCTGGTTCGACGCCGAGGGCACCGAGATCGCCGAGGAAGAGATTTACGACCGCTTCCGCGACGAGGTCGTCGCCCGTGCCGGCGTGCGCACCCTGACGGACAAGTACCACCTCGTTGACCAGGGTTCTATCGACCTCACCACGGTCTTCCTTGACCGTGACATCACATTCACCGTCGCCACCGAGGCCGAGGCCAACGACATCGCCGAGGCGGATCCGGAGTTCACCCAGATCCGCGAGGCCGACGGCGAGTGGGAGGTCACCCGCTTGAAGGGTGCGACCGCCAAGGTCCCGCGCAAGGCCACGCTCACCCGCACGGTCGCGGCCCAGATGCCGGACGACTTCGACGCTTCTCAGTGGGGCATCCCAGACCACATGCTCGACGCGCTCGACCGCATGGCGGTGTGGAACCTCGTCACCGCCGTCGACGCGTTCACGCAGGCGGGCTTCTCACCCGCGGAGCTGCTCCAATCCATCCACCCGGGCCAGATTGCCACGACGCAGGGCACCGGAATTGGCGGCATGGAGTCCCTCCACAAGGTTTTCGTGGCCCGCTTCCTCGGCGAGGAGCGTCCGTCCGACATCCTGCAGGAAGCCCTGCCGAACGTCATCGCGGCGCACACCATGCAGTCCCTCGTTGGCGGCTACGGCTCGATGATTCATCCCATCGGTGCCTGTGCCACCGCGGCCGTCTCCATCGAGGAGGCCGTGGACAAGATCACGCTGGGCAAGGCCGACCTCGTGGTCGCTGGCGGTATCGATGACGTCCAGGTCGAATCCCTCCAGGGCTTCGGTGACATGAACGCCACCGCTGAAACGGCCACGATGACCGCCAAGGGCATCGATGACCGCTTCATCTCCCGCGCCAACGACCGTCGCCGCGGCGGCTTCCTCGAGGGCGAGGGCGGCGGCACCGTTCTCATGGTGCGTGGCTCGCTCGCCGCGGACCTGGGCCTTCCGGTCCTCGCCGTGGTCGCCCACGCCGCTTCCTACGGCGACGGCGCCCACACCTCCATTCCGGCTCCGGGCCTCGGCGCCCTGGGCGCAGGTCGTGGCCGCGAGAACTCCCCGCTGGCCAAGGGTCTGCGCGGCCTGGGCCTGACCCCGAACGACGTGACGGTCCTGTCCAAGCACGACACCTCCACCAACGCCAACGACCCGAACGAATCCGAGCTGCACTCCATCCTGTGGCCAGCCGTGGGCCGCGACGCGGATGAGCCGATGTTCGTCATCTCCCAGAAGACGCTCACGGGTCACTCCAAGGCGGGTGCCGCGCTCTTCCAGACCGGCGGTCTCATCGACGTCTTCCGCACCGGCCGCGTTCCCGCGAACGTGTCCCTGGACTGCGTCGATCCGCTTATCGCGCCGAAGGCGAAGAACCTCGTGTGGCTGCGCTCCCCGCTCGACCTGGGGGCCGCTGGCCGCCCGGTCAAGGCCGCGGCACTCACCTCGCTGGGCTTCGGCCACGTCGGTGCCCTCATTGTCTACGCCCACCCGGGCGTGTTCGAAGAGGCCATCAAGCAGCAGCGCGGTGCTGCCGATGCCGCCGCCTGGCGCGAGCGCGCCGAGGCACGCCTGGCCGCAGGCCACGCGCACTTCGAGGCCGGCATGCTCGGCCGCGCGCCACTCTTCGAGGTCATCGACGGCCGCCGCCTGCCGCACGCCGACGCCAAGGTGATGATTGACGGCTACGGCCTCGTCGACGCCGACAAGGCCGCGGAAATCTCCATGCTCCTCGACGCCGATGCGCGCCTGGGCGCAAACGGGGAGTTCCCGGGTGCGTAGTCGTTAACTAACTGGCTGGCCAGACCAGCCAGTAGTAGATAGAGCTCAGGCCCGCTTCCTGAAAGGGGAAGCGGGCCTGAGCTTTTGTAGCCGCCACCGAATCGGCCACTACGTTTCAGCTAACGCTCGACCAACTTTTGCTTCTCAACTCCGTTAATCTTTTCCACTCATCCAGCGGCCGAGTGTCATACGAAGCAAAGGACCGTATCAAGCGTCTTTAACAAAACAGTGACTCACGATAAGAGTTATCTGGCGCATTGCGCTCGCAGTCCACCGGGATAACAGCTATCCCGGTGAACTAAGATATCGATCTACCGGGATAAGTCTTATCCCCAATGCGTCGAGCGCATGAGATGAGTCAGCTGTAATGCGACGCTGCAAGAGGGGCCATCGGAAAGCTCACAAGGGACCGTCACTAAACGTGACGGTCCCATCATGGCGCAGGTTAGGTGCCCTTGACGTTGAGGATCTGGCGCAGGGTGTGCTTGACCTCGACGAGCTGGGCGGCATCGGCCATCACGCGGTCGATGTCCTTGTAGGCGTCCGGAATCTCATCGACGAACTCGGCGCCGGGACGGTAGACGATGCCTTCCATGCGTGCGGCAAGGTCTGCCTCGGTGAAGCGGGCCTTGGCCTGAGTGCGCGACATTACGCGACCTGCGCCGTGCGGCGCAGACTTGAGGCCCGGCGCGTAGCCCTTGCCTTCTACGACGTAGCTGGCCGTGCCCATCGAGCCGGGGATGAGACCGCGGTCGCCCTCATCCGCCTTGATGGCGCCCTTGCGCGTGAGCCACACGTTTTTGCCGTAGTGGTTCTCGCGCTGGGTGTAGTTGTGGTGGCAGTTGATGCGCTCGAGTTCAAGCGTCTCCCGGTCCGCGCCGGACCAGGTGGCGACGCAGTCGAGGAAGCGGTCCATCATCTCATCGCGGTTGAGCAGCGCAAAGTGCTGTGCCCAGTGAAGATCCGCAATGTAGGACTCGAACTCGGGCGTGCCCTCGACGAGGTAGGCCAGGTCCTTGTCCGCGAGCTGGATCCAGTGCTTCTCGCAGTGACGCTGCGCGGCCTTGATGTGCTTCTGGGCAATCTTGTTGCCCACGCCGCGCGAGCCAGAATGCAGGAACAGCCAGACGCGGTCGGATTCGTCGAGACACAGCTCGATGAAGTGGTTACCGCCGCCCAAGCTGCCCAGCTGCTGGCGCCAGTGCTTCGAATGGCTGAGATCCACGCCGGTGTCCTGGGCCAGCTGCGCGAGCTCGCGGGTGCGGGCCTCGGTGCGCGGGTCCATGATCCAACCGTTGTAGTTTCCGGGCGAGAGCGGAATGGAGTCTTCGACCGCGGCGCGCAGGTCCTCGAGAGCGAAGTCCTGGATATCCGCGTGCGTGAGGTGGGTCCGCACGGCGATCATGCCGCAGCCGATATCCACGCCGACGGCCGCCGGGATGACGGCGCGCAGCGTGCCGAAGACGGTGCCGACCGAGGAGCCCTTGCCAAAGTGGGCATCAGGCATGAGCGCCACGTGTGGGTAGACGAAGGGCAGGTCAGCGACGAGTTGTGCCTGCGCCACCGTCTTGTCTTCAACAATGGAGGCGAAGTTGTGCAGGCGCATAAGAGAGCCTTTCTCTGCGTTTGCGTAACGCAGTTCGTGAGAAAGGGCCTGCTTGGGCGGCTGACTTATAAGTGCGCGCGGGTCGCGCGGCTGGCACCAACGTCCGGGATAAGCAGGGCCGCTTTCCCGGGAAATGGTCAAGTCAGCCTGTTAGAAGAGTTGCTTAAAGAAGCGTCCTAGCGGCTGATTGTTATAGGTCATCATCGCGGTTCGCCTCCTTTATGCTTTCTTGTTCTTCTTTCGGGCTATTAGTGCTGCGTGTGAGCCTACACCATCGGTGTACAGAATGCGCGCATAAAGAACCCGGCTGGTGACCTTTCGGGTGCCAGCCGGTTTCAGAGTCGCACCGTCAGTTTTTCTGACGGTGCGCTCGCGGCGCGTTGACCTGTGGTTTAGTGAGACTGCGGTTTAGTGGAAGACCATGCCGCCGTCGACGATGATGGTCTGGCCGGTGATGTAGTCAGAGTCGGAACCAGCGAGGAAGCCGATGATCTTGGCGACATCCTCGGATTCGGAAAGGCGCCCCAAGGAGATGTCCTTGGTGAACTGCTCCCAGCCCCACTCGGCAGGCTTGCCAGCGTTTTCTGCGAGTTCCTCAGCAAGGCCCTTCATGAGTGGAGTACGCACGATGCCCGGCGCGATTCGGGCGGCGGCACGCGAGGGGGTATCGGCAGCGCTGACGGCGCATGCGGAATGCTCGAATTCGTCGCAGCACACGTAACGTATACGCAGTTGAAGGTCCTCTTTCGAATCCCACAACGCCGCAGCAAGGGTGCCAGTACGATGAGAGAATGTCCGCTCTCACTTGCTCGGCACGGCTCGCCCAGGCCGCCGCTGCCTCATTCCTTGCCCTCGCGGCGCTCGCCCCGACCACGGCGTCCGCTCAAGAAGCTGCACCGCTGCCTGCACTGTCCTCGACAAGCCTCACCGAGGTCATCGACTCCTATGCGGGCGCGTCCATGTTTATCAATATCAATGCCGGCTATCGGGTCATTCATCCCACGAGTCCCGCCGAGGAGCAGCTCATCCGCTGCATGGATTCGGCACCCAGCAGCTCGCGGGACCGCTGGAGCACTGCCGGCATGATGAGCAGTTATGCCGCAGGCTGGTGGTGCATTCTGAGCAACCCGCAGCTCTCTCTGGCGTTAGATAGGCAAATCGCTCGCCCCATGAATTAGCAGCGCTTTCGCCGTCAGCGACCTCGTGTCGGCACCCTCCCGTAGCATGTGCGGTGTGAGGACAGAGACACTCAATAGCTTCGTAGACCCGCGGGTCGTCCAGCGCGGGGTAGCGCTGGCCACGCAGGATGCCGCGCGCATCGAGTCCGTCGAGGCTGCCCGGGGCGAGGGCGCCAAGATGTCGGGCTACTGCACCGGGTCGCGTGGGGACGAGTACTTCGTCACGGTCGACTACACGCTGGGCACCGACGGGGTGGTCGCGGCATTTAACTCGTGGTGCGCGTGCCCATATGGCGAGCGGTGCAAGCACGCGGTGGCGCTGGCACTCAAGCACCACCGTGACTATCGCGGGATAGACAAGCGCGAGCCGTTGGGCGCGTTCGGCGCGTTTGTTGACCACCTTGTGGAGCACACGGACAGCTTCCGCGAAACACGGGAGGTGCTCAGCGAGGTACTGGGGTGGGGACGGCGCCGCCGGCCTGTACGACGCGAGCCGACGTGGCAGGAATTGTTAGAGGAATACCTGCCTGTGGAATCCGCAGAGTCCTCGGCCGCCACGCCAGTCGCGGTGGTCTTCGAGACCGACTTTGACGTTGTGGGGGATCATGCGGTGCTGCGCAACCTCAGCGTCACCGGCGGCCGACCGCGTAAAAACGGACGCGGGTGGGTGAGCTCTGACATGACGCTGGCCAAGCTGGAGAACGGCACCGGTCATCCGGTGGCAGAACGCGACCGCGACAGGCTCATTGAAATTCTTTCCGAGGCCGGTTCTTACGACGTTCATAGCCAGCCTCAGTCATTGCGTAGTCTCCGCAATCCCGAGTTCTTTGCGCTTCTGGACGAAGCCCAGGGGCACGGCATCGAGCTCGCCACGGCAGACGGAGGGCTCGTCATCCTCCATGAAGATCCGCTCACCCCAACCGTGCACGTCACCGAAAATGATGAGGGGCTGCGCATGCACGCCGCGATCGTAGAGTCCGGCGACCATCCCCCACTCATTCTGGGATATGAGGCGCGCGGTGCGGCATGGTTCGATGATGACGGGTATCTGAACCTGGGACGCTTCCGGCACCGCGCACCAGTGGAATGGCAGCGCCTGCGGGAAGCCCGCCGCCCCATCACGGTGCCGCCGGAGGGCCGCGCCGAATTCGAAGAGAAGTTCCTGCCGCGACTGCGTGCAACCGGGTGGAGCAGTCCGGACGAGTCGTTTGTGCCCACGCCACCGGCACCGCCCGTGGTGCGGGCGTTTGTCACGGCCACGGCCCATCTGTTGCGCGGGGCCGTCGAGTTCTGCTTCGCCTACTCCGATGGGCGCACGTACGCGCTGGGGACGGACGCGGACCCGACGCGCAACGGGGAATCGGAAAGCGAGCTGCTGGCGGGCCTGGAGGGCTTCGACCTCACGGATCGCGAGATGATCGGCGCGGAGCTCATGGAATTCCTGCATGAGACGCTGCCGCAGCTGGAAGCCGCGGGCGTCGACGCGCGGTTATCGCCCGGCGCGCAGGAGCTCCTTGGACTGGAGGCGGCCGAGTCCATCGAGCTCCACGCGGGGCTCGAGGGGCAGGACAAGGACTGGCTCGACTTGTCGATGGAAGTCCGTGTCGACGGCCAGGGCGTGCCGCTCGCGGAGGTCATTCGGGCGCTGCGCTCGCAGGCGCGCATCCTCATCGTAAACGGGCACTACGCGCACCTCGACTCGCCACAATTCGATAAGTTTGCCCAGCTCCTCGAGGAGGCGCAGGGGCTTTCCGATGCCCGCCGCAGCGCCGTCCGCGTGCCGAAGACGCGCGTGGACTGGTGGGACCAGCTAGGCGAGCTCGACGCGCTCCAGGTCGATGAGCGCGCGTGGCTCGACAAGGTCGTGGCAGCGGCGCACACGGAGCTGCCCTCGTTCGACGTGCCGGCTGCGTTGGACGCGACGCTGCGCCCGTACCAGGAAGACGGTTTCCGCTGGCTGGCAAGCCTGCGGCGGCGTGGATTCGGCGGTGTGTTGGCTGACGACATGGGCTTGGGCAAGACCATCCAGATTTTGTCGATGATCCTCGATTCTGGCGCCGGTCCCTGGTTGGTCGTGGCGCCGACGTCTGTGGTTTCCAACTGGAAGGCCGAGGCCGCGAAATTCGCGCCGTCACTGCGGGTGGCGGTGGTGTACGCGACGTCGAAACGACGCCAAGATTCTCTGGAATCTCTGGCGGAGTCGGCGGATGTGCTCGTCACCTCGTATACGCTTCTGCGTCTCGAGGCATCCGAGTACCAGGCGTTGGGCGTGGCGGGCGTGGTGCTCGACGAGGCACAGAACGTGAAGAACCCGACATCCAAGATCTACGCAGCGGTGCGCGACCTGCAGGCGCCGGTGCTCTACGCGGTGACGGGGACCCCGATTGAGAACTCGCTCAAAGACGCATGGAGCCAGTTCTCCCTCGCCGCGCCCGGTTTGTTGGGGAGCTTCCAGCAGTTCCGTGAGCGTTTCGAAAAGCCCATCGCAGGCAACGACACGGAGCTGTCCAAGACGCGCATGGCGGAGCTGCGCCGCCGCGTCGAGCCGTTCCTGCTGCGTCGTCGCAAAGCTGACGTGGCGCTCGACCTGCCGCCCATCCAAGAGCAGGTCGTGCCGGTGGAGCTCGCGCCCGCGCACCGCAAATTGTACGACGTGCACCTGGCCCGCGAGCGCCAGCGCGTGCTTCACCTGCTCACCGAGGATCCCGAGTCCAACCGCGTCGAGGTGCTCGCCGCGCTCACCCGTCTGCGCCAGCTCGCGATTTCTCCGACGCTCGTGGAACCCGAGTCCGCCGCACCCAGCTCCAAGCTCGACGCAATGACCGGGCTTCTGCGCGACATCCTGGCCGAGGACCACCGTGTGCTCATCTTTAGCCAGTTCACGAGCTACCTCGCAGAGATTCGTACTCGGCTAGAAGCCGAGGGTGTCTCCTTCTCCTACCTCGACGGAGGCACGCGCGACCGCGACACCGCCATCCGCGCGTTCACAGAAGGTAACACGCAGGTCTTCCTCATTAGCTTGAAGGCCGGCGGTGTGGGCCTCAACCTCACACAGGCGGACTACGTTATCGTCGCCGACCCGTGGTGGAACCCGGCGGCGGAGGCCCAGGCCATCGACCGCGCCCACCGCATTGGCCAGACGCAGCCCGTCACGGTCTACCGGCTGGTCTCCGCGAACACCATCGAGGACAAGGTCGTCGCCCTCCAGGACACCAAGCGCGCGCTGTCCAGCGCCTTCCTCGAGCCCACCGGTTCCGCGACCGGCGGGGCGGCGCTCGATGCGGCGGCGATTAGGAACCTGCTGGCCTAACGCAACGGGGCGCCGTCCAGGAAATCAGCGGCATGGAGATGTACTACCTCTCCAGTGTTCAGAGGCATTGCATCGAATGTGAGGAGAATGCAATGGCTGCCAGCGGGCAGGCCCCGGAAAGAAGACAGCTCCCGATGCAGCGTCTTATCATCCATGGCCGTGAGCGCGACCTGCACATAATAGCGTTCCTTATCCCGCGTCACCACGAAGTCGATTTCTCCCTGCGGCGCATTTCCTACTGCGACCGAGAATCCCCGGCGAAGCAGCTCGAGATAGACCATATTTTCCAGATCGTGCCCGGTATTCGACGAGTTCGCTCCAAGTAACACGTCACGCAGTCCTGGGTCGACGAAATAATACTTGGCACCGCCTTTGAGATGTGCTTTCCCACGGACATCAAAGCGGTCACAGCGATAGAGCATGTGCGCATCGACCAAAAGACCGAGGTACCGCTCCACCGTTGGTTGCGTCGTTTTTGCACCCGCAGATGTCAGGTAATTGGCAATCTTGTGAGACGACAGCTGCGATCCCACATTATCGAATACGAAGCTCGCAACCCTCATGAAGATGTCAGGATCTTTAATTGCACCTCGCAGTGCAATGTCACGCGCGAAAATAGAGTCAAAAATGGCGTTGTTGATCTCCCGTCGGATTTTCGCAGATCCTGCTTGCGCCGCGGCTGGCAGCGTACCCCGCATCCATTCCGCATAACGAGCCGCAGGCTGAGAAGGAGCTTCCGGAGCGAAAGAGGAGTACTCATGAAGCGAAAGAGGAAACATCTCCAGCTGTATATAGCGCCCAGCTAGGTATGTAAGTCCCTCGCCCACGAACATGGAAGCATTCGAACCTGTCACCGTGATGGTGAGATTCTCGTGAAGCCGCAGCGAGTTAATAACCTGTGGCCAATCGTCGAGCTCCTGAACCTCATCCACATGAAGATGCGTCGCCCCCGTTGCTGCAATTCGTGTCGTCATTTCCTCGTGAAACCGCTGGGCTTCACGAAGCCCCAGAGTGGAAAAATCCTCAAAGTTGACAGACACGACCTTATCGGAACCAACGTGTTGCTTATAAAGCTCCAGTAGAGACGACTTTCCCGAACGTCGCACACCACTTATTACTCTCACCATGCCGTTAGTTGCCGGATCCGCGTCCCAATCCACCAATGTCTGCAGGTAGTCCTTGCGGGTGCGAAGTTCATGTGCGCGAGTCATGACTTAAAGTTTACTTCAGATTTTCACCAATGGCGCCAACAATTTAAAGTTAACTTTGATTTTCCGCCTATTCCGGACGGAATTTAAAGTTAACTTTGGTTCGGCTGCTGTGCTGCCATTAGGAAAGGACCCCGCCACCGGCTACATTCGTGGCATGTCTCTTACTTTCTCCCGCGCGGCCGTAGCCTGCGCTGCTGCGCTCCTTGCTGCGTCGACTGCCGCTCCGGCGCTCGCGCAGTCCTCGAACTTCGCTCCTTCGGAAATCCTGTCTGGACTCGCCCCGGGATTTGAGCCTTCGCACTTCCCGCAGGGCTCTTCTACCGTACTGCCCCAGGTTGGAGGTTCGAATACGCCGACCACGGACGGCTCGGGTGCACGGCTGGTCGATACCCGCCACGTAGAGAAGAACGTCTACGAAATCGACGTCTACTCGCCGTCGATGGACCGCACCATCACCAACTACTACGTGAAGCCGACCACCGATGCCCCGCGTCCCACGGTGTACCTCATGCAGGGCTCCGAGGGCGGCGAGTTCGGCTCCACGTGGTACACGCAAACCAACTACGAAGACTTCTTCGCCGACAAACCGGTCAACGTCGTCTCCGCCGTGGGTGGGCGTGGCTCGCAGTTCGCGGACTGGCGCCGCAACGATTCCGGATTGGGCATGAACAAGTGGATCACGTATTACTCCCAGGAGCTGCCCTACGTCATGGAGCATGAGTTCCACGGCGATGGCCGCTCGGCCATCGCGGGCTTGTCCATGTCCGGTTCGGCTGCGTTGAACATCGCGACGAAGTCCAATGGCAAGTTCGCAGCCGCCGTGGGCTTCTCCCCGTATCCGGCGCCGTCGTCCGTCATCGGCCGCGCGTTTAACACGGTCATGACCGCACGCTTGGGCGGCGACCTCGTCAACGCCTTCGGCTGGCCGGATGACCCGGCGTGGGATGACAACGATCCGTCCGCACACCCGGAGCGCCTGCGCGGCATCAAGGTGTGGGTGACCACCGGAAACGGCACGCCCATGACAAAGGATCCGTACGACGTCGACGACTTCCAGGAGATGCTCGCGGAGACAGTCTCGCGCCCCATGACCGACCAATTCGTGGCCAAGGCCCGCGCCGCCGGCGTGGACATCACCTACGCACGCGAGAACTACGGCTCGCACTCCTATGAGTTCTTCGAGCACCAACTGCCAAAGGCGTGGTCGCAGGCCATCGCCCCGGCGCTGGGACTTTAAATCGGGATTCGCGGAAGTCGAACGATAGACTCGAGACCATGACAAAGAGCAACGTGGAATCCTTCGAACTCGACCACCGCCTGGTCAAGGCCCCATACGTACGCGTGGCCAAGCGCGAGCGCCTCAGCGACGACGTGGAGATCATCAAGTATGACCTGCGTTTTTGCCAGCCCAACGAGGAGCACCTGGAGATGCCTACGATGCACTCCATTGAGCACATGATGGCCAACTTTATGCGCGACTACACGGATAAGCTCATCGGCTTCGCGCCGATGGGCTGCCAGACCGGCTTCTACGCCATCACCTACAACATGGAGCAGGACGAGCTCCTCATGGCGCTCGAGAACGGCCTAAACGATATTCTCACCGCCACTGAAGTTCCCGCCGCCAACGAGCGCCAGTGTGGCTGGGGTGCCAGCCACTCCCTCGAGGGCGCGCAGGAAGCAGCCCGCGCGTACCTCGCGAAGAAGGACGAGTGGCTCGAGGTCATGGCGTAGCGCCACGACTTCACACCGAGCCGGATTTCAGAACAACGAAGCCTCAGATTTTCGAAAAATCTGAGGCTTCGTTGTCGTGAAATGCCGTTGCGAGCGCTTGAAAACTACTCGTCGATGGACACACCCAACCAAATGGGCTCCGGCACGAGCTCGACACCGAAAGCGGCGAGGACGCCAGCCCGGATGTCGCGGGCCAACGCCACGATATCGGCGGCTTTCGCATCGCCGCGGTTCGTGAGCGCGAGCGTGTGCTTCGTGGACAAAGTCGCGGGACCGGAGCCCGGGTAGCCCTTCGCGAACCCGGCGCGCTCGATGAGCCAGGCTGCAGACAGCTTTACTTCCTCGCCGTCCGAGCCTGCGGGGACGGCGTGGCGGGGCATGCGGTCCGCATCCTCGTCGCCGCGGGCTACGCGCACCTTCGACTGAATCACGTCAGCCGTAGAAGAAGAAACGATCGGGTTGGTAAAGAAGGAGCCAGCGGACCACGTGTCGTGGTCGGCGGGGTCGAGGACCATGCCCTTCGAAGCGCGCAGGCGCAGGACGTCGTCGCGCACGGAAGCAACGGGGCGACGCTCGCCGGGGTTCTGCGTAAGTTGGCCAAAGCGCAGGGGCTTGGACAGGCCGTCGGTGGTGAGCTGCAGCTCGATGGCGAGCACGACGCCGCGGCCGGTGAACTTGAGGTTCGAGTAGCGGTAAGACAAGTCCAAAGACGAGGCAGGAACCCAGGCCGCGGAGCGGGTGGCAGATTCATAGAGGTAAATCTGCGTGAGGACGTCGGAAGTTTCCGCACCATACGCCCCGACATTCTGGACAGGCACGGCGCCCGCGTCGCCGGGGATACCGGAGAGGCACTCGATGCCGCCCAGGCCGCAGTCGACGGTCATCGCGACGACGTCGTCCCAGGTAGCGCCCGCATCCGCACGCACGAGGCCGAAGGCGACATGGACGTCGATGTCCTCGAAGGCAAGGCGCACGACGACGATGTCCTGCGGATCATCGGAGACGAGCAGGTTGGATCCGCCACCCACGACCATGTAGCGCGTGGACGTTGCGTCGAGTTCGCGCAGGGCGGACACGGCGGCTGCGGCGGACTCACAGACCACCGTGACCTGCGGCGCGCCACCCACGCGCAGCGTCGTGAGATCGGCGAATGTCTGAGAATCGTCCAAGGAAACGCCGTCAATTGCGGACAGTCGCTGGGTCAGAAATGAATCAAGCACGCCTACCAAGGTAGTCTGAAAACCATGTCAACCCGTAGCGAAAACACCGTAATCATCAATCAGCCGCTCGAGAAGGTCCACCAGGCCTTCACCACCAAGGCATACTGGGAGCACATCGTGGCTACCCTGTCGCCGGAGCCGGGCCAGGTCCACGAGTTCACCGAGAACCAGGCCGTCCTCTTCGAGGTTCTGCCCACTACCCTCCTGCCGGAGGCCGTGCGCGCCATGGTGTCCCAGGCTCTCAAGGTCAAGCGCACCGTCACCATCGGCGAGGTCGCCGCTGACCAGCTGTCCAACTCCTTCGTCGCTGACGTCAAGGGCACCCCGGTCGACTTCAAGGGCGATATCACGTACAAGGCAGAAGGCGAGGATAAGACTGTCGCCTCTTACGTCTCCGAGGTCTCCGTCAACATCCCGATGATGGGCGCTGCCATCGAGCCCAAGGTCGCCGAGGCTCTGGGCGAGCTCTACCAGAACGAGGCCGACCTCACTTCCCAGTGGATCGAAGCAAACCTCTAAAAATCTGTACCCCGAATGGCCGACCACGCGCATAATCTCCGGGCCACCGCCCGCGCGGGTCGGCCTTTTGGCGTCATTACCCGCGGTACCACCAACCAGAATCGCCTTCGCAAGTGCGACCGCTGGATGGTCGCACACCCGCAGATTTCGTCTTTACTCCGGGCACAGCTTGCTGGGCCCGCCGATGCCGCCCCCTTGGCGTTGGATGTCGGCTACGGCGCGTCCCATACAACGACATGTGAATGGGCACGGTGGCTACGCACCGTGCGCCCCGACGTGCGGGTCACAGGCCTAGAGATCTCGCCGGAGCGTGTGTTGCCGCCGCGCGAGGGCGTGACGTTTGAACTCGGCGGATTCGAGCTCGCGGGCTATCGTCCACAGCTGGTGCGAGCGTTTAATGTGCTGCGTCAGTACGACGTGGACCAGGTCCACGAGGCGTGGGAGACCGTAATCGAGCGCCTAGCGCCCGGCGGGTTCTTCGTCGAGGGCACGTGCGACGAGCTGGGGCGGCGGTGCGCGTGGATTCTGTTGAACGCAGAGGGACCACAGACGCTCACGCTCGACTGGGATCCGTTCGAGCTCGAGACGCCGTCTGAGGTCGCGGAGCGCCTGCCCAAGGTACTCATTCACCGCAACGTGCCGGGCGAGCCCATCCACGAGTTCCTCGCGGCAGCGGACCAGGCATGGGCGAATAACGCGGGCTGGGCGCCGCACGGGCCACGGGTGCGGTGGCGGCACACGCATGCGGAGCTCGTGGCCGAAGGCTGGCCGCTCGTGCCGCAGCGCCGCCGTTACTCCGACAATTGGCTCACCATCGACTGGGCAGCAGTTGCGCCACGGGCGTAACACGGGCACCATTGTTAACCATGTCTGCTTCGTCTGGAAAGAAATCCGTGGGTGCACGCGTCTGGCGCGTTGTTCTCATCGTGCTCGTCGCTCTCCTCGTGCTCGCCCTTCTCGTGGAGTTCGGCCTGCGCTGGTTCATGTCTTCACAGATGACGAAGCAGTTCGACGAACAAGGCGCAGAAGGCGCCAACGTAAGTTTTGGCGCGACGCCGCTCCTCTTCGGCCTCGCTCGCGGCGAGATTAGCGAGATGAACATGGACACGCCCTCAACGCTCACGATCGACAAGGAAGCGAAGACCATCGAGGGCCAGCCCGCCACGAAGATCCACATGGAGGGCATGACCATGAGCCAGGATCCGGTCGCGCGGTCGTTGCAGACGACCACGACGCTGCCCACGGACTACCTGCTCGTCACGCTCCAAAATGAAATCGCGAGCCGCTCCGGCCAGGACATGCTCGGCGATATCGTCATGACGAACCTCACCACGAATGACGCGGAAGACGTCGTCGACGTCGAGTTCGCTGGTGGCCTGTTCACGCTCACCCTCAAGCCGGAGGCCCGCCACGGCGCGCTCGCCTTCGAGGCCACCGGCTCCAAGTTGCTCGCGTGGGATCTGCCGGAAGAGGTCACCAACCAGATTTCGGATGCCCTGAGCGAGGGCCTGAAGAACCAGGTTGCGGGCGATACCATGCGCATCGACCGCGTGGACGTTGGCGCCGGCGACATCACGATCGATATCTCGGGCGAGAACGTCAAGCTCAACGAGATGGGCGAGCAATTCGGCGGCGCAGCGCCGACGGAGGCGCCGGCCACCGCGCCTGCGAACACCTAAGGACGAACGAGCGCCGCGGCGCCAGCCCCGAGAGCGGCGACGGCGGCATCGTCGTCAGCGGCCCAGGCGACAACCTCAAGGGCTGCGTCGACTGGGGCGTCCGCGATGACGCGCTCATAGCCCGCGGTCGCGGCGAGCTCGGCGAGTTGAGCTGCGGAAAGCGCTCCCTCTGCGGGGAGCAGGAGACCGAGTTCAGCGGGGCGGGGGCAGGCCTCACGCACCGCGATGAGATCGGCAAGGACAGAATTGGGATCGGCGTTCGTGTCGTCGACGCTCACCCATGCTTCGTGCGCACCTTGTTGGATGGCGAGACGGGCTTCGGAGGCCTTAATGAGGCTGTGGTGGCGGCCGGTGGGATAGCCTGCGACGGCGACTACACGCTCATCACCAGCACGCAGGGCGTGTGCGATATGCGTGGGCGGGACGACGATGCCGCGGTAGCCGGTGGCGTCCCAGGCGAAGCTCGCCTGGGCGTCTGCCGCCCAGCGGTAGGTGCGGGCGGCGAGCCAGGCGGCATCGGAAAGCTCGGCTACCATGCGTTGTTGGCGCCGCCGATGATGTCCTTGAGCTGCGGGCGCACGTCAAACCAGTACAGACCGACGATGACGGCGCCAACCCAGGTGAAGATGGACAGGCCCGGCATGGGGATGAGCAACACGAAGGCGGACACTCCCACGAGCGCGGCCCACACGGCCTTGGGCTGGCGGTCGCCGACCTCAAAGGCGTCTGCGCGCGTCATAAGGATGAGGACAAAGCCGACGAGGCCGGCGATGCCCACGGCGGCGTAGAGGCCGTAATAGAGCAGGTTCATGCCGTTGAGGACGGCCGAAGTAAAGGACATACAGTGCTTCCTTTGCGAGAGGGGTCTAAGCGTACGGGGACTGCCCGGGATCGTCACTAGAGATTACTTCGCCCTCGACCACGCTGTCATCTGCGCTGGGCTTGGGCTGCTGCACCCCCTTGGTGCCGAAGGTAGTGCGCACCTCCGTGGCGGCCTCGGAGAGGGAGTCCTTGGCCTTGGCGACGGACTCGGAGCCCGCGGTGGCCTCGACGCTGCGGCGGAGGACGCCGCCCCACTCCTTGGCTGCGGCCGTGGCCTTGTCCGTCAGCGAGGCATCGGCCGGCGTGGCCTCCTGCGGGTGGGCGGCGCGATCTGCCTTGACGTTCTCGCCGAAGGTCTTCGCGACCTCCGCGACGGAGGCACCGGCGGCCTTGACTGTTTCAGACTGGGACAGTTTCTTGAGGTTGTCCATGACACTCATGGCTGGTCCTTTCTCTGTGGGTATTTAGTACCAAGTGTAGGCGGGACGCGGGCAGACAGGACGATTGAAGCCATCCCAGATGACTTAAGTGAGAAGGAGGAAGAGTTGGTTCGCGCTGTAGATGGCCAAGCCCGCGAAGCCACCCACGAGGGTGCCGTTCAAGCGAATGAACTGGAGGTCCTTGCCCACCATGAGCTCGATATTCTCGCTGGCTTCCGTGGCATCCCAGCTCTTGATGGTCTCGGGGATAATGCTCACAAGGTCCGGCGCGAACTTCTCAGCGAGGTAGCGGGCAGCCTTGTCCACGAGCTCGCCCAGCTCCGCCATCTTTTCGGGGTCCGCGAGCAGGCGCTGGCCATACGCGTCGAGCTCGGTCTCGATCTTCGTGCGCAGCAGCGAGGTTTCGTCCTCGAGCATCTCCACGAGCGTGGCGGAGACGGACGTCCAGATGGCTTCAGGAGCGCGCTGCATGCGATCGGAGGCGAGAACGTCGGCCTTGATGTCCTCGACCTTGGCGATGAGCTGCGGGTCCCACTGGAGATCCTGCGCGAGCTTGGAGAGGTTCCGCCGGATGGCCAGGCGCGCGTCATGGTTGGAATCCGCGACGACCTCGTCCGCGAAGCCGACGAGCTCCGCGTAGACCTTCTCGCCCACGAGGTTGCGAGCAAAGCGCGGGGCCCAGCCCGGCATGCGTTCATCGATAGTCGTGACCACCGTGTCCTCCATGGTGAGGATCTTGGCGTGAGCCCAGGCGATGAGATCATCCTCGAGCGGACGGGCCTTGCCTTCGGCGATGAAGGATTCCAGCACGCGCCCGGCGGGCGGTCCCCACTCCGGTTCCATGGCACGGTCGATGATCTGGGATTGGATGATCGTCGCCGCATCCTGCGGATCGATGTCGCGGATGACGGAGGCCAGGCGCGTACCGATGATCTCCGAGGCGTAATGGGCATTGCCCTCCCCTGTGATCCATTCTGCGGCCTTGCGGGGCACGTCCCACTCGTGGATCTTGCCACTCAATGCATCAGGCGTCAGGAAGTTCTCCTCGACAAACTCGCTCAGCGCGTCGCCCACCTTGTCCTTGTTTTCCGGGATGAGCGCCGTATGCGGAATCTTCAGGCCCATGGGATGCCGGAAGAGCGCAGTCACCGCAAACCAATCCGCGAGGCCACCCACCATGCCGGCCTCCGCGAAGGCGCGCAGGTAGCCCACCCAGCCCGGGGCGCCCCCGGCCGCGTTCTGCCACCACGAGCAGCTGAGGAACACCACGGCGGCGAGCACGAGCAGAAGCAGCATGTAACGCTTCCAGCGGCGCAGCTCGGCGCTGCGGGCCTCCTGGTTACTCGGGGAAGGAACGAACGTAGAGGTGGGCTCGGCGGCGCGGTGCGTCATGGTCATCCTTTCGCGCCCTCGCGGGGACACGGGGCAGGGTCCTTGTCAGTGGCGAAAATCTCGAGACTCGGGTGCATAAAACCCCCGCGCCCGGGGTGGGCAGCGGGGGGTGAATGCGTGCGTGAGGAATTAGTTCACGCGGCCGGTCTCCTGACGGTACTGGCGGTAGAAGCGGCGACCAAAGTGCACCAGCGCCACAGCGGCGACGGAGACGATGATGGTCGCAGCGATACCGACGTACAGGGTGATCTGAGCCTGGTTGCCCTCGGACGAGGAACCGCCCCAGAACATGCCGGAGGACAGACCCCAGATGACGGTACCGACTGCGGGCAGAATACCCAGGATAAGGCCCATGCCGATCCACGTAGAAATGCGCAGCAGGGAGGAGTGCGGAGCACCGAAGGAGACGGGATCATAACCCTCGATGTAGCCGTCCTGGATCTTGTAGGAGAAGTCGGGGTAGGTCTCCTCCAGGTAATCAGCTACTGCATGATTGTCGCTCATGGCTGACACTTTCTCTCGTTTCTTTTAACTTCAGTAACAGACTATAGCACCCGCGCGAAAGCTTTTCGCACGGGTACAGCGTCTTTTAGTCGTCCTTGCCACGCAGAGCCGCGCGAGCGCGCTCACGAGTGACGGCGCTCACTGCGGTCAGCGGAACGCCGGCCGGGCAGACATCGGCGCACTCGCCGTAGAGAGAGCAGTGACCGAAGTTGGTCTCCAGGTCATCGACCATGTTGCGGGCGCGACGGCCACGCTCTTCCTTGCCCAGCGGCATGAGGGAGAGGTGAACCAGCTTGGCGCCGGTAAACAGGTGGGCTGCGCCGTTCGGGCAGGCGGCAACGCAGGCGCCACAGCCGATGCAGGCCGCGTGGTCGAGGGCGTACTCAGACGTCTCGTGGTTGATGTGGAGGGTATCCGCATCCGGGGCGGTACCGCCCATGATGGAGACGTAGCCGCCCTGCTCCATGACGTGGTCGAGCGCGGCGCGGTCGACGATCATGTCCTTGATGACCGGGTATGCGGCGGAGCGCATCGGCTCGATCTTCAGGGTGTCGCCGTCCTTGAATTGGAACAGACGCTGCTGGCAGGTCGGAGTGTTCTGGCCCGGGCCGTGGGGGCGGCCGTTGACCTGCAGACCACAGGTACCGCAAATACCTTCGCGGCAGTCAGAGGCGAACGCAAACGGCTCCTCGCCGCGCTCGATGTAGCCCTCGTTGACGTGGTCCAGCAGCTCCAGGATGGACATCTGCTCTGCTGCGTCATCGACCTGGACATCCTCAAAGTGTCCTTCTTCAGTCGGTCCGGCCTGACGCCAAATCTTCAGGTTAAGTTTCATTACTTGTAGTTCCTTGTCATCAGCGGAATCGAATCGAAGTACAGCGGCTCAGCGTGGCGAATGAACTCGCCCTCAGCCGCACCGGGCTCCCATGCGGAGACGAAGCACCAGTTCTCGTCGTCACGCTCGGCCTCGCCATCCTCGGTGAGGTGGTCGTCGCGGAAGTGGGCGCCACAGGACTCGTCGCGGTCGAGAGCGTCAACGCACATGAGCTCACCCAGGTCGATGTAGTCGGCCACGCGCAGGCCGTACTCGAGCACCTGGTTCATGTCGTTGGCAGCACCCGTGATGCGGACGTTGGCCCAGAAGTCAGCGCGCAGGGCGCGGATCTTCTCGATAGCGACCTTGAGGTCCTCGATGTTGCGGGACACGCCGCAACCCCAGTAGAGGATCTCACCCAGCTGGCGGTGGTAGTACGCCGGGCCGTGCGGGTTCTCGCCGCGAATGCCCATGAGGCGGTCGATGCGCGACTGTGCGCGGTTCAGAGCCTCGACAGCCTCAGCGGAATCCTCAGCCAGCTTGGCCTCGCCAAGGTGGTCAGCCAGGTAGTTCGGGATGGTGAACGGCAGGGTGAACCAACCATCGACGGAAGCGGACAACAGGGAGTTGGCACCCAGGCGGTTCGCGCCGTGGTAGGTCCAGGAGCACTCACCGGCGGCGAAGAGACCGTCGATGGCGGTCATCTCGTTGAAGTCCGTCCACAGGCCACCCATGGTGAAGTGGCAGGTCGGTGCGATACGCATCGGCGTCTCGTACGCGGACTCACCGATGGCCTCTTCGTACATCTCGATGAGGTTGGAGTAGCGCTCACGGATGACATCCTTGCCCAGACGCTCGATGGCGTCACGGAAGTCGAGGTACACCGAGTTGTGCAGCGGTCCAACACCCAGGCCCTTGTTGATCTGCTGAGAGATGGCACGGGACGCAACGTCACGCGGGACGAGGTTACCGAAGGCCGGGTAGCGACGCTCGAGGAAGTAGTCGCGCTCCTCTTCCGGAATCTCGTCGGCCGGGCGGTCGTCGCCTTCCTTCACCGGCGACCAAATGCGACCGTCGTTACGGAGAGACTCAGACATGAGGATCGTCTTGGACTGCCACTCGGAGTTGACCGGCAGGCCCGTCGGGTGGAACTGGATGAACGCCGGAGATGCGAAGTACGCGCCCTGCTCGTAGGCACGCATGATGGCGCCTGCGTTGGAGTTCTTAGCCAGCGTGGACATGTGGTAGACGTTGCCGTAACCACCAGTGCCCAGGATGACGGAGTGACCGGTGAAGGTCTTGAGCTCACCCGTAATCAGGTTGCGGGTGACAATGCCGCCCACGCGCTTCTTACCACCGTCGTTGTAGGTGATGATGTCCTGCATGTCGTGGTGCGCGAAGAGCTCCACGTTGCCCAGACCGATCTGACGGTAGAGCGCCGAGGTCGTGGACAGCTGCAGCTGCTGACCCGTTTGGCCACGGGTGTAGTAGGTACGAGAGACCTGAACACCACCGAAGGAACGGGTAGCGAGGGTTCCGCCGTACTCACGAGCGAACGGAGCGCCAATAGCGTTCATGTGGTCGATGACGCGCACGGACTCGTAGGCCAGGCGCCAGCAGTCAGACTCGCGGCAACGGTAGTCGCCGCCCTTGACGGTGTCCTTGGTGTGGCGGTACGCGGAGTCATTGTCGACCTTCTTGTGACGCGAGGAGTTCACGCCACCCTGGGCGGCAATGGAGTGCGCACGGCGCGGGGAGTCGTGGTAGGTGAAGACCTTCACGTTGTAGCCCAGCTCGCCGAGGGCAGCGGCGGCAGCACCAGCGGACAGGCCGGTACCGACGACGAGGATCTCAAACTTGCGGCGGTTGAGCGGGGAGACCAGCTGCATGTGGTCCTTCTGGTGGTCCCACATGTCGCGCATCGGCACGCCGTGCGGCTCGTGAGATTCCAGAATGGTGCCTGCGGTCACGCCCGGAACGATGGACTGCGGGTGCGTGAACTTCGGGTGCTCGCGCTTCAATTCAGTAGTAGTCATGGGTTTACAACGCTCCTTTAAGAGACCCAGCCAAAGGCGACGGACAGCGGCATGATGATGTTGCCCAAGCAGACGACCGCCGGGATGATGTAGGCCAGAACCAGGAAGGTCTGGCGCCACTTACGGCCGGTGATACCCAGGTCAGACGCAGCAAGGCGGATGCCGTGGGTCAGGTGCAGGAACAGGCAGCACATCGCGATGACATAGACGATGGTCACGGGCCAGCGGCTAAACGTTGCCAGCATGTTAGCCTTCACGGCGCCGTGCTCGAAGGCCGCGGATGCGACCGGGGCTGCGCCAATGGTCAGGTCCAGCAGGTGGAAGATGACGAAAAGCAGCAGGACAACGCCGGTGACGATCATGGTCTTCGTGGCGAAGGAATCCAGGCCACCCATGAGATTCGTGCGCTTGAACTTGCCGCGCGACTGCTTGGACCGGGCGGTAAGAGCGAATGCGCCATAGACGTGGCCCACCAGGCAGGCGAGCAGCACAATACGGAACATCCACAGGAACGCGCCGTGCGGGAGCAGCGGCTCACCCAGGGAGCGCAGGTACTCGCCGTAGACGTCGAGCGCCGGGGCGCCGTCGTGGTTCGGCAAGTAGAGCTTGAGGTTGCCGGCCATGTGACCGACAACGAAAAGCGCAAAGATGAGGCCAGTGATGGCCATGGTCAGCTTGAGTACCCAGCTCGGAACGCCCGGCTTGGTACGCACAGTTTCATTAGTGATGCGGCCGTGAGCGAGAGCCTCACGGTCAGGATTTCTTACAGTCATGACACCTCCATAGTCGCCCCTTAGATTAACCCGCTTAACTGCTGGTTACTATTCGATTTTGAGTCAAGAATGAGCGATCCCGGCGCATGCCCATTTCCGTATTAAATACATTAGGCATGGATCGCCTAAGTCACAGATGTTAAAACTCGCAACACGCTTGGGGACTTAGATTTACGAAACGGTTGTGTTGCGTATTTACGTGCACTGATGTGACTTTCCTCACCCGATTAGCGAAACGTGAAAGTCTTCCCCCTTTAGGTATCAAACTTTCGCACGATCCAACCCCGAATGCCCGGCTCGCAAACTTGCTTCACAGCAGTTTTGCAAATTTTGCGGATCGTTCACGGGGTTCCAGGTAACCTAGCTCACATGTCCAAGACCTACGTCGGCTCCCGCCTCCGCCAGCTCCGCCGCGAACGCGATCTTTCCCAGGCCTCGCTCGCATCGACGCTCGGCCTGTCCGCCAGCTACGTCAACCAGATCGAGCATGATGTCCGTCCACTCACCGTGCCGGTCCTCATGAAGATCACGGAGGTCTTCGGCGTCGACGCCACGTTCTTCTCCCGCGACGATGATTCCCGTCTCCTCGCCGAAATCCAGGACGTTATCCAGGACCAGGAGATCTCCCCCTCGCCGGTCGAGCTTCAGGAACTGTCGGAACTCGTCTATAACCACCCGTCCGTCGCACGCACGCTCGTCGACGTCCACCGCCGTTACCGCACCATACGCGACAAGCTCACGCTGGTCACGGACACGCGGCGCAGTGGCCCCGGTGCGCAAACGCTGTCCATGCCACATGACGAGGTCCGCGATTTCTTCTATGCCCGGCAGAACTATCTCGACGATCTCGACCACCAGGCCGAGCGTCTCGCCCACGACCTGAACATTGCAGAATTCGGAATCCGCGACACCGAGGCGGCCATTGCCACGCGCCTGCGCGAGAAACACAATATTGAGATCCGCACACAGCCCAACCTCGGCGATACGCTCCACCGCTTCAACCCGGAGACCGGCACGCTCGAGCTCGCCGCGCGGCTGAGCACCGGACAGCGCGCTTTCCGCATGGCCGCGGAGCTCAGCTACCTCGAGGCCGGCTCGGATATCTCGCAGCTCGTGTCGCACGAGCCCTTCACATCCGAGGCCTCCGTGAATCTTGCCAAGCGTGGCGTCGCCAGTTACTTCGCGGCCGCCACTCTCCTGCCCTACGGCCTCATGCATTCCCAGGCTGAGACAGCCGGCTACGACATCGAGTACCTCTGCCAAGTCTTCGGCGTGGGCTATGAAACGGTCGCCTCCCGTCTCTCCACGTTGCAGCGTCCCAATAAGCGAGGAATCCCCTTTACCTTCGTTCGCGTCGACCGCGCCGGCAATATGTCCAAGCGCCAGTCCGCAACTGGCGTGCATTTCGCCAACTCGGGCGGCACCTGCCCGCTCTGGTGCGTCTACGAGTCCTTCGCCCAGCCTGAGGTCATCGTCCGCCAGCTCGCTCAGATGCCCGATGGTCGCAACTACCTCTGGGTCGCTCGCGCCGTCCGCCACCACCAGGGCCGTTTCAGCGACACCAATAAGCTCTTCGCCATTGGCCTCGGCTGCGAGTCCCGCCATGCAGATCGCACGGTCTACGCCGCGGGGCTGGAGCTTTCCGATGCCGCCGCAACGCCCATCGGCGCCGGATGTCGCACGTGCCCGCGCACCAATTGCGCCCAGCGCGCCTTCCCCGCCATCAACGAGTCGCTCGACATCGACGCGCACTCCTCCACCATCGCCCCGTACTAGCGCGCTTCCAGGCTCACGCGCCCTCCCACTCCACTCCCCTTGATCGATTCGCCGCACCCCGGACGGAATCCCCCCGCGGCGCCAGTCCCCGCGCAGAGATAAGGCCCTTCCGGGTAGTTCAGATAAACTACCCGGAAGGGCCTTTTGTTCTGCGTGCGCAGTTTAGAGGTTGATCATGTGGCCGCCGATGCCCTCGGCAGCTTCCTTCATAGCCTCAGACAGCGTCGGGTGGGTGTGGACGTTGCGTCCGATTTCCTCAGCCGTGAGGTCGAAGCGCTGTGCCAGGGTGAGCTCCGGAAGCAGCTCGGAGACGTTGGCGCCGACCATGTGTCCACCGATGAGCTCGCCGTACTCGCCATCAGCAATGAGCTTGACGAAGCCTGCGGTCTCGTTGAGACCGGCAGCCTTGCCGTTTGCGGAGAACGGGAAGGTAGCGACCTTGATCTCGCGGTCCGGGAACTTCTCGCGAGCGGCTTCTTCGGTGTAGCCGAAGGAGGCGACCTGCGGGTTGCAGAAGGTCGCGCGCGGCAGGTTCATGTAATCGCCCAGGACCTGGGTCTCCGCGCCAGCGATAACCTCGGCGGCGATGACACCCTGCGCCTCAGCCACGTGTGCCAGCTGCAGCTTGGCCGTGACGTCGCCGATAGCGTAGATGTGCTCGACGTTCGTGCGCATGTAGTCGTCGATCTCAATGGCACCGCGCTCGGTGAGCTTGACGCCAGTGTTCTCCAAGCCAAAGCCCTCAACGCGCGGGGCAAAACCGATGGAGACCATGCAACGCTCAACGGTAAGCGAGTCCGTCTTGGAGCCGTCCTTGGACTCGACCTCGACGGTAACGTCGGAGCCGTTGTCCGTGATGGACGTGGTCTTGTAGCCGGTGAGCAGCTTAACGCCAAGCTTCTTGTACTGCTTGGCGATTTCCTTGGAGACGTCCTTGTCCTCATTCGGCAGGACGCGGTCCATGAATTCGACGATGGTGACGTCCACACCGTAGTTAGCCAGGACGTAGGCGAACTCCATGCCGATCGCGCCGGCACCCACGATAACCATGGACTTCGGAGCCTCTTCCTTGAGGATCTGCTCCTCGAAGGACACGATGTTGCCGCCGATTTCCACGCCCGGCAGGGAGCGGACGACGGAGCCAGTGGCGATAATGCAGTCGTCGAACGTGACGGTCTTGCCCTTGTCGTCACCCTCGGTGATCTCGATGGTGTGTGCGTCCTTGAACGAGCCCAGACCGTTAATCTCCTGGATCTTGTTCTTGCGCATGAGGAAGTGCACGCCCTTGACGATGCCTGCAGAAACCTTGCGGGAGCGCTTATGCGCCACACCGTAGTCGAAGGACACCTCACCCGAGATACCAAAGTCCTTGGCCTCAAAGTTGAAGGTGTGGGCAACCTCAGCGTTCTTGAGCAGCGCCTTGGACGGGATGCAGCCCACGTTGAGGCAGACTCCGCCCCAGTACTGCTTCTCGATAACGGCAACCTTCTTGCCCAGCTGTGCTGCGCGGATGGCGGCAACGTAGCCACCAGGGCCCGCGCCGAGTACTACAACGTCATAATGTTCATTAGTCACGCACTACAGGATACTTACCCTCTCCCCCTTTTGTCTTTTCTTCCCCCAAACGCGCCCCCTCCCGCGCCGCGTCCCCGCACACAGGCACCACCAAGAGACAACAAACGCGCGTCGCCACCCCTCGAAACGGGGGCACGCGACGCGCGGAAACGGGGATTCAAGCCCCCAGGCGCTGAAACCGAATTAGATGAGGCCGAAGTCGAGCAGCGCCATAGAAAGGTTGGAGGAGCCCATGTGGACGAACGGGCCGAGAGCGTTGTTGATAGCCAGAATGATGCTGTCAAAAGACATGATGAAATTTCCTTTGGAAGGTCAGGTGTTCTTCGCCGACATAGAGCGACGCGGCCTCGCGCAACACGGGGTCTCTATCTTTATTTGTCGCTACCGCCAGCGCGGGCGTTACCTCCTGGCGCGAACGCGCCACGGCGATGTCACCCACAAATGGTCCCTGAAATTATGACACAAACGCCACTTCAGTACCAGGGGTAACAATTTTTACCTGTTAAACTCTTGTCACAATCGCGTGGACTGCGGCACCAACCAGGTCGCCGCCAGCCCATACGTCTCCTCGCCCACCAGATCTCGTCGCTCCACCATCAGGCGCACCACCCCCGTCAAGCCCGGTCGCGCCTGAGATTTCATAAAGGCTTGATAACGATGGACGGATAGACAACGATGTTTCAAGAAGATGCACATGGATCTCTACGTGCCCGTCAAGGTCGCCCACCAGCGCCACACGGACGCGCCAGGACATACACAGGAAGCCACCACATGAAGTTCTTGAGGACTCTCACCACGACCTCCGCCGCGGTCGCGCTCACCCTCGGCCTTGCCGCTGCTCCCCTTGCCCAGGCCGACGACAAGATGGCCCCGAACGAGAAGGCCGCCTCCGCTGCTAGCCGCTGGAACGTCGACAGCTTGGACCAGGTCGACCGCTCTCAGCTCTCCGTCATCAAGCAGTACGACGACGTCCTGCCGTTCATGGCAGAGAAGGGCCTTATCACCAAGGACGGCAACAGCTACGTCCGCGGCACCGATGGCAAAATCAAGATGACGGTCACCTCGAAGAACGAGAAGTGGCGCTGGCTTTCTGACGTCAACAACTCAAAGGGCAAGGTCAAGTTCATGACGGCCACCTCGCCGTCCATGAACAACCGCGAGGTCCCGCTCGCCGTCATCACGCCGACCGGCAACTTCGATGCAGCACGCCCGACCATCTACCTGCTCAACGGCGCTGGCGGCGCAGAGCAAGGTATGGACTGGCTCTACATGACCAACGGCGAGAAGGGTAAGACCAACCTCATCGACTTCTACACGTCGAAGAACGTCAACGTCGTCGTGGTCGAGGCCGGCGCCTTCTCCTACTACACGGACTGGTACAACTCGCCGCACCCCACGGACACGGTAGAGGACCGCACGTACCTGCCTGGCCCGCAGCGCTGGGAAACCTTCCTCACCAAGGAGCTGCCGGGACCGCTCGAGGGCGAGCTGGCCAAGGATGCTCCGGAGGATCAGTCCACCGCCACTGACGGCGCAACCGTGAACGCCAACATCAACGGCAACGGCCAGCGCGCCATCGCCGGCATGTCCATGTCCGCGACGTCCTCGCTGCTCCTCGCCGAGCACAACCCGGGCTTCTACAACGCCGTCGGTTCCTACTCCGGTTGCGCCGCGACCTCCACGCCGATGACGAACTTCTACGTTGGTCTCACCGTCAACCGCGCCAATAACGCAACGCCGGAGCAGATGTGGGGCCCGCGCGGTGGGGAGTACAACCGCTTCAACGACGCGCTCATCAACTCCAACAACCTGAAGGGCACGCACACCTACGTCTCCGCTTCGACCGGCCTGCCGGGCGAACACGAAAACCTGTCCTCGATCGCGGAGAAAAACGGCGGCGACCTGTCCTCCGCATTCAAGTCCTCGTCCACGCTCGTCGTCGAAGGCGGCGCCATCGAGGCCGCAATGTTCGACTGCACCACCCAGCTCAAGCGCAAGATGGACCGCGAGGGCATCGACGCTGACTGGAACTTCCGTGCAACCGGCACCCACTCCTGGCCGGGTTGGAAGGAAGATATCTGGAAGTCCTGGCCGACCTACGCTGCCGCGTTCGGCCAAGATGCGTCCACCGAGGTGCCGACCGCAACTCCGGAGGCATCGGAAGACCGCTCTGCCGCCCCGCAGGCTGCCAACGCCGAGACCGTCGAAAAGCTCTCGCCGACCGCTGAGGAAGAGAACGAAGCCAACGCTGCCGAGCGCAACACCGGCGCGCTCAACAACGTCACCGACGCTGCCGCGGCCGCCGCAGACGCCCTCACCAACGGCACCGACACCGCAGCCGACGCTCTGACCGACGAGGCCGCTGCCCGCACCGACACCGCTGACGATCTCGCCGCGACCAACTAAACCTCTCACTGCAAGGAATATTGACCCTCATGAAGCGCTTTACGTCCTTCCTCGCGGCAACGTCTGTGGCCGCCACGCTGGTTACCGCCACTCTCGTCCCGGCGAACGCTGCGGTTCTCACGCCGCAGCAGGTCGCCGGTGCCACCCCGGTCTCGCAGGTGGGCGATCTTCAGGTCACCGACGCCGTCGCCGGCCAAGCGTGGTTTAAGAAGTTCGGCAACGACCCGCGCGTGCTCAAGCTGCAGGCCACCTCGCCGGCCATGAACGGCCGCGCCATCCCGCTCGCCGTCATCCCGGCGGGTGAGGCGAACCGCCCGACCATCTACCTGCTCAACGGTGCCGGTGGCGCCGAGCAGAACTCTGACTGGGCCACCCTGTCCCAGGTCGTGGACTTCTACGCCGATAAGAAGGTCAACGTCGTCATCCCGCAGGCTGGCGCGTTCTCCTACTACACGGACTGGGCCCAGGACCCGAACGGCAAGTACTTGAACGGACCGCAGAAGTGGGAGACCTTCCTCACCAAGGAGCTGCCGGGACCGCTCGAGCAGCGCCTGGAGGCCAATAACAAGCGCGCGATTGCCGGCATGTCTATGTCCGCGACCTCCGCGCTGCTGCTCGCCGAGCACAACCAGGGCTTCTACGACGCCGTCGGCTCCTACGCTGGCTGCGCGCAGACCTCCGCGCCCATGCAGTACGAGTTCCTGCGCCTCACCGTCAACCGTGGCGGCGGCCAGCCGGAGCAGATGTGGGGCCCGCGCGGCGGGGACTACAACCGCTACAACGACGCGTTCCTCAACGCTGAGAAGCTGCGCGGTTCGGAGCTCTACATCTCCGCGTCCTCCGGCCTGGCGTCCGAGACTGACCTTCCGGAGTACTACCTCAAGCAGGGCATGAACCCGGCCATCGTCGCTGCCGGTGTCACCCAGCTCGTCGTCGAGGGTGGCGTCATCGAGGCCGCCGTCAACCACTGCACGCACAACCTCAAGGCCAAGCTGGACAAGTCCGGCATCGGCGCGGACTACAACTTCCGCACCACCGGCACGCACTCCTGGCCGGGCTGGCGCCAGGACCTCGAGGCGTCCTGGGGCACCTTCTGGCGCGCGTTCTACGCCAAGTAAATCCGGCGTAGCCTCCACCGACTCACAGTCGGCACTCCGCGGGCGGTAGAGTTTCAAGCATTATGACAACGCTTGACTCTCTCGCCCGCGCGGGCTTTTTTCACAAGGAATCTGCCCGCGATCCGTACACTTCTGTCGAGTACAACCTGGGTTTTACCGTCGAGCATTATCGCCTCGATCTCACCTATAACGTCGAGCCCAATCGTCTCCAAGGCGAGGCCACGTTACACCTGCGCGTCGGCGACGAGCCGCTGGACAAGCTCACCGTAGATCTCGCAGGAGCGATGGTCACCCGGCGCGTCAGCGCGAAGGGTGCGCACGTCGCGAAGTTCCGCCAGTCGAACGGCAAGCTGCGTGTCTCCTTCGGCGATGAGCTCGCCGCCGGAGCGGAGCTCGATCTTGTGATTCGCTACGGCGGTACCCCGCGCCCGCTGCGCACAGCATGGGGCGAGATCGGCTGGGAGGAGACGGAGTCGGGCTCCCTCGTGGCGAGTCAGCCGTGCGGCGCGCCCAGCTGGTTCCCGTGCGATGACACGCCCAGCGCGAAAGCGCCCTACGACATCATCATCACGGCGGACTCCCCGTTTACCGTCGTGAGCAATGGCAAGCTCGTCTCCCGCAAGCGCTTCGGATCTATGACGCGCTGGCATTACCGGACCGCACACCCCATGGCGACGTACCTCGCCACGGTCATGGTGGGCGAGTTCACCGAGATGAAGCTTGGGCCGGATACCCGCGCCTGGACCCCGGCAGATCTCCAGTCTCAGGTCCGCGAGGCCTTCGCGCAGCAGCAGGAGATGCTCGACTTCTTTGCGCAGACTTACGGCGACTATCCCTTCAACGATTACCAGGTCGTCGTCACCGAGGACGAGCTCGAGATCCCGTTGGAGGCCCAGGGCCTGTCCATCTTCGGCGCCAACCACACGAACGGCAGCTACGAGCGACTCATCGCCCACGAGCTCTCCCACCAGTGGTTTGGCAATTCCTTAGGCCTTGCCGCCTGGCGCGATATTTGGCTCAACGAGGGCTTTGCCTGCTACTCCGAGTGGCTCTGGGGCGAGCATTCCGGCGGCCCCACCGCGCATGAGGCCGCACGTTCCCACTACGACGTCCTCGCCCGGAAGAAGGAGGACATTCTCGTTGCCGATCCCGGCACGCGTGCCATGTTCGACGACCGCGTCTATAAGCGCGGGGCGCTCACCCTCCACGCACTGCGCCGCCAGCTTGCCGATGCCCCCTTCTTCCAGGCCGTCCGCGCCTACGTCGCAGCCTCCCAGCATGGCACGGTGACACCGGAGGACTTCATCCGTGAGCTCCACAGCGTCGCCGAGGACGCGGGTGTGGCTCCCGCCGATATCGACGCGACGCTCGCGGCCTGGCTCGATGAGACGGCGCTGCCTCACTTCCCCGCGTAAGGGTCTGAGAGAATTCCCCCGGTTTTATTAGTCTAAACGGGTGAATAACGCTCTGCTCTCTCTTCCCAAAGCTGCCGTCGCCGTCGCTGCCTCGGTCGTGCTTGCCTGCGGCCTCGCACCGGCGGCATCGGCAAGCGGCTCCGGCATGGCCGCCGCAACCACCGAGAATGTCGTCAACCGTCCCCACACCGTGGGCCGCTGGCTTGTCGATGACTCTGGTCGCGTCGTCACCTTCCACGGCGAGAATATCGTGAACAAGCGCGCGCCCTGGACCCCGCAGGCACTCGGCATCGGCGAGGATGACGCCGCATTCCTCGCCAAGCAGGGATTCAACTCGGTGCGCCTAGGCCTGAGCTGGGCCGCCATCGAGCCGCAGCCGGGCCAGTACAACGACGCATACCTCGCGGAGATCAAGCAGGCCATCGAGACGTTTAACTCCTACGGCATCTCCACCTTCCTCGAGTACCACCAGGACTTCTACACGGAGTCCCTGGGCGGCGAGGGCGCCCCGCAATGGGCGACATTCACGGACGGTCTCTACAACCCGGACATGGGCCTGGCCGTCGCACAGTTCTCCCCCGCCATCCAGCGTGCCTTCGATAACTTCTTCAATAACCGCACAGCCTCGGACGGCGTGGGCATCCGCGACCACTACGTGAACATGTGGGACCACACGGCCGCCTACTTCGCGGACACCCCGGGCATCATCGGCTACGGCCCCATCAACGAGCCCTCGGCCGGCGCGGAGACCATCCCCTGCGCGCTCGACTTCTGTTCCGAATCCACGCTGCAGAAGCTCCGCAACCTGAATAAGCAGGTCCGCGACGTCATCCGCCGCCACGACTCGGAGGTGGGCATCTGGCTCACCGGCTACGTCACCACCGTCATGGGCGCGCCCGCGCACATGGGCACGAAGCCGGATGCGAATACCGTCTACGCGTTCAACTCGTATGCGCAGGTGTGCACCATCCCGCTCGAATTCCCCGAGGCCGTCTGCGAGCCGGATCACCGCAAGGCCATCAACCAGTCCTGGGCCTACGCCAACTCGCAGAACATGCCGGCGGTCCTCGCCGAGTTCGGTGCCTCGAAGAACCCGAACCTGCTGCGCAACCAGGCTCGCCTGTCTGACGAATACATGCAGTCGCGCTTCCACTGGCAGTACGGCGGCTACGACCCGGCCACCACGGCGTCCTCCTGGCAGGATCAGGCTTTGGGCATCAATCCGGCGCGCCCCATCACCGAGCCCGGCAACACCAACTGGTCCAACGTCAAGCAGCTGGCTACCCCGTACCCCTCTGCCGTCGCGGGCACGCCCACCGGCTGGAAGACGGACGGGGCCTTCACCGCGACGTGGAACACCGCTCGCGCGGACGGCTCCGGCGCCTTCGAGCCCGGTGCTGAGTCCACCATTAAGGTGCCGAATATCTGGGCACCCAATGGCTACCGCGTCCACGTCGAAGGCGGCCACGCCGTGAACGCCCCAGCCGACGGTATCTTCCGTGACGTCGACCTGCGCATCGCCGCCGACGCCGGCGCCGTGAAGGTCACGGTTACCCCGGCCTAGCCGCTTCATCTGCGCAGAAGGTGTGTGGCACATGGTGTATTTCACCCTCCAGGGAATGAAATACACCATGTGCCACACACCTTCTGTGTTTTCGCTCCTTAATCCTCCAGCTGTGCGTCCAAACGGCGTTGGTCGCGACCATGCTGCCAGCGCCGGAAGACGGGGACAACGAGGAAGGCGATGGCCACGCCCACAAACCCACCACCCACGAAATTGTCAGCGAAGTCGCTATTGGCCTGCATAAGGCGTACGTAGAGCCCCACGAACATGATGAGCTCGACGACGAGCAGCGGAATCATAAACGACCACCGGCGTGTCACCGACGGGCGCGGCATCTGGGTCTTCAGCCACGTGGAGGAGATAATCTCTCCTGCCACCAAAGGCACAAAGACGGCCAACGCCCACAGGGCATGCGCACCAGGCAGGACCCAGGCGAGCACGGCGCCGGTCACGATGGTCATTACCTGGATAACCAGGAAAGCCACGGCGAAGGACTTGTACAGGGAATCACGCTCGAACTCGTCGCGGGCCGCGCGGTCAACCTCGTTGAATGAATAGCGTGCAATCGTGTTAATCATTATTCTTCGTCTCCTCCAAATATCTCCTCGACGGTCTTGCCCAGTTCCTGACAAATTGCGAGAGCCAAGTAGACCGATGGCGAATAGTTTCCTCTTTCGATATTGGCGATGGTCTGGCGTGAGACACCGACCTTGTCTGCAAGCTCCGCCTGGCTCAGTTCGTGCCACCGGCGCCACTTGCGCACCATGTTTGCGTGCTCTGGCATTGTCACCTCCATATCAACCTTTCATGACCAAGTGTAAAATATACTTGTCATTATGGCAAGGGAACTCCCGGTTTTGTTGAGCTTCCTGGCGGAATGCCTACCGACGGGGAGACTGGGATACAGTAAAAAGCGGCCTGTTTCTCCCTAGTACACGTGGGGAGAAGCAGGCCGCTTTCATTGCCGCTATTCATTTACAGCGCAGGTACAACATCCGCGCAAAGGGACCGACAAGACTCTGTACACCGTGACCTTCGTTGAAGGTCGCATACCGTTCTAGAACGGAAGATGGAGCTCCGGCTGCGAGGCCGGGGTGGGAACCGGAAGCTGGAACTGTGCAAAATTCTGGGGGAACATGATGTCTCCTTCTGAAGTGTGGTGGATATGTACTCGGCAGCGTGGACCGGTGTGACCCGACGGCCCGCTGCCGATGACTCACAATCTAGCGCCGTTTCCGCTCCAGCAGAATCCCGCGGCACGAGCCGCGACCTGCGGAAATACCGATCTTTGGAATTGCGTGGAAGCCTTCCCAGGCATAGCGTGGCCAGCACAGATTCCCGTTGCGCGCGTTGCTCGTACGAGCCAATCTGGGAGTTGACACATAATGACTAAGGGTTCCCTGACACCGCAGAAAAGGCGAGGTCAGAGAAAAATAAATCCCCTCGCATGACACTCAACGGCGACATGCAAGGGGGGCGAACAGAGCGGCTAGAAGCGCTCCTCGATGAGCGTTGCGGCGCGCGGCGCACCGCCGGCGGCCTCGCAACCCTCGAGGATGGCGTCCAGGCCGTGGCTGACGGTGAGCGCGGCGACAATCTTCTCGTAGAGTTTCTCCGGCGTGACATCACGGCCGGGGATTGCCTGGCCTGCGCCCGAGGCGAGGACGCGCTGCGCCACCTCGTGCTGGTCGCGACCGAAGGGCACGATGACCATAGGGACGGAGCGCATGAGAGCCTTCTGCGTGACGCCCATGCCGCCGTGGCCGATGAGCAGCGCCGCGTGGTCCAGAATCTTCGCGTGGTCGCCCAGGCGCACGATGGTGCAATTACTATTCGGGCGCAAGAGCTTGGGCTCGATGGCACCCGTCGTGACCACGACGTGCATCCCCGTGCCGTCGAGCGCGTCGAGCGCGGACTGCGCGAGCGCCGTGTCGTTCTGGAACTCCGTGGACAACGTGACGAGCACGATGGGATCCGTAATGCCCTCTGTGGGATCGACGATGCCCTCACCTGGCTCCGGAGACCACAAGCCAGGTCCGACTTCCACGATGTGGTTCGGCCAATCCGGGTGCGAGTACTCGAAAGGCTCTGCCGTGTAGCTAATGATGAGCGGCGGAATGTCGAGGATATCGAGCACGTGCTCGAGGGGATCCACACCATGTTCCTCGCGCACGGCGTTGACGCGCTTCTTCAGCTGTGTGTCCCACAACAGCGGGATGGCCCTGCGCAGCACCGCCGCCTTTGCCTTCTCAGCACGCGTGCGCGGAATGCCCATGCCCACGCCGTACGGCGGCGCGACGTTGGAAGGATATGGCAAGAAGGTCGGCGACCACACGGCCCACGGCAGGCCGGACGTTTCCGCGGCCAGCTGCGCGCCAAAGACAGTCACGTCGCAGAGCAGGAAGTCTGGCTTCGTCTCCGCGATGAAGAGCTCGAACTCGTCGCAGTCGTAGGGAATGCGCTCGGCCAGTTGGTCGAAGACGAGTTGCAGCGCCGCAAAGCCGGAGGGCGCGTCCCAGTCATGGAGTTCCTTATTATCCGAGCGGTCTTCGTGCGGGCTCGCGTGGAAGCCCAACGCGTTCATGCGCTCGACCTCGTTGGGAATCGTGCGGAGGAAAATCTCGTGGCCACGCGACTGCAGCTCCAAGAGAGTATCGACCACCGGGTACAGGTGCCCCTTCGCCGGCGATGTCATAACGGCAATGCGTGCCACGGGAAAATCCTTTTCATTCGTTAACTTTGTGCAAACCCCCATTTCCTGAGATTTTCTTCATCAGTCAATGCGAATACTTTCTTGGAAGCATTCTCACAGGTAACGCGCGCCCCGCCACGCATCTCCCTATGCAACTGTGGTCAGAGAAGCGTCCCCGCGTGGCGACTAGGATGGACAACCATGCACAGCATGCTCGTTACCGGCGGCGCCGGCTTCATCGGCGCCAACTTCGTCCGCCTCGTCAACGCTACGCGTGACGAGATCAAGGTCACCGTCCTCGACAAGCTCACCTACGCGGGCAACCGCGCGAACCTCGCCGGGCTGGAGGGGGTCGAGTTCGTCCACGGCGACATCGCGGACGCCACCCTCGTCGATGAACTGGCGCAGAAGAATGACGTCATCGTCCATTTCGCCGCCGAGTCCCACAACGACAACTCGCTCGAGGACCCCTCCCCGTTCATCCAGACCAACCTCGTAGGCACGTTCACGCTCCTCGAGGCCGCTCGCAAGCACGACGTGCGCTTCCACCACGTTTCCACAGACGAGGTCTTCGGCGATCTGGAGATCGGCGCGGACACCAAGTTCACCGAGGCCACGCCGTATGCGCCGTCCAGCCCCTACTCCGCGTCGAAGGCGGGCTCGGACCACCTCGTGCGCGCCTGGGTGCGCAGCTTTGGTCTGCGCGCCACAATTTCCAACTGCTCGAATAACTACGGGCCGTACCAGCACATCGAGAAGTTCATCCCCCGCCAGATCACCAATATCGTGGACGGGCGCTCGCCGAAGCTCTACGGCACCGGCGAGCAGGTCCGCGACTGGATCCACGTGGACGACCACAACCGGGCGGTGCTCGACATCCTGGACAAGGGCATAATCGGCGAGACCTACAACATTGGCGCGGACCAGCCAGATATCAACAACAAGCAGGTCATCGAGCTCATCTGCACGCTCATGGGCCTCGATCCCGCTGACGGCTACGAGCACGTGAACGACCGCCCGGGCCACGACCAGCGCTACGCCATGGACGCGACGAAGCTCAAGCGCGAACTCGGCTGGCGGCCGCGCTTCACGGACCTGCGCGCAGGCCTCGAGCAGACCATCGCGTGGTACCGCGAAAATGAAGAGTGGTGGCGCCCGGCCAAGGACGCCACAGAAGCAACCTATGCACAGCGAGGACAGTAAATGCACATCGAGAACACCACCATCGACGGCCTGCTCCTCGTCCGCCTCGACGTCCACGGCGATAACCGGGGGTGGTTCAAAGAGAACTGGCAGCGCGAGAAGATGGTCGCCGCAGGCCTGCCGGACTTCAAGCCGGTGCAAAACAACGTCTCGCTGAGTGCGAAGAAAGGCGCCACACGAGGCCTCCACGCCGAGCCCTGGGACAAGTTCATCTCCGTAACTACCGGTCGTGCGTTCTGCGCATGGTGCGACCTGCGCGAAGGTTCGGAGACTTACGGACAGCTCGTCACCGCCGAGGTCGGCCCCGACACAGCCGTCTTCGTCCCGCGCGGCGTCGCCAACGGCTTCCAGGCCCTCGAGGACGACACGGCGTACACCTACCTCGTCACCGCGCACTGGTCGCCGGACGCGCGCTACGCCGCGGTTAACCTCGACATGGTTGATTGGCCGCTCGAGCCCACCGAGATCTCCGAGAAAGACCGCGCCCATCCCCAGCTTGCCGATGCCCCCTCCATGGCCCCACGCCGCATCCTCGTCACCGGCGCCAACGGCCAGCTCGGCCGCGCGCTGCGCCCGCTCCTTCCCAACGCAGAGTTCGTCACCCATGCGGAGTTCGATATCACGGATGACTCCGCGTACGCGGCGCGCGATTGGGAGCAGTACTCCGCCATTATCAACTGTGCGGCGTATAACGACGTCAACGGCGCGGAGACCGACCGCGCGGGCGCCTGGGCCGTCAACGCCCTGGCCCCGGGCAAGCTCGCCCGCGTAGCCGCCGACCACAATCTCACGCTCGTCCACGTCTCCACGGACTACGTCTTCGACGGCTCCCACGAGGTACACACGGAAGACGAGATTCCCTCCCCGCTGTCTGCCTACGGCGCGTCGAAGGCAGCGGGCGAGGCGGCGGCATCGGCAAGCCCGAAGCACTACATTGTGCGCACGTCGTGGGTCTTTGGCGACGGCAACAACTTCATTAAGACCATGGCGAACCTCGCGCGGCGCGGCGTCGAGCCCGCCGTGATCCATGATCAAAAGGGCCGTCCGACCTTCGCGGAGGACCTGGCGAAGGGAATCACCCACCTTCTTCGCGTCGGGCCCGACGCGGCTCCTTACGGGATTTACAACCTGTCCTCCGAGGGCGACGCCGTGGGCCGCGACGAGATGGCCATGGCCACCTTCATCGGGCTCGGACACGACCCCTCCGAGGTCACGCCGGTCTCCACGGAGCAGTACGCCGAGATTGCCGGCCCCGAGGCCCCGCGCCCGGCCCACTCGACCTTCGACCTCTCCAAAATCGAGGCCACCGGCTTCACACCCATGAACTGGCGCGCGGCGCTCGCACTCTACCTCGCGCTCTTGCCCGAAGACTAACGACCTGCGGATTTCCCCCTTAATTCTGCAAAATACCGGTTACGATCCTTGCATTGCAGGGATCGTAACCGGTCAATTGCAGAATCATGAACGGTTCTGCCGAATATTGGCCGCGCGTCGTTGACGGCCCCGCCCCGCCTTCCGTGCCGTCATCACGGGCACCGGCCCGTGTCTCACCCTCGACGACGGAACGGTGACGTTCCCCCTCGCCGCGTTCCGTCCGTAGGCCCCTCCCACAAGACGACCGGCGCCGAGCACCGCAGTCGCGGGCCCGGCGCCGGTCGCACGATCAGAGGCGTTAGTAGCCGCGCTCGACGTATTCGTCGATGCGCTCGGCCTCCGCGCCGACGGTCGTCTGATCCCCGTGGCCCGGCAGCACCTTCGTGGCCGGCGGCAGGTGGAAAATGACGTTACGCAGGGACTCGACGATCTGGTCGAAGTCGGAGTACTTGCGCCCCGTGGCGCCCGGGCCGCCATTAAAAAGCGTGTCGCCAGAGAGCAGCGCGTTCTCGTTCTTGATGTAGAGCACCACGCAGCCCGGCGAGTGACCCGGAGTGTGGAACACGACGACATCCTCACCGTCGATGGTGAAGGTCTGGTTGTCCGCGAGCGGCGTGTAGTGCGCGTCGCCGTTGGATTCTTCCCACAAGGGATGATCATCCGGGTGGAGGTACACCTCGACACCGTAATGCTCCGCAATCTCTGGGGCGAGCTCGCAGTGGTCGTTGTGGGCGTGGGTAAGGAGGATCCCACGCACGGGGCGGTCGCCGACCTCGTCGTAGATGCGCTCGGCGTTGTGAGCCGGGTCCACGATGTAGCAGCCACCCTTGCCGCCCAGGATGTAGACGTTATTGTCTACGTCCCACTCGTTGCCGTCGAGGCGGAACTTGCCAGAGGTAACAAAGGAATCGATCTTCATGGTCTACCTTTCTTCCTGAGTTTGGGTCGTTTACCCGCAGGATACCTAAAGCTCCACAACCGAGCGCAGGACCTTGCCCGCCTTCATCGTCGCGAAACCTTCCTCGACGTCGTCGAGACCAATGCGTTCAGAGACGAACTTATCCAGCGGGAACTTACCCGCCTGGAACAGTGCCGTGTAGGCCGGGAAATCGCGCTCAGGCAGGCAGTCGCCGTACCACGCCGGGCGGATGGAGCCGCCGCGGCCGTAGACGTCGATGGCCGGGATATCGATATGGTCGGTGAGGTTCGGTACGCCCACCATAACGAGGCGTCCTGCGAAGTCGCGCGAATAAAATGCCTGGCGCCAGGTGGGCTGGATGCCCACCGCGTCAATGGCGACGTCGGTGCCGAAGCCATCGGTGAGCTCACGGACGGCATCGATAACTTCTTGCTCCGACTTGCCCTTGGAATTGATGGTGTGGGTCGCGCCGAATTCCTTCGCGGTGGCGAGCTTTTCGTCATCAAGGTCCACCGCGATGATCTTCGCCGCGCCCGCGAGGTGCGCACCGGCCACCGCGGCCGTGCCCACGCCGCCGCAGCCGAAGACCGCGACGGACTCGCCGAGCTGCACATCGCCGGTGTTCACGGCAGCGCCGAGACCCGCCATGATGCCGCAGCCAAGCAGGCCTACCGCGGCCGGGTCAGCGCTCGGGTCGACCTTGGTGCACTGCCCCTCGTGGACGAGGGTCTTCTCCGCAAAGGCACCAATTCCCAGCGCCGGGGTGAGCTCCGTGCCGTCTTCGAGCGTCATCTTCTTCGACGCGTTATGGGTATTAAAGCAGTACTTCGGCTCACCCTTCTTGCATGCACGGCACTCGCCGCACACCGCGCGCCAGTTGAGGACAACGAAATCGCCGACCTCGACGTGGGTTACCGCGTCGCCCACGCGCTCCACGATGCCCGCGGCTTCGTGGCCGAGCAGGAACGGGAACGCGTCCTCGATATCGCCGTCGCGGTACGCCAAGTCCGTATGACAGACGCCGCAGGTCTGGATCTTGACAATAACGTCGTTGGCGCCTGGGCCCGGGATAACGACAGAGACGGTTTCCACTTTGGCGCCCTTCGAACGGGCGATGACTCCTTGTACAGTTTCACTCATGTGGCCCACTCTACTGATGGCCCAGGTCACATGCTGAAAATCGTTTTCGTCTCGAACCCGTGCCGCGCCGTGCGACGCGACGCGTGGGATAAGCTAAACCCCCATGAAGGGAATCATCCTCGCCGGCGGGTCTGGCACGCGGCTCTACCCCATCACCAAGGGCATCTCGAAGCAGCTCATGCCCATCTACGACAAGCCGATGGTCTACTACCCGCTCACCACGCTCATCCAAGCGGGCATCCGCGAGATCCTCATCATCACCACGCCCGAAGACCAGGCCGCGTTCCAACGTCTCCTCGGCGACGGCTCACAGTGGGGCCTCATGCTTGACTATGCCGTCCAGCCCCGCCCCGAAGGTCTCGCCCAGGCTTTCCTCATCGGCGAGGACTTCATCGGTGACGACGACGTCGCCCTCGTCCTCGGCGACAATATCTTTGACGGACACGGCTTCTCCTCCGCGCTCACGCACTGCCAACACCCCGACGGCGGCACCATCTTCGCCTACGAGGTCTCTGATCCCCAGCGCTACGGCGTCGTGGAGTTCGATGCCGAGGGCAACGCTCTGTCCATCGAGGAGAAGCCCGCAGCACCCAAGTCCAATTACGCGGTGGTGGGACTCTATTTCTATGACAACTCCGTTGTCGATATCGCCCGTTCCATCACACCCAGTGCCCGCGGGGAGCTCGAAATCACCGCCATTAATGAGGAATACCTCCGCCGTGGCCGCCTGCACGTCCAAACCATGCAGCGCGGCGACGTGTGGCTCGACACCGGCACCATCGACTCCATGAGTGAGGCCGCGTCCTACGTCGAGGTCCTCCAAAAGCGCACCGGCACCATCATCGGCTCACCCGAGGTCGCCGCATTCAGGGAAGGCTTTATCTCTCGCGAAGCCCTCGCTGCCCTAGCCGCACCCCTCCAGAAGTCCGGCTACGGGGACTATCTCCTCGCCTCCGCACGGGACGACTAACCACGCAACGCGCCCAGCCCACCAGTGGTCATTTTCCTTCGACCGATAGGGTTCCCTAGTACAGCCATAGGGTAAACACTCCGCAAACGTACACAAGGCGGACACACGTGGTGTCCGCCTTGAGCGATGTTGCTGTGGCCTTCTTTAAGGCCTGTCTTTAAGACGCAGCGACGACGTTAGCTACATGCTCGTGTCCGCGAGCATTGATGTGGATGGGCAGGTTGCCCGGGCCACCGCTGAAATCAATGAGGCCTGCCCACATGCGGTTGTTATCGCCGGCGCACATGCCGTTGTTACGCGTAGAAGGCTTCAGGTCGAGGAACTCCGTGCGCGTAGCTGCGGCAAGATCCACCTGCATCCACTGAGCCTTGTCCTCCCAGGAACGCACCTCGGGCAGCGCAGTAGCGTCAAGGACGCCACCGTTGACGTGGAACAAGCAGTAACGGTCGCCAGAGCCAATCGTCGGGTAGCCGACAATCTGAATGCGTGCGTTCGGGGCGGCAGCACGGATACGATTGACGATGGGCGCGTTGTAGGCCACCCAGCGGTTACGAATATCCTGCATACTCAACGAGCGATTGTTGTACGTGTCGTTGAAGCCGGTCGCGTAGATCACGCGCGAGGTGGCGCCAGTGAGGGCACCGGTGCGGATGGCTTCGTCGACCTGCGTGGACATCTGCGGGCCCGGGGCCATCGACACAGCACCAGAGCAGGAGAAGTCACGGACAGGGAGGCCAAGCTTCGCGCCCGCGCGCTTGGCAAAGTTAAAGGACTGCGGGCAATTCGTGCCAAGGGGGCTAGTGGAGCTCATCTTGGCACCCAGGTAGACATCGGCGCGCGGATCCGCAAGGACGGAGTCACCGAACGCAACGAGGTTGCGCTCCTGGGCGACGGCCTGCGGGGCAGCAACACCGAGTGAGACAGTCGCGAGGACTCCGGCAAGCGTCGCCGTGAGAGACTTCTTCAACGATTTCTTGGTAAAGAGCATGAGTTACTTCCCTGCTAGGTACTGGGACGGCTATGTTCCGAAACAAAACTACACTATATTGTCACACGAGTAACGTGCGCAACACTCCATCTGGTGAATGCAACGGTGCTTATGCCTACGGCGATAGTTAGATATACCCTGATTGACACCCGTAACTTTAATTAAAGGATGATCCCTCATGACCCTCTCGCTCTCTAGCGTGCCGTTCTATGCGAAGGCTTTCGGCGCTTTAGCGAAGACCCTCGTCAGCAGCGGCATCGTCAGCCCCGAGGGCGGACCGCGCGCCATGGCATCGCTGCCGGGAGTTCTTGCCCGTTACAGGTTCACCACCGCACGCGAGCTCGAGCAGGGCTACCTCACGTGCCCCGAGCGTATTGCTCTCATTGATGATGACGGTGCTTTGACCTACCGTCAGCTCCGAAACGATGCACGCACGTTTACGCGTCACTTGCGTCGCCACCACGGCGATGACATCCGCCTCGGCGTCATGGCCCGCAACGGCCGCGGCATCATCACGCCGCTTGGTGCAAAGGGCTACGCAGGTGCCACCATCTACCTGCTCAACATCGGCTCCTCTGCAGAGCAGCTGCTGGGCTCCATGGAAGAAAACCGCATCAATGTGCTCGTCGTCGACGATGAGTTCTTGCCGCGCGTGCCGAAGAACTACAGCCACGACCTCGAGCTCATCGTCGCCCACGAGGGCGACGGCGCAGCCGACCATGGCCTGACAACGCTGGACTCCATCGTCCGCCGCCCGGAGCTCGTTGCCGACGAGAAGCTGCCGGCGTTCCCTAAGCACGGCGATATCGTGCTCATGTCGTCCGGTACGACGGGCATCCCCAAGGGCATCATCCGCCCCGAGCCGAAGTTCCCGTTCGTGCTCAGCACCGTCATGGGCAACGTGCCGTGGCGCGCAGACCAAAAGATTCAACTCACCGCGTCGATCTTCCACACGTGGGGCTGGGCATGCCTCAACATCGCGCTGGGTGCACGCAACACCATCGTGACGCACCGCGTCTTCGACCCCGTCCAGTGCCTCGATGACATCCAGCGCTACCAGTTGGACGGCCTCATTTCTTCGCCTGTGTTCTACCGCCGCATGGTCGAGGCCGATCCTGAGGGCACGTATGACACGTCCTCCCTGCGCTTTATCTGCTCTTCCGGCCACGCACTCACGCCAACCCTCGTCGAGGAAACCATCGATCGCTTCGGCCCCATCCTCGCCAACATCTATGGCTCGACGGAGCTCACGCTCGCCGCAGCCGCGAATGCCGAGCAGGTTGCCTCGGATCCGACGCTCGCGGGTTCCGTCGCCACGGGCACACGCCTGAAGATCCTCGACAAGGATGGCAACGAGCTGCCGCGCGGCGAGGAAGGCGAGATCTACCTACATAACTCCATGACGCTCACGGGCTACACGAAGCCCGGCATGGAGGTCAAACGCGTGCAGGGTCTCGTGTCCATCGGCGACTTGGGCTACATCGACGAGGAGGGTTACCTCCACGTCGTGGGTCGCGCCGACAACATGATCATCGTGGGCGGCGAGAACGTCCACCCGGAGTCCGTCTCCGAGGTGCTGGAGTCCATGCCAGGCGTCCATGAGGTCTACTCCGGTGGCGTCGATGACGAGGACCTGTTCAAGCGCGTGGCAGTCTGGGTTGTCCGCACGAAGGACAAGCTGGGCGAGGCACTCACCGAAGACGCCATCCGCGAATTCGTCGAGGAGAACCTGGCGTCACATTCCGTCCCGCGTGACGTCCACTTCTTGGACCGCCTGCCGCGCAACCCCACCGGCAAGGTCGTGCCGCGCCTTCTGGGTTAGGCTTTCTGGACCGCATCCGGTACCACCCCCAGTCGCTTCGGCGACTGGGGTGTGCTCGTTTTTGTGCGCGGCGTGACACCGCGAAACCCCCAGCTAGAGAAGCTATCTAGGCTTTCTAGCTGGGGGTTTAGTGGAGCCGCCTGTGAGAATCGAACTCACGACCTTCTCATTACGAGTGAGATGCTCTACCGACTGAGCTAAGGCGGCACGCTGCATGTAACAGCGTGCATAAGCTTAGCGGACAACCGTCCCAGTTAAAAAATCGGGCCGGTCAACGGGCGCGGCAGGCTATGCGCAGGCGTCCTACCAGCCCGTTGAGCGCCATCGTGGGATCGAGGTTGACGAGCAAACGCTCGCGGCACAGGACAATGGCGTTCTGCGCCGCGACGAGGCCTTCCTCGCTCACGCGCGCGGCGAGATCGCCTGCGAGACCAGAGAAATCGGGGTGCGTGGCCTCCACCGCAGCGCCAACTTTAAGCATGAGCGCGTCGCGGTAGATACCCATGAGGTCAACCAAGGCGGTATCGAGCAAGTCGTATTGCGTACGCTTCTGGCGCGAGCGGCGCGCTGGCTCCCGTTTCTTGATCTCTTTCTTAATCTCGCTCTGCACCTTCGCCGCGCCCTTGCCCTTCGCGCCGGCGCCGAAGGCCATGGCGATTTCCTCGTCCTCCTTCGCGTTTTTGGCCTCGTTGATGGTCTTCGCCTCGTTGGTCACGTTGGTGATAAGCCGCGAGGCCGCGACAAAAGCGCCCGAGCCATGAAAGATGTCCTCGGCCAGGTTGATGGCCATGGTGCGGCGGCGCTGGGCGTCCGTATTCTGCACAAGCTGGCGTGCCCTGCCGACGTTGCGCAGGCTGGTGACGGCGGCGAGGCGGGCATCGGCAGGCGAGGCTCCTTCCGCAACGAGATCCTCGACGATCTGATCCACGGTCGGCGCAGGGATATAGAGGTGGCGGCAGCGCGAGCGCAGGGTCTGCGAGAAATCCTCCGGCGCCGTCGAGGGCGCGCACAAAATGAGTACCGTCGTCGACGAAGGCTCCTCGACGGTTTTGAGCAAGGAGTTGGCCGCGGAGTCCGTGAGACGATCCGCCTTGTCATAGATGACCACGCGCCACGGTGCGACGGTGGGACGCGTCGCGGCGTCACGGATCATGTCGCGCACGCCGTCGACGCCAATGGTGAGCCCCTCAGGGCGGATGAATACCAAGTCGGTGTGCCGTGGTTCCGGCCCAAGAATGCCGCGGCAGGTCTCGCACGTGCCGCAACCGCGACCGGGCTCCGCAGGACACATGAGCGCGGCCGCGAACGCCTGGGCCGCCAGCGCACGACCGGCGCCGGGCGGGCCGGTAAACAGCCAGGAATGCGTCATTGCACGAGGGTCGGTACCAGGCAAGCCATGCGCCGCGGCGGCCGCGGCGAGGATGGTGTCGCGGACCGAGGGGGCATCGGCAAGCCGGGCGGCGACAGAGAGATTTTCGGGGGAACTCACCCGCTCCAGCCTAGTAGAGTATGAAGTTATGAACAGACTCCTGCGCGCAGCCGGCTGGCTCCTGCACACCTCGTGGCCGAAATACGCGGCGCTGGTGCTGGGCGGCAATATCGCGGGAGCTATCGCCGTCATGCTGTTTGTGGTGGCGCTGCCCATGCCGGAAGTACGCGCATTCGCGGAACGCTTTGACAGCCTGTGGGCTATCGGCGTCGCTTACGTTGTCTTTGCCGTGCTCGTGGGCATGGTCGTGACGAGCTTTATTTTCCGGCCGGTCCTCGATTGGCAACGCAGTCCAGATACGCACGATCCCAACATGGTGCGCGGCTTGGTGCTGCGCATTCCTATCTATCAAGCGGGCGTGGCCGGACTCGTATGGGGCCTAGGCATCATGCTCACCGTCATCATTGCGGCGGCCGATTCCGGGCGGCTTGCGGTCATCATCGGGGTTTCGGGCGCGCTCGCGGCGATGCTCGTCTGCCTACTCACGTACCTGCAGGCAGAGAACCTCGTGCGTCCCATCGCGGCGGAAGCGCTCGCCCGCCGCTTTGAGGACTCCACGCTCGAGCCGCCCGTGAAGTATCGCCTCATCACGGCATGGATCATGACCTCAGGCGTGCCGCTCGTGGGCATCATCTTGCTCATGAGGGCGCGCTACGCCGGGTGGTTTGATGGGGACCTCTCCATTCTTATCGCGGGCCTCGCCGCCGCCGCACTCATCACGGGTTTTGCCGGCACGTATTTTTCCATGCACTCCGTCGTCGACCCCATCCTCGAGCTCCAGGACGCCATCCGGCGCGTGCGCCTGGGCGACAAGGGCGTCCAGGTCGATATCTACGACGGCTCGGAGCTGGGCGTGCTGCAGGCCGGCTTCAACGAGATGATGAAGGGCCTGGCCGAGCGCCAGCGCGTGCGCGATATCTTCGGCCGCTACGTCGGCACCGAAGTCGCCCAGCGCGCGCTCGAGGAAAAGCCGCAGCTCGGCGGCGAGGACCGCAAGGTCGCCGTCATTTTCGTCGACGTCATCGGCTCGACCACCTTCGCGGTCAACCACACCCCGGAGGAGGTCGTGGAGGCGCTCAATGAGTTCTTTGAGCGTGTCGTGGCTGTCGTGCACCGTAACAAGGGCATCATCAACAAGTTTCAGGGCGACGCGGCCCTGGCCATCTTCGGCGCGCCACTCACGGTCTACGACTCCACGTCGCTGGCACTGCAGGCCGCGCGTGAGCTACGCCTGGAGCTGCGCGATCTGGAGCTGCAGGCAGGCATCGGCGTCGTGGCTGGCCACGTGGTCGCAGGTCACATCGGCGGCGCGGACCGCTTTGAGTACACCGTCATCGGCGACGCGGTAAACGAAGCCGCGCGCCTCACGGAGCTCGCCAAGGACACCCCGGGCCGCGTGCTCACCAACGCTGCCACGCTCAAGACCGCGAACGAGGCGGAACAAGCCCGCTGGACGCTCATGAAGTCCATCGAGCTGCGTGGCCGCCGCCGCATGACGCAGCTCGCGCGCCCCATTCGCGCGACGCTCGCGGACCGTTCCTAGCCCGCACGAGCTGCCAAAATCCCCGCCGCACTCGACCATTTTCTACCGTTTTGGCAAGCCGCATGCCACGACAGTTCCCCACTAATTAGGTATGCTTAACGGCCATGAGTGCCGATAACCAGCCTGCCGATGCCCCCACTCGCCCACCCCGCATGCTCGTCCCCGACGTCGCACGCGGACTCGCTTTGCTGGGCATTGCGCTCGCCAACGCACCCACGGCGTGGTTCCTCGATGACGACACGACGGAGCGCGCCGACTACTTTGGCGGCGCCGTCTCTCGCGCGGATGACGCCGCAGTCCTCTTCACAGCGGTGACTTCTCACGTGCGCGGGCTGCCCATGTTCTCCACGCTGTTGGGCTTTGGCGTGGGCCTTATCGTCATGAGCCTGTGGCGCCGCGGCTTTCCCGTGGGGCGCACGCGCGCGGTGGTCGTGCGCCGCTACGCCTTCCTCGCGCTCTTCGGTGCCCTCCACGGCATCGTCCTCTTCCATGGCGACATCATGTTCTTCTACGGTGTGGCCGGCATTGTGCTCGGTTTGATCTTCACGTGGACCGATAAGGTGCTCATGAGGGTCGCGTTAGGCATGCTGTGCTTCTGGACGCTCATGGGAGTGAGCATGTCCATCGGCGCGTTCTTTGAACCGGAAGCACTGACGTTCGGCGGCGGCGCCTATACGCCTGCGGATACCTATCCCGCGATGCTCCTCAACAACCTGTCGTACTTCGCCTTCCAAGCCCTGTCCACCCCGTTCTTCCTCATCCAGCTCTTCCCGGTGATGATCATCGGCTTCGTGTGGGCGCGCCGCGGCACGCTCAGCGACGTCGCCGCGCACCGCCGTGAGCTTCTCATCTGGGCTGGCGTGGGCGTGGTCATCGCTGTGGGCATCGGCCTGCCCTGGGGCCTCAGCGCGCTCGGCATCGTCCCGGCAGACATGGAGCCGTTCTTTATGTTCCTCAACAATGCACTGGGCGTTTTCACCGGCCCCGGCATCCTGGCTGCCCTCGCGCTTCTCATCGACGGCGTCCAGCGCCGCGTGTGGGACGGCGCCGCCGCACCCGCCTGGTTGTCCATCCCCGCAGCGCTGGGCAAGCGCTCCATGAGCGGCTACCTCGTGCAGTCCCTCCTCTTCTTCATCGTCGCCAGCCCCTTCCTCTTCGGGCTCGACCTTGACGCGTTTGGCATGTCGATCATCGCCTTCTTCATCTGGGCCGCCACACTCGTGGGTGCCGCCGTACTCGAGGCGCTGGACAAACAGGGCCCCTTCGAGCACCTGCACCGCCGCCTGTCCTACGGTCCGACGGGCCGCGCGGAGCTTAGCGCGCCAGGCCGCGCATAAGCAGCAGCTTTCCAATGCCCCGCGTGGCGACCTCTGCCGCGTCCGCCACGCGCCAGGTCTTCTTGTCATTCCGCTCGCGCCACGCACGCAAGAAAGTGAGCGCCTCCGAGGCTGCGAGCAGATTGGCACCGTGGCTCAGCCCCGCGGCGGCCGGGCTTTGTGCGCGCAGCATTCCGTCATTCGCGAGCGCGACGAGCACCGCCGTGGACAGCGCCCCCACGCCCGTGGCGGTGCGCAGCGGGCCATCACTCACTGCTGCCTTGGACAAGCCAATTGCAGCAACGAGGCCACCCATGACGTAGCTCGCGGCGTCCCCGCGCGCGCCGCGCTGGCGCAGAAAGTTCGCATACGCGAGCTGACTGCTCACCACGCCGGCCGCGCCCCACGTCGTGGGATGGGCGAGGGAACGGTTCTTTTCTTCAACGCCGAGGCTCGCGGCCAATCCCGCGGCGACGATCTCCGGGTGGCGCTGCGGGTCCCCGTAGGCGGCGCCCACGGCGGCTGGCATGACGACCTCGATGGCACGCGTCCAGCGCCAGTCAAAGAGGCGGCCCCACGCGGGCAGCTCGATGGCGGCAAGTGCCGCGATCTTAGCGGGGCTGGTGAGAGCCTCCTCGAGCGCCGCGATGAGCGCTGCGACGCCCTCGTTGTTGCGGGCCCACAGGTCGGCCAGGACGGAGGAATTGGTGTTCTTCACGGTCATGACCGCCAGCCTACCGCGCAGCCACGACATGAGAGAGTGGGTCACCGCGGCACCGGTCGAAGACGCCAGCTGCGCGAAGAATTCAGAAGTATCTAGAAGTATCTAGAGGAATTTAGTTTTTTAGATAGTGCTAGATACTTCTAGATACTTTGAAATTCCGCAGGTCAAAGCGCCAGGATGAGAGCTCGCGAAGGACACGCGCGGGCACGCCGCCCACGACGGTATTCGCAGGGACGTCCTTGGTTACGACGGCGCGGGCGGCGATGACGGCGTTCTCGCCCACATGGATGTTCTTGCCAAAGTCGGCGGGAAGATGGTGAGCGAATCCGGAGCCGGGCGGCCGGTGAACTCGCCAAAGAGGGCGCGAACCTCCTCGGGCGCGTGAGAGCGGGAGTTGAGTTCCGCGCACACGCGCAGCGACTCTTGCGCCGCGACGTGCTGGAACTGCGCCTCGGGGCTACCAGCCGCGACGGGGCGGCCAGCGTCATCGTGGGCGAGAAAATCCTGTAATTCCATGACCTCCCAGACCACCCCGGCTAAGGTGACGGCTTACTTGGCAGCCTTGGTCGTCTTCTTCGTCGACTTTTTGGTTGCCTTCGAGGTCTTCTTGGTCGACTTCTTCGCAGCCTTGGAGGTCTTCTTGGCACCCTTCTTCGCCGCCTTCTTGCCGGCCTTCTTGCCAGCTTTCTTCGTGCCGCCGGCAGCTTCCTTAGCACGACGCTCGGAAAGTAGCTCGTTGGCGCGGGCGTCCGTGAGCTTTTCCGGATCGTCGCCGCGGCGCAGCGAGGCGTTCGTCGTGCCATCGGTGACGTACGGGCCAAAGCGGCCGTCCTTGACGGTCATCGGCTTGCCGGACACATCGTTGTTACCCAGCTGCTTGAGTGGCGGCTGCGCGGCTTGGCGGCCACGACGCTTGGGCTCGGCGTAGATGCGGCGGGCCTCGTCGAGGGTGATGGTAAACAGCTGCTCCTCGTTCGCGAGCGAGCGGGAGTCGTTGCCCTTCTTCAGGTACGGACCGTAGCGGCCGTTCTGCGCGGTGATGACCTCGCCGTCGTCGTCCGTGCCCACCTCGCGCGGCAGGCTGAGCAGCTTGAGGGCTTCCTCGAGGGTGACGCTGGCGGGCTCCATGGAGCTAAAGAGCGAGGCCGTGCCCGGCTTGAGTTTGTCGTCGATGTACTCGGCGACGCGCTTTTCTTTCTGCTTGGCGGCGGTCTTCGTCTCCCAGTTCTTGGCGCGCTTGCCCTCGGCGGCACGCTGAGCGTCCTCCTCAGCGCGCTCTTTGGCGACGATCTCCTCGGCTTCCTTCTCCGCGATGGCACGCTCGTCCTCGCGGACAACCTCGGTGACGTACGGGCCGAAGCGACCTTCCTTCGCCACGATCATGCGACCGTTGGCAGGGTTGGTGCCCAGCTCGCGGCCGCCCTGCGGCGTCGCGAAGAGCTTCTCAGCGAATTCCTCGGTGAGCTCGTCCGGGGTGACGGTCTCCGAGAGGTTCGCGCGCTGGTACTCGATGGTGCCGTCCGGGTTCGTGCCCACGGCGCGCTCGATATAGGGACCGTAGCGGCCGACGCGAACGAAGACGTCGCGACCCTCAGAGTCCGTGTAGAGCTTGAGCGAGTTCACCTGGCGGGCGTCAATGGCCTCAAGGTTAACGTCGATAAGCGACTTGAGGCCGCCGTGGCGCGCGATGGACGCGGCCTTTTCCTTGCTCGCCTCGGCGTTACCGAAGTAGAAACCGTTAAGCCACTCGGTGCGATCCTCGTTACCTGCGGCGATGGCGTCGAGCTCGTCCTCCATGGAGGACGTGAAGTCGTAGTCGACGAGCTCGCCAAAGTTGTTTTCCATCAGGCCGATGACGGCGAAGGCGACCCAGGACGGCACGAGCGCGTTGCCGCGCGAGAGCACGTAGCCGCGGTCCTGGATGGTCTTGATGATCGACGCATACGTCGACGGGCGGCCGATGCCCAATTCTTCCATCTTCTTCACCAGGCTGGCCTCGGTGTAGCGCGCCGGCGGATTGGTGGAGTGGCCGTCCGCGGTGACTTCCTTGGCACGGAGCTGGTCGCCCTCGTTCAAGTGCGGGAGGCGAGCCTCAGGCTCCTTGCCGCCCTTGCCCTTGCCATCCTTGGGCTTGGAGGGGGCATCGGCAAGCGCTTCGTACGCCTTGAGGAAGCCCGGGAAGGTGATGGTGCGGCCGGTGGCGGAGAACTCGACCTCTTCGCCAGTGGTCGATAGACCACTGATGGTGACCTTCATGGACGTGCCCTTGGCATCGGCCATCTGGCAGGCGACGGTGCGCTTCCAGATGAGGTCGTACAGCTTGAACTCCTCGGCGTCGAGCTGGCCCGCGAGCTGGCCCGGGGTCGCGAAATTCTCGCCGGCGGGGCGGATGGCCTCGTGGGCCTCCTGGGAGTTCTTCACCTTGCGGTCGTAGACACGCGGGGAATCCGCGACGTACTCAGCGCCGTAGATGCTCGAGGCCGCCGAACGTGCGGCGTTGAGGCCCTGCTGGGACAGCGCCGTGGAGTCGGTACGCATATAGGTAATGTGACCGTTCTCGTAGAGGCGCTGTGCGATGCGCATGGTGCGCTCCGAGGTGAAGTGCAGGCGGCGGCCGGCCTCCTGCTGGAGCGTCGAGGTCATAAACGGCGCATACGGCTTGCGGGTGTACGGCTTGTGCTCGACGTTGGCGACGTTCATGGTGCCGCCTTCAAGGCCCGCGGCGAGTTTTTCCGCCAGGGCCTTGTCCACGACGGTGACGTCGTCCGTCTTGAGCTGGCCACGATCGTCGAAGTCGCGGCCGAGCGCGACGCGGCGCCCTTCGACGGAGGTGAGGCGTGCCTCGAACTCCGTGGTGTCGCCGGACAGCGCGGCGAGCTTGGCGCCCAGGTCCCAATAGTCGGCGGAGATGAACGCCATGCGCTCGCGCTCACGCTCGACGATGACGCGGGTCGCAACGGACTGGACGCGGCCGGCGGACAGGCGCGGCATGACCTTCTTCCACAGCACCGGAGAGACCTCGTAGCCGTAGAGACGGTCAAGAATACGGCGGGTTTCCTGCGCGTCGATGAGGTTGACGTCTAGGTCACGGGTATTTTCCGCGGCTTCGAGGATGGCGGACTTGGTGATCTCGTTGAAGACCATGCGGCGCACCGGCACCTTGGGCTTGAGCACCTCGAGCAGGTGCCACGCGATGGCCTCGCCCTCGCGGTCCGGGTCTGTTGCGAGGTAGAGCTGGTCGCACTGCTTGAGCTTGGACTTAAGGTCCGCGACCTTCTTCTTCTTGTCTGGGGAGATGACGTAGAGCGGCGTGAAGTTGTCCTCGGGGTTGACGCCAAGGCGGGCCCAGGACTCTTTCTTATAGGCAGCCGGAACGTCGGCGGCACCGCGGGGAAGATCGCGGATGTGTCCGACGGAGGCCTCGACGATGTAGTGGTCGCCGAGATAAGGCTGAATCTTCTTCGCCTTCGTCGCCGACTCCACAATCACCAAGGTCTTTCCCTGGCCAGCTCCTGTTGCCACTTGTTGTTCATCCCTTTCGCTCGGACGCGCCGCCTTCTCCGTATGAAAAATCTTTAACAGTTTCCACCGAGAAAGGTCAATGGTTCCTTAGCGTACACATTTTCATAGCCGTGCAAACAATAGATCAAACAATACTGTATCTATTGGGTGCGCCACACTGTCCAACTGGACGCTCCCGCTCCCCTCCTAGGGGGAGAGTCCGAGCAACGAGAACCCGCCGCTCGGCACCGCGGACGCCGGTGGCTTCGGTGCCGCAGCATTTCCAGCCGTGCGCACCGGTGGCGGTGTTCTGGAAGCAGTGGCGCGCGGTGAGCACCCACCGATCGTTGAGGAGAGAACCGGTGCACGCCGCGCGCCCCGGGTAGCGCGTGGCACCCAGGAGGACCTGGGAGGTGGCCGAGTACATGGCCGGCGCGTTATGTCTCACCCCGCCCCGGGCGTCAAGCCCCGACGCGGCACCCAGCACGGCTGCCGACACGGCGCTTACCTGTACGGCGCTTACCTGCGCGAGAACGCCCGCGCGTGTGGCGCGTGTATTCTGCTGGGATAGGTCACGCGGCACTCGGCCGGCGTAGAAGCAGACGTAAAGGAGCGACATGGTCGACGCAGTCATGGGGTGGATTGAAACCCTCATGCTCACCGAGTGGATCTATCCCATCGTCGGCTCCATGATCTTCCTCGACTGTTTCATTCCCGTCATGCCCTCCGAGGTCCCGCTCAACATGGTGGGCGCGTGGGCCGGCTCGCAGGGCGTGCCGCACATCCCGACCATGTTCTTCGTCGCGGTGGGCTGCGCCATGCTGGGCGATAACCTCTGTTACGCCTTGGGCGGGCGGCTCATGCCACTCATCAACCGCGCGCAGAAGGGCTCCAAGCCTTATGAGGCGCTCCAGTGGGCTAAGCGCAATATGCGCCGCGGTGCCGGTGCCGCCATCATCATCGCGCGTTTTATCCCCTCGGCCCGCCTGTTTATGACGATCTTCCTCGGCGCCATGCGCTACTCGTGGCCGATGTTCTTCTTCTTCGACACCATCGGCGTCATGCTCTGGGCCGCCCAGGCGCTGGCCGTGGGCTACCTCGGCGGCGTCCTCTTCGGAGGCAATCCCGCCATCGCCATGATCATCTCCATCATCGCCGCCTTCGCCTTGGGCTGGGCGCTACAGAAGGCCCAGAATTCCATCGCCAACTGGTGGGACACGCGCCGTGGCTTCGCGGAGACGCCCTAAACGACAACAACCGCCCTCCCCGAAGGGAAGGCGGTTGTTGTCAAAGAGTCTTAGAGCGCGGTGACGTTCTGAGCCTGCGGGCCCTTCTGGCCCTCGCCCACCTCGAACTCAACCTTCTGGTTCTCTTCGAGGGAGCGGAAGCCCTTGCCCTGGATCTCGGAGTAGTGGACGAAGACGTCAGCAGAGCCGTCGTCCGGCGCGATGAAGCCAAAGCCCTTCTCTGCGTTGAACCACTTTACAGTTCCCTGTGCCATAATATTTTCCTTCTTTCGGAATGGGTGAAACCGGTCGACGCCGAACTCCCGAATTCCGGGTGCTCGCCTTTGTGAAGCCTTTTACCTGCGAGCACTTATTACAACACTGCACTTAAAGGGGCGTCAGCCTTATGCCCTAGTGTGCCAGGTTATGGGCTACAGCGATAGGCTAAGGGAAGATTAATGGACAAAAGGGGGTGGCATGACGGCTTCTAACCCGCTCGGTGACGAGCTCATGGCCCTGCTCACAGCACGTTTTCCCGAATCCGAGGCTACCCACGTCGAAACTCTGCCGCCGCGAGAATCACAGCATGCGGCCTGGCCCAGCTGGGTCCTTCCGGCGCTCCGAGCAAAGCTTGTCGATGCCTCCATTTCCGCACCGTATGCTCACCAAGCTCAGCTTGCCGATGCCGCCTGGGCCGGCCGCGATGCCGTCATCGCCACTGGCACATCCTCGGGCAAGTCCCTGGGCTACCAGCTCCCCATCTTGACGCGCTTAGCGGAGGATTCCACGACCTGCGCGCTCTACCTCACGCCCACCAAGGCGCTGGGCTCAGACCAGCTCCATGCCGTGATGAACCTCGTCCAGGGCATCCCGGAGCTGCGCGGCGTGGCACCCGCGCCCTATGACGGGGATACCCCGCAGGAGGCCCGCGCTGGCATTCGCGACCACTCGCGGTTTATCTTTACGAACCCGGACATGCTCCACATGTCCCTGCTCGCCGCGCACCAACGCTGGGCGCGCGTGCTGCGCCATCTCGAGTTCATCGTCATCGACGAATGCCACTCCTACCGCGGGGTCTTCGGCGCGAATGTCGCGCTCGTGCTCCGCCGTCTGCTGCGACTGTGCGAGCACTACGGTGCGCACCCCGTCGTGTTGCTCGCTTCGGCGACGATGAAGGACCCGGCGCGCCACGCCGCGCGCCTTACGGGGCGTCCCGCCGCGGACTTCGTGGAGGTCACCGAGGACGGTGCGCCCACGGGCGCACGCACCGTCGCGCTCTGGGAGCCGGGGTTCGTTGAGGGCGCCGAGGGCCAGAACGGCGCACCCGTGCGCCGCGCCGCGACGACGGAGGCGGCCGGAATCATGGCCACACTCATCGCGGAAGGCGCGCGCACGCTCACCTTCGTGCGCTCGCGACGCAACGCGGAGATGGTCTCGTTGCGCACGCAGGAGGAACTCTCCGGACGCCTGGGCCGGCCGGACTTCGCACAGCGCATCGCCGCCTACCGCGCAGGCTACCTGGCCGAAGACCGCCGCGCGTTGGAAAAGTCCCTCGACGATGGCTCGCTGCTGGGCGTGGCGACGACGTCGGCGCTCGAGTTGGGCATCGACGTGGGCGGCCTCGATGCCGTCGTCACCGCGGGCTTCCCGGGCACGGTGGCGAGTTTTTGGCAGCAGGCCGGCCGCGCCGGACGCCGCGGCCAGGGCTCCCTCGTGGTCCTCGTCGCGCGCGATGAGCCGATGGATACCTACCTCGTCCACCACCCAGAGGCGCTGCTCGGACGCCCCGTGGAGGCGAGCGTCTTCAATCCTGAGAATCCGTATATCCTCTACGGCCACGTCTACTGCGCGGCCATCGAAAAGCCTCTCCAACCCGCGGATATCGAGGCGTGGGGCGCAGAGGGCGTTGTCCGCGCGCTCGAAGCCGACGGGCTCATTCGCCGCCGCGAGCGCGGCTGGTTCGCCGTACCCTTGCCGGCCGGATCCTCGCCGGTGACCCCGGAGAACGCCCACGCGCAGGTCTCGCTGCGCGGCGGCTCAGGCGAGGAAGTCATGATCGTCGACCACACCACGGGCCGGTTGCTCGGCACCATCGACGCCGCCCGCGCCGCTGGCCAGGTCCATCCCGGCGCGGTCTACTTGCACCTGGGAGAGTCCTACGTGGTCGACGAACTCGACTTCGGCAATTACGTGGCGCTCGTGCATCCGGAGATCCCGAATTACACGACGCAGCCGCGCTCGACGACGGATATCCGGATTCTCTCGCAGGCCGATGGTCTCGTGAATTACTCACCTGGCCTGTGGGTCGCCAACCTCGAGGTCGAGGTCACCGATGCCGTGACCGGCTATCAGGTGCGTTTCCCCGATGGAACGGTGGGCGACGACATCCCGCTCGACATGCCGGAGCAGACCCTGCGCACGCGCGCAGTGGCCTACACCATCGATCCGCTGGTGCTCGCGGAGCTGGGTATCAACGCCGCCGCCATCCCCGGCACGCTGCACGCGGCGGAGCACGCCGCCATTGGTCTGCTGCCGCTCATCGCGACGTGCGACCGCTGGGACATCGGCGGCGTGTCCACGGCACTGCACATGGACACGCAGCTGCCCACGGTCTTCGTCTACGACGGCCACCCCGGCGGCGCGGGCTTCGCGGATGAGGGCTTCCGCCGCTTCCCCGAGTGGATCGAGGCCACCTACGAGGCCGTGCGCTCCTGCCCGTGCGAGTCCGGCTGTCCCTCGTGCGTCCAGTCGCCCAAGTGCGGCAACGGCAACAACCCGCTCGATAAGGCGGGCGCCATCGAGCTGCTTGGTGCCTTGGTCGCCATGACAGCCAACGGGCCTGTCGAGCCCGAGCCGGTCGATGAGGCACCGCCTGAGGACTAGCCGCGAGGCCGGGTTTTAGAGCGGCCCGGCACGAGCACGCGCCTCGGAGCCGCGCACGGTCGCGGTGAGCACGACGTCCGCGCCCTCCACTGCGCACACGGCAATCCTCGCGCCGTTGCGCTCGGCGATATCCGCGGCGACCGCGCAGCCATCCTCGCCGCGATAGACGGCAAAGGCCCCGGCCACCGCAGCGACATCGGCGGCGACCTGGGCCTCATGACGTGCAACGACGACGGAGGCGAGGCCCGCCACGGTGAGCAGCAGACCCGTGAGCGCCGCGATGACGCCCGCCGTGACGACGCTCGCTGAGCCGCGATCGTCCGCCAGGATGTCGCGCCACTTCACGGCGCCTCCTGTGGGAAGACCGCGGTGGCGCTCACCTCGCCCAGCGGCGCCGGGATGGTGGCCGTGACTGTCATGAATCCACCCGCTTCCGAGGTCGCGATGGTGCCCCGCGTTGGCTCGAATTCCAGCCCGATGGCCACCGAACGCGCGGCTGCGCCAGCGGTGTCCACGGCGGCGAGATACGAGCCCAGCGTGGCGATGGCACCGACGAGGGCGATGAGCACGATGACCAGGCTCGACATGCCGAGAGCGGCCTCGACGCTCACCGAGCCACGGTCACTCGTGAGCAGCGCTGCGAGGCGGATCTTCACACGGTCACGGCGTGCCATTAGCCGGGGGTGTTGCTCAGGGCATCGGTGAGGATGGATTCGAACGCCTCGCTCACCCCGCCATTATTAATGACGAGGTAGAGCACCCCGGCGAGTGCTGCCGCGGCGACTGACCCCATGGCATATTCGATGGTCGACATTCCCTGGTCGTTGCCAAGCAGAGCGCGCACGCGGCGGTGTACTGCCTGACGGATTCGGACGTGATGGTTCAACATGATGGATTCCTTATTCGATGAGTTGGTGTGTGATGGGTTGGTTGTTTAGAGCATCTGCGCGCTGAGACTCACCACGATGGGCACGAGCCCCAGCACGATAAAAGCGGGTAAGAAACACAGCGCGAGCGGGAGGGAGATGAGCACTCCGGCGCGCTCGGCGCGAGCGGTGGCGGCATCGGCGGCATCGGCACGCAATGCCGCCGCCAGCCGCGTGCATCCTGGTACGATGGATGCACCTGAGTTCTGCGACATGACCACGAGCCCCGCCAGCTCCTCGAGCCCCGGGACGGCACGCAGCGGTTCCCATGCGCGCGCCGCCGGAACGCCCAGGCCCAGGCGGGCTGCCGTCGCTGTCCATGCGGATCGCGCGGCAGGGTGTGCCACGGTGGCGACCGCAGCCGCGGCCCCGGCTGGGCCCAACCCGGCGCGCAGGCACGCCGCGAAGAGTTCGATGTCGAAGGCCGCCCCGATATGGTCAGGTGTCGGTTGCGAAGCGAAGCGCCGTATCCACGCCGGGCCATCTCGTGGTCGCTTGGGGTTAGACCGCGCGGCATCCTCGACGGTGAGCGCCAAAGCCGCGGCAGCGAGGAGGATAAAGCTCAGCGTCATGACGCCGCCTTCCGCAGGAGTGTGCGCGACCAGATAAAGCCGCCACATACGAGGGCCACGCCGACGACGAGGAGGATGCCGCCGAGCCCACCGCCGAGAAGGAACCCCAAGGGATTGGCACCCATGACAACGCCCATGCCGATGCCCGCGAGCGGCAGACACGTGAGCACCACCGCGGTGGACTGCGGTCCCTGGAGTTGCGCCGTCGTCGCAGCAGCATGGCGGCGCCGAGCATCGAGGCGTTGTTGGGCGCGCTCTGCTAGCTCCGCGAGCGGGATGCCGTGGCGCTCCCCCAGCTCGACGAGATCCGCAAACTCGGTCACTGGACCGTCCTTGTCTTCCCCGGCGCGCAGCGACTGGGAGACGGTGCCGCCCCGCACAGCGACATAGCCTGCGGTGCGCAACACGCGGCGAAGAGCACCGGCGGTCTCGGGCAACCGATCTGCTGCGTGGACGAGCGCGAAAGGAAAGCTGCTCCCTGCGCGCAGCTCTGCCGTGACAGTGCCCAGGTAGCCCGCCATGGTCTCTTCCGTCCGCCGCTGCGCGCGGGTCCGCACGATATCGCGGACGACCCAGGCGGTAGTCGCACCGGCCATGAGCAGAGCAGCGACGATGCTCAGCCGGCCGAGTGCCACAGCCAGTCCCACCATGCCTACTGTCGCCGGAATGAGGACGAGCCGCAGGCTGCGTGTAGGGTGCGCGCCGGGACGCTCAGCCGTTCCCGGCGCGCCCACTGCGACGGCCGCGGCAGCACACAACAACGCGATAGTCATGGCGCCTCCTTGTGCGCGCCGTCCACGAGGCGAAGGAAATCCTCGAAGCCCGGCTGCGGTCCCTCGGAAGAACTCCACACCACCTGGGCGGTGACAGGATTGCCGGTGAGCAGCCCAATCTGCGCGATCTCCCGTACCCCGTCCGCGCGACGATGCATAGCCAGCACCACGTGGACGGCGGCGGCGAGCTGGGAGTGCAAGCCCACGCGGTCGAGACCACCCAGCGCAGCGAGAGCTTCCATGCGCGCCGGGACCTCGTGGAGCGAGTTGGCATGCAAGGTGCCGGCGCCGCCATCGTGCCCCGTGTTGAGGGCCGCGAGCAGGTCAACAACCTCGGCGCCGCGAATCTCACCGACCACGATACGGTCGGGTCGCATGCGCAGCGCCTGCCTGAGCAGCAGCGACATGGAAATTTCACCGCGCCCTTCCGCGTTGGCGCGCCGGGCTACAAGGCTCACCACATGCGGATGCTGCGGCGCAAGTTCCGTCGTGTCCTCAATGATGAGCACGCGTTCGGTCGCCGGAGCTTGTGCGAGCAGCGCGGAAAGCAGCGTGGTCTTACCCGAGCCTGTGCCGCCGATGACGAGAAAAGACACACGGGCGGCGACGAGCTCGCGGAGGTGCACCGCAATGTCGCTGGGCACAGCGCCGCGCTCGACGAGCGAGTCGAGGCTCACCTGAGCCTGGCGTAGAACGCGCAGGCTCAGATGCGGGCCGCCCACCGCTGGTGGCGACAGCAACGCGTGGATGCGCACCATCGTGCCGTCGGGGCGAGGAAGCCGGCCATCGGCGCACGGCTGTGCATCATCGAGGCGCGCACCCGCCGCGATGGCCAACCGCGTAGCGAGGCGCCGGAGCTCTTCTTCGTCGGAAAAGCGCACGGAGCTGAGCTCTAACCCGGAACCGCGGTCGATAAAGACGCGCTCAGGCCCATTGACCACAACGTCAGTGACCGCTGGCTGCGCGAGCAGCGGCTCGAGGACACCGAGCCCTGCAGTGTCGTGCCGGAGCGTTCGGAGAATATCGAGCAGATCGACGTCCGAGATAACTCCTGCCTCGGCGCGCACGCGGCGGGCGAGCGCGGCAGCATCGTGCGCAAGGTCTGGTTCAGCCGCGAGGATGTGCTGGAGGCGCTCCGACAACTCGGAAGGGGTCGTTATCTGGCCGTGGCCGCTCGCGGTCTCCGCTCCGACCGACCCCGCGCGCTGGGTCCATGTACTCATGCCACGCCCCGCTCATCCCAGGGATCCTCGACCCAGCCGAGGTCCTCAATGACGCGTTCACATGCCTGCCGCAGTGGCCGTGGCAGCTCTAAAGGCAAGCCGCCAAGCTCCATGTCGCGGGCGAGGCGACGCAGGTGCGGCAGCTCCGCCACAATGTCGGCATGGATGATCTTCTCCACGTCCGAGGTAGCCAGCGAAGACCAACCGCGGTGCCGGAGGACGACACTCACGGGGATGCCGTGGGCTGCGCATCGCGCCGTAATCTGCGCCGCCGCGGCCGCAGCTCGGACCTCAGCCGGCACAACAATGACGATGTGGTCGACATGGTCGTACCACCCTGCCCCAAAGAAGGCGGCGGGTCCCGCCCCGCCGTCGAGGACGACGCGATGACTCTGCAGCGACTCCAGAACTGCCGTGAGGGTTTCGTCGCTCAGCTCAAAGGGATCGTTCACGCCACTGCGCGTTCCCGAGACAAGGCGAATCCCGTCGGCGGTGACGGGCAGAGCCGCAAGCAGATCCGCGGCGTCGAGTTGCCCTGGGCCTAGGTGCAGTTCCGGCCACCGCACGCCCGGCGTTTCTTCAGCGCCGAGGACCAGGTCGAGGCCTCCTGCGCGAGGGTCGCCATCGATAAGCACGGTTGCTTCGAGGGTGCGTGCCAAGCCAGCTGCAAACGTCGACGTTCCTGCGCCGCCCGTCGCGCCAACGACGGCGACGCATCTCCCGCTCACCGACGCCGGTGCAAGCAATTCCCCCGCAGTGCTCAGTGCCGCGAGAAGGTCGCGCGACTCGGCGGGGAGGAGAAAGGCCTGCGCAGCATGCGCCCGCAAGGCGGCTTCGAAGTCGATCGGGCCTGGGTCAGCCGCGACGAAGAAGATGTCGCGGGCGCGACCGCACGCCGCAACGTGGCTGGCCGTTGTGCGGTCGGTAATGACGGCACGCGCTCGTGGTACGTGGCGGGCGATATCGCGCGGGTCGTCACACGTGATGACGTCGAGACCCGTCGCTGCCGCCGCGTGGGTGGCCTCCGGTCCGACGACGGGGTCAGTTACAGCAATGAGGATGAAATCGTTCATGCCTTTCACTCAACGCAGGGCGCCGAGTTTCGACAAGGGTGTGCAGGTCAGCCTGTGGATAACCCCCTGTTTTCTTGCCAAATAAATTGTGCAATTGTCAGCACTGTGGATACGGAACCGTAACTTTTCGCTGGGCATACCGATAGGAAGGGTGTACGCACGCATACCCACTGGTACAACACGCATCACAATTTTCACATTTACAACAGACAACCTTGGCCTTTAGGGGCTACAATCGGAATCCATGACTGCCCAGAACCACCCGGAAACCCCGGCAACGCGCACGCCAGCACGGCGTCTCGTCGCGGCGTTTTTCGATCTGGACAAGACCATCATCGCAACCTCGTCGGCGTACGCCTTCGGCAAAGAGTTCATGCACAACGGACTCATCACGCCAGCTAACGCGCTGCAGATTTCTCTCGCCAAGGCGACGTACATGATGATGGGCCAAACGAGCGAGCAAATGGATTCCTCGCGCGACCAGCTCACCGCCATGGTGCGCGGCTGGAAGGTCGACGAGGTCGAGCACATCGTGCACGAGACGCTCCACACCGTGGTCACCCCGGCCATTTATGCCGAGGCGCGCGAGCTCATCGACTTTCATAAGGCAGCAGGCCACACCGTCGTCATCATCTCTGCCTCCGCGGAGACCCTCGTGCGCCCCATCGCCGAGGAGCTCGGCGTTGACGTCATCGCAGCCACGGAGCTCGAGGTCATCGACGGCGAGTTCACGGGCGAAATCCTGCACTACCGCAAGGGCCCAGCCAAGGCCGAGGCCGTCCTCGAGATTGCAGAAGAACTGGGCATCGCGCTCGAGGACAGCTTCGCCTACTCGGACTCCGCAACAGATATCCCCATGCTCGAGCTCGTGGGGCACCCCGTGGCCGTCAACCCCGACCGCCCACTGAAGAAGCACGCGCTGGAGAATTCCTGGGATATCCGGGCGTTTAAGGACCCAGTTCCGCTGTTTACGTTGCCCAACGCCCGCGAGGTGGGCATCGGCGCCGGCGTCGTTGCCGGCGTGGCCGCAGTCGTGGCGGCGGGATTCTGGCTCTTTTCGGCGCCCAAGAACACGGCTTGACTCCGCGTGCTCGCGCACGCGGTGAACGGCGGCATGCAGGGTCGCGCGATCATTTTCACAGTGAATTCGCTAGGATGGTGGTCGCGTAACTTTTAGAAATAAGCTCATAAGAACACAAGGCAGGTTTTTCACCGTGAGTAACGACGGACTCTTCACTGACGGTTCCAATCAGTTCGCCCCGCGCGCGAACGCTATTCCGCTCAGCGATGTCGACACCGCGAAGACTGGTGAGGCCTCCATTGGCCAGCTGGTCTCCAACGCGACGGAGCAGATTTCCTCGCTCGTGCGCTCGGAGATGGAGCTTGCCAAGACTGAGCTCGCTGCATCCGCGAAGAAGGGCGGCATCGGCGCTGGCTTCTTCGGCGTTGCAGGCATCGTCGCAGGTTTTAGCTCTTTCTTCTTTTTCTTCTTCCTCGCGGAGCTCCTCGCCAAGTGGCTTGACCGCTGGGCAGCGTTCCTCATCGTCTTCCTTATCATGCTGGTCATCGCCGGTGTTACCGCGCTGATCGGCCTGAAGAACGTGAAGAAGGTCAAGGCCCCGGAAAAGACCATCGCCTCGGCCAAGCAGCTGCCGGAGGTCATCCCGGGTTCCCGTGGCTCCAAGGAGCTGAACTCTAAGGGTCTGTACACCTAAATAATCTGCACTCCCTCCCCCGTCTATCGCCCTACACTGTCTCGGCGATGGGCGGGGTTTCGCACTTTAAAGGACTCACATGAACTCACCCTCCGTCGTCGAGCTGGACGGCCCGTGGCGCCACGAGATGCTCCATACCCGCGGCATTCGTTTGCATGCGGCCACACTGGGACGCGCGAACGATCCGCTCATTGTCTGCATTCACGGCTCGATTGGCGGTTGGTTCGATTACAAGGATGTGTTGGAGCCCCTCGCGGCCGCTGGCCATCACGTCGCCGCAGTGGATCTGCGCGGCTATGGCATGTCGGATAAGCCGCCGGTTGATGCGGGCCAGGACATGCGCACGCTCATCGGGGATATCACGGGGCTCATCCAGGCCCTGGGCCACGACTCGGCAACGCTCATCGGCAACGACACCGGCGCAGCCTTGGCGTGGTGCGTCGCGTGCGAGCGCCCTGAGCGTGTGGATGCCGTGGTGTCGGTATCCGGCGCGCACCCGGTGGACCTGCGCCGCGCCATCGCCGCACGCCCCTGGGATTTTGGTTGGCTCCTCCTGCGCACGGTTGTCTTCCGCCTGCCGCTGCCCATCGTGCGCGTCCTCGTGAAGAACCCGCGCATTGGGCTTGATACGAAGCTCAATACCCTCACCCAGGGGCCTGCAGAAGAAGCAAACCAGCATCTGCGCGAGCAAGCCATGGCCATCGATCATTCGCTGCGCGGCACGGTATGGAACCACAGGCTCCTCACCGCGCCCATTCCGCGCGCTGGGCTTGACGCCAAGGCGCAGGCACCGGTGCTCTTCGTCCACGCAAGCCAGAGACTGTGGTGGCCTGTCATTCGGCGCGCACGACGCCGCGCGGAATCACTCGTGACGGCGTATATCCCTAAGACAAAGAACTTGCCGCATATCGAGAATCCCGAGAAGTTCGCCCGCACCGTCACGTTGTGGCTGGGGCGCTATCGCCGAAACAACAACTAAAAGGCAGCCACTAAGAAACAGCGATGTAGCCGCCGCGGTTTACTTGGACACACACGTCCCGGTATCGACGGTATCGACAAGCTGCGTGACGTCCCCGATATGGGACTGGACTTCCTCAGCGGTGAGCGCGTAGCCGGTGTCCGAGTCGTCAACGGAGGCGCCGAAGACGACGCCTAAGACCTCACCCGTCGAGTTGATCATCGGGCCACCGGAATTGCCCTGGCGAATGGTGCCGCGCACGGTGTACGCGTGGCGCTCCACACGGCCCTCTGCATAGATGTCAGGCCCCACGATGGTGAGCTCCTCCCGCACGCGGGCAGGCGAGGCAGTGAAGGGGCCGGAGAGCGGGAAGCCCATAACCACGGCATCATCGCCCGTCTGCGCCTGCTCCGGCGCCCAGCTCAACGGCGCAATGCCCAGGCCGGTCGAGTGCAGTACCGCGATATCCACGTCCGGGTTGTAGTAGACGACCTCAGCGTTCTTCATACCCAGCGTGGTATCGAGCGCCACCACATTGGTGCCCGCCACGACGTGGGCGTTGGTCACCACGTAATCCTCGGCCACCACGAAGCCCGAGCCCATGAGGCGGCGGCTACACGTCTCCGCGTCACCGAGCACATGGATGACGGAGGGGCGCAGGCGCTCTACGAGCTCCCTGTCCTCGACCTCAATGCGCGGGGCTTCGACCTCAACGGTGGACTGATCCGTCCACGGTGAAACGAGCGGCGGCAAGCCCGAGTCGTTGAGCAAGGCCGCGATGCCGGACGGCAGGTTGGACAGCTGCGAGGGCGCGACGCGTGACATAGCGCCGAGGATCTCAGACTCCGAGATTCCCTTGGAAACCTTACTGCCCAGCCCAGAGGCCAACGGGATGGACACAAGCCACGTGATGAGCAGCATGGCCACGACCTGGAAGACCGCGCCCACGATGGAGTCGACGCGCTGCTGGGAGCGCGCCCGCATGCGGTCGCGCAGCGTCGTGCCCAGCATGCCGCCGATGATTTGGCCCACACCCACGAGCAGGATGACCACGCCAAGCCCCAGCAGGAAGCGCAGCGCCGTCTGCTCCGTAAGTTCCATGACGGCGGGTGCAGCCACCATGCCCAGCACGAGGCCAGACACGATGCCGATAAAACTCAAAATCGAGCTCCACGCGCCTTGCCGCCAGCCGCTCCACCACGCCGCCAGCGCGCCAAGAACGATGACGGCATCAACGGTAAGGGCGGCGGTCACAAACAATCCTTCGGGTCAGATGGTTTCGTGGAAGAATTACATCTTCTCACGATTACGCGAGGATCGAAGTACCGACCGGAGGTCGTGGCGATTCTCGCGGTCCCAATCTTCCTCCCACCCGGCATGCGCAAACAAACTCGACAGCAGCCCGCCGGTAAACCCCCAGATGAGGTAGCCATTCGCCCAGAACGCTGGGCCTGTCCAATCGCCCCAGCCAATCGTGAGTCGGTTCTCCGGATCCAACAGCTCGCGCAGTGAAGCCGTGAAAACGTCATCCGTCTCCGCCGGGCTTGCCGGCCACAAGTGCATGGGCGCATGCCAGTGCGCGAGCACCGGGCTCACCGGGTGGCCCGAGACCCGAATGGTCACGGGATCCAGCTCTTCGACGACCGTCGTCGTATCGGCCTCCAGACCGGTCTCCTCCCACGCCTCGCGCAGCGCGGCATCGACAGGCGTCTCGCCCTCCTCCAAGCGCCCGCCGGGAAACGCAATCTGCCCCGAATGCGATCGCATGCTCGGCGAGCGGTGCGTAAGCACTACTTCGCCGTCGTCGAGGCTCGTGCCCGAAAACAGCATGAGCACCGCCGCAGGCTTGAGCACCTTCGGCGCGTCCTTCACAAACAGGCGGTTGCCCAGTACCTCGTCAATCTGCGGCGTACTCAGCCCCATGGCAGGGCGCAGCCACGCGGCGTCGTTGCTCATAGGTACTCCTCGATGCTCGTTTCAATTTCCTCGGCGCTCGTCATGGCCTTAATGATTCGGCCCTGCACCTCGCCATCTTTGAGCACCACTGTAATGGGAATCACGCCAGGCAGCCCGAGCGCGCCCGCAAACTTATTGTCCGAGTCCTGGAAACTGGGCATCTCCGCCCCGATATCCTCGAGGAACGCCGCGCCATTGCCCGCGTTGGTGTCCGCATGCACGCCCACGATCTTCCACTCCGGGTGTGCCGCGGCGACCTCCATGAGGTGCGGCATCTCAGTCCGGCAGGGCTCGCACCACCAGGCCCACACGTTGACGATGGTGATTCCCTCGTCCGCTGCGGGTCCCGTCGCCTCGCCACCCAAGCACGGCAGGTCCACGCCCGCCACAGTGCCGCTCAGGCAATCCGGGCGTCCCGTCACGCTTGCCGATGCCCTCTCGTCCTCCGGCGCCGCAGTACTCACGGTCGGCTGGCCTGCGGCCTGGTCCGCAGGCCCCGAGGACAGCGCGCCACGCGCCGCGAAGACGACGCCCACGCCGAGCACGAGCATCGCCGCAATCGAGCCAATGACGGTCTTATTCATCAGCATCCGTCCTCGGGTTCGTACTGGAGGGGCAGATATCGGCAAGGACGCACTCGCCACAGCGTGGGGAGCGAGCGGTGCACACGCGACGGCCGTGGAGGATCACACGGTGGGAAAACAGGGTGCGCTCGGCCTCGGGGATCTGTGCGTTGAGGTCGCGTTCAATGGCCAGCGGCGTCGACGCGTCGCTGAGCCCCAGCCGATGTGACAGGCGTGTGACGTGCGTATCGACGGTGATGCCGGGCAGGTCGAAGGCGTTGCCGCGCACGACGAGCGCCGTCTTCCGACCCACGCCAGGCAGCTGGGTGAGGTCCTCGACCGCGCATGGGACCTCGCCGCCGAACTGCGCGACGAGGGTCTCCCCCATCCCGATGAGGTGCCCCGCCTTAGAACGCTGGAAGCCGAGCGGCCGGATGATCTCCTCCACGTCGCCGCGGCGCGCCTGTGCGTAGTCCGCCGCGGTGGGATAGCGCCGGAAGAGCTCCGGGGTGACCTGGTTGACGCGCTCGTCCGTCGTCTGTGCCAAAAGCAACGTGGCGACAGTGAGCTGCAAAGGGTTCTCAAAGTCGAGCTCGCAGCGCGCGTCTGGGTATTCCTCCGCGAGCCGCGCATTAACCTCCTGCGCATCCGCCGCCGTGTTTCTAGCCATAATCACCCATCCTAGCGACCTCACGGCGCAACTCGGTGGAGACCGGGTAGGCTTGATAGCATGATTTCTCTCGTTGTGATCGTGCCTATCGCCCTCGCTCTCTTCGCCATGGGAATGGAAAGACTCGAGGAGAAAGCGCTGTAGAATACTCGCGACAGCGAGTTGTACACACTCTTCACGAAAGATTTAGTGATTAACGGTCGCGATATTTACATTCGTGACCAATTCCACGGTAGACTGAGACGCGTTACATAGTGACGCGTCGTACCCTGCGGCGTGACATGATTTTTGGATCGAGCTTTCGGCCCCACACGGCCCTAGCCGGCTCGCGGGTAAACGACGGCTCGGTCCACGATAAGCCAAGGAGCGATAAGTGGAAGGCGTACAGGAAATTCTTTCGCGCGCCGGCATCTTCCAAGGTGTGGATCCGGTTGCAGTGCAGAACCTGATTGAGCAGATGGAAACGGTCCGCTTCCCGCGCGGCACCACCATCTTCGAGGAGGGCGAGCCGGGCGATCGCCTGTATATCATCACCTCGGGCAAGATTAAGCTCGCCCGCCACGCGCCGGACGGCCGCGAGAACTTGCTCACGGTCATGGGCCCGTCTGATATGTTCGGCGAGCTTTCCATCTTCGATCCGGGCCCGCGTACCTCCTCGGCCGTCTGTGTCACGGAGGTCCAGGCCGCGACCATGAACTCGGAGATGCTCAAGCACTGGGTCGCCGATCACCCGGCTATCGCCCAGCAGCTACTCCGCGTGCTCGCCCGCCGCCTGCGCCGCACGAACGCCAACCTCGCGGACCTCATCTTCACTGACGTCCCAGGCCGCGTCGCCAAGACGCTCCTCCAGCTCGCCAACCGCTTCGGTGTTCAGGAAGGCGGCGCACTGCGCGTCAACCATGACCTCACGCAGGAAGAGATCGCCCAGCTCGTCGGCGCGTCCCGTGAGACCGTCAACAAGGCGCTCGCCACCTTCGCCCACCGCGGCTGGATTCGCCTCGAGGGCAAGTCGGTGCTCATCGTCGACACCGAGCACCTCGCCAAGCGCGCTCGCTAAACCCGCGCGTTTCTTCCCCGGCCGCGTGCCGGGGTTTCGCATTTTTCAGCCGACCGCCGCCTACAACGTGAATGAGTCGCCCGAAAAGCCCAGGTTTTTCGATCACTCATTCATACTTCGCGGCAGCAGGCATAAAAAATGGCCCCCGAAGGGGCCACAATGAGCGCGAAATTTAAGCGTCCAAGTACTTGAGCGCCGTGCGCGTGGACTGCTCTGCGGCGTGGCGCAAAACCGGGTCCACATCGTCGTACATCTCGTCGATCAGCGTCTTCAGGTCAACGTCGTTGCCCAGACGGCTGCGGATCTCCTTGATCTGATCCAAGCGGAAATGGCGGCGGTCGATGTACTTGCGGGCGACCTGCGAGACGTCATCCAAGTCCGGACCGTGGCCCGGCAGCAGCGGTACGTCCTTACCGCGCTCCTCGAGCACGTCGAGCGTCTTCAAGTAATCAGCCAAGTCGCCGTCCGTCTCGGACAGCAGCACGGTGTGGCGGCCTACGATCGTGTCGCCAGTAATTATGCCCTCAAGACGGGACTCCTTGGGCTCACCGGACCAGACGAAGAAGCTCGTCGAATCCGCAGTGTGGCCCGGAGTGTGAACGACCTCGAGACGCGGCGTGACATCGTCCAAAGCGATGATCTCGCCGTCTTCGAGGGCCTCGCCACCGTTGCAGTAACTCGGATCAAAGGAACGGATCGGGGCGCCGGTGAGCTGGCGCAGGCGCTGAGCGCCGGAAGCGTGATCGTCGTGGCGGTGGGTGATGAGGATGAGCGCTACCTCGCCGGCCTTGGCGGTGACGACGTTAAGGTGACCCTCGTCCTCTGGGCCCGGATCCACCACGATGGCGCGGTCATCTTCAGGGGCACGCACGATCCAAGTATTCGTGCCCTCGAGAGCAGTGTATGAAGGGTTATCGCACAAAACTACGCCCACGGATTGGGTAACGGGGCGCAGCTGACTATATGCAGGATGTTCCATGTCTTTCAGCCTATCTCAAACGAGCGCGTCTTATGCACTGACTTCCACAATAAGCTCGATTTCCACCGGTGCGTCCTTAGGCAGGACGGCAACGCCGACGGCCGAGCGAGCATGGTTGCCCGCCTCGCCGAAAAGCTCACCGATGAAGTCCGAGGCGCCGTTGATAACGGCCGGCTGCTCCACAAAGTTCGGGTCCGAGGCCACAAAACCCACGACCTTGAGGACGCGGGTGACGTTATCGAGTCCTACCTCGGCGTCCACGGCCGCAAGGGCATTGAGGACGGCCGTGCGGGCGGCATCGGCAGCCTGCTCGGACGTCACTGCACCGCCGACCTTGCCTGTGATGGGCAGGGCGCCGTCGACGAGAGGCAGCTGGCCGGAGGTCCAGACCTGGTTGCCCACGCGGGTGGCAGGCACATAGGACGCAAGCGGCTTGGCCACCGGCGGGAGGGAGTAGCCGAGTTCTTTAAGGCGCGCGAGGTGGCTCATTTAAGCCTCCTCAACCGGACGCTTGAAGTAAGCGACGACGTTTTCCGGATTCATGCCGGGAGTGATCGTGACGAGCTCCCAGCCGTCCTCGCCCCACGTGTCGAGGATCTGCTTGGTGGCGTGCGTAAGCACCGGTGCGGTGGCGTATTCCCATTGTGTCATGGGGCCAATCCTACCTTTTCCCGCACGCTCGGTGCAGGCTAAATGCCGACGAGCTCGCCGCCCTCGGCTAGGTACTGTGCCCACGAGGTGATGTGCGGGTTCTTACGCAGGAGCGCGCGGCGCTGGCGCTCGGTGAGGCCACCCCACACGCCGAACTCGACGCGGTTATCGAGCGCATCGGCGCGGCATTCGGTGAGCACCGGGCAGTGGCGGCAGATAACGGCGGCCTTGCGCTGTTCCGCGCCGCGCACGAAGAGGGCGTCCGGATCTCCGTTACGACACTTAGCTTGGGTAACCCACTCTCCGCGCTCGACGTAGTCGGATACATTCTGGGAAGTTGTCACGCTGACAGCCATAGGGGATGCGCTCCTTCCAACGTTGGGTCTACGCTGGGAGCGGGCGCACCCAGACGCAGACCGTGCGGGGCACCACCCGCACAAATTCAGGGAACCTAACACAGGTAAGTGTATTCACAGGGCATTTACGTTGTCTAACAGGTCACACTTTAGGGGGGTCTTACGCGTTTCGCTTCACAGGAAAGCAACGTAGTGTATGGAAGGTGACTTATATTAAGGCCCTGTTGAAGATGGTCTGCGCGACCGCCCTCGTAGGACTTCTTTGCGCACTCGCCATGGCGCCCGTCGCCGGTGTGGGCGGCGTCGCCATCGCGCGCACGCAAGAGGCGATGGAGTCTGACATCAACGACCTCGAGGCCGCCAACATGCCCGGCGTGACCACTATCAAGGACGCGACCGGCGAGGACATGGCGTACCTGTTTACGCAGCGTCGCTACCCCGTCGCTCCTGACAAGATCTCGCAGACGATGAAGGACGCCATCGTCTCCATCGAGGACCGCCGCTTCTACGACCACGAAGGCGTGGACATCCAAGGCAACTTCCGTGCGGTAGCCACCAACGTCCTCGCCGGCGGCGTGTCCCAGGGCGCGTCGACGCTCGATCAGCAGTACGTGAAGAATTACCTGCTGCTCGTCACCGCCGAGGACGAAGAGGATCAGCAGGCCGCCACCGAGCAGTCCGTCGCCCGCAAGCTGCGCGAGATGCGCATGGCTACGCAAATCGACAAGACACTGAGCAAGGAGCAGATTCTCGCCAACTACTTGAACCTCGTCTCCTTCGGCAACCACGCCTACGGCATCGAGGCCGCTGCACGCACCTACTTCGGCGAAAACGCCAGCGACCTCACGCTGCCACAGTCGGCCATGCTCGCCGGCATGGTCCAGTCCTCGGAGTACCTCAACCCGTACACCAACGAGGAGGCCGTCACGGAGCGCCGCAATACGGTCCTGCAGTCCATGGCCGCCAATGGCTACATCTCGCAGGCCGAGGCTGACGATGCCGCCGCACAGCCGCTCGGCGTGAATTCCGAGCCGTCGCTGCTCACCAACGGCTGCATCGGCGCCGGCGACCGGGGCTTCTTCTGTGACTATGTACTCGAGTACTTGGATGCCAAGGGCCTGGATGTAGATTCGCTCGCGCGTGGCGGCTACACCATCACCACGACGCTCGACCCGAAGGCACAGGATGCCGCGAAGAAGGCAGTAAGCGATCAGACCTCGCCCACCGCTCCTGGCGTCGCCGAGGTCATGAACGTCGTCGAGCCCGCCGCCGATGACCGCGACGTGCTTGCCATGGTGTCCTCGCGCACCTACGGCCTGGACCAGGACAACTACGAGACGATCCTGCCGCAGCCGTATTCCCTCGTGGGCAACGGCGCGGGCTCCGTCTTCAAGATCTTCACGGCGGCGGCCGGTCTCGAGGCCGGGTACGGCATCAAGGATCAGCTCTCCGTCCCGGCGCGTTACGAAGCCTCGGGCCTGGGTCACGGCGGCGCGCAGAATTGCCCGGCTGACAAGTACTGCGTCGAAAACGCTGGTTCCTACCAGGCGTCTATGACGTTGCAGGACGCACTCGCTTACTCGCCGAATACGACGTTCGTGCAGATGCTAGAGCAGCTCGGCGTGTCCTCCATCGTCGACACCTCGGTCAAGCTGGGCCTGCGCAGTTACATCAAGGACGGCTCGTTTAGCGAGGACTCCTCCATCGCCCAGACCGCGAAAGATTCCTCCATGGGCTCCTACACGCTGGGCCCCACGGCCGTGAATCCGCTCGAGCTGTCCAACGTGGGCGCAACCATCGCGTCCGGCGGCATGTGGTGCGAGCCAAACCCCATCGAGAAAATCACTGACCGCGACGGCAACGAGGTCTACCTCGACCCCACCCCGTGCGAGCGCGCCATCGACAAGGACGTGGCCGATGCCCTGTCGAATGCGCTCAGCCAAGACGCCGTCAAGGGCACTGCGGCCGACTCGGCGCGCGCCTACGGCTTCAGCGGCACCACCGCGGCGAAGACCGGTACGACTGAGTCCAACCAGTCCTCCGCCTTCTTGGGCTTTACCTCGAAGTGGTCCGCGGCACCCTACATCTATAACGACGGCACAACGACCACCCCGCTCTGCACCGGCCCCGTCCGCCAGTGTGGCTGGGGCGATCTCTTTGGCGGCAAGGAACCGGCCGCGACCTACTTCGAGCTCGCAAGCCAGCTTGGCGTGGGTGCCCTCCCCGGTTACAACAATGCCTACGACAAGGGCACGTCCGGCGACGCGACGCTCGATGGACTGAAGAATAAGTCCGAGGCCGAGGCTCGCCGCACGCTGGAGTCCAAGGGCTACAGCGTCAAGGTCAATCGAGTGCCTGGTATGGGCGTGGGCTACGGCCAGGTCGTGCGCGCGCTCAAGCCCGCCGGCGGCCTGAAGAAGGGCGCCGAAGTCACGCTGCAGGTCTCTGACGGCACCGGCGCCGCCGCGCCCACGAGCGGCTCGTGGCGCGCCGAGGGAACCGGCGGGGCGGCTGCGAACGCGGCCAACGTGCCCGCCGCGCCGGCCGCGCCTGCGGCGCCAGCTGTCCCCAACCTCGAGCAGCAGTTCAACGACCTCGCGGACAGCGTCCGCAATGCCTTCGGCCTCTAACGCTGGCTCTCACGCTCCGTTCGTTTCACGCCCGTCCCGCCCACCGCGGGGTGGGCGTTGGCGATCCTCGGCGCGCTTCCTCTTCGGCTCGTGAGCGGTGCCCTCATCACCGTGCTCCAGCTCGTCTCCCTGAGCGTGAGCCCCATGGAGGTGAGCTCCGGCGAGGCAGCTAAGTACACAAAGCCCGCGGGAGAATCTCTAATTCTCCCGCGGGCTTTAAGCCATTCCAGCGGCGAGCTGGCGCTGCAGAACTAGCCCTGCAGGCGTGCCTTGACGGCATCGGAAAGCCGCTTGCCGTCCACGCGGCCGGCGGCCTTGGCGTTGGCAGCCTTCATGACGCCACCCATGAGCTTCATGGAGGCAGGCTCGCCCTTCTCGGCCTCGACCTCGGCGACGGCCTCGTCAACGAGGGCCGTGACCTCGTCGTCCGAGAGCTGTGCGGGCTGGTAAGCCTCGAAGAAGGGGACATCGACAAGCTCGGCCTCAGCGAGTTCTGGGCGGCCGTTCTCGGCGTAGACCTCTGCGGACTCGCGGCGCTTCTTAATCTCGCGGGCGATGACCTTGAGTACGTCCTCGTCGGTAAGATCGTGGCGGGCACCATTCGTTTCCTCGGCCTGGATGGCGGCGAGCAACGAGCGGATGGCGCTCGTGCGCTCCTTTTCACGGGCCTTCATGGCGGTCTTCAGGTCGGCGCGGATGGTTTCTTTCAACTGACTCATGCCATCCAATCTACGCGTCTGGGGACGCCAGGTAGGGTTAAGGCCGTGAAGAATTCAGCAATTGCAGGCACCCTCGCCGCCGCCGCAGCAGCCACCATCGCTGCCGGACTGGGCACGCTGGCGCTCGCCTACCGTGAAACCTCCCGCTTCGAACTCAAGGACATCACGGTGCCGTTGCTACCCAAGGGCACCCTGCGGGGTGCCCGCGAGTTCAAGCTGCTGCACATCAGCGACCTGCACATGATTCCGGGTCAAGAGCGCAAGATCGCGTGGGTCTCGGCTCTCGACGCCCTCGACCCAGACCTCGTCATCAATACCGGCGATAACCTCTCGGACGAACGCGCCGTGCCTGACGTACTGCGCGCGCTTGGGCCGCTACTCGCCCGCCCTGGCCTGTTCTGCTTCGGCACGAACGATTACTGGGCGCCGCGCTTGCCTAACCCGTGTAATTACCTCATCGGCAAAAAGAACACGCCCTCCTACGTCGATCTGCCCTGGCAGGGCATGCGCGCGGCGTTTATCGAGCACGGCTGGCGCGACGCCAACCAGGCACGCCACGAATTCAAGGTGGGCGACGTACGCCTCGCCGCCGCCGGCGTGGACGATCCACACCATGACCTCGACGACTACGCAGAAATCGCCGGCACCCCCAATGAGGACGCGGACCTCGCCCTTGCGCTCCTCCACGCCCCGGAGCCCCGCGTCCTCGAGCGTTTCGCCGCCGATGGCTACCAGCTCTCCCTGTCCGGTCACACCCACGGCGGTCAGCTGTGCTTGCCGGGCTCGCACGCCATCGTGACCAATTGCGGCATCGACCGCGCCCGCGTCCAAGGCCTCCACGATTTCGGGCCAATGAAAATGCACGTCTCCAACGGCCTGGGCCAGTCCAAGTTCGTGCCCTTCCGCGTCTTCTGCCGCCCGTCCGCCACACTCATTCGCATCACCGAAGTGGATTAACCTGCCGTTTTGTTGTTTGTTCAGGGTGTGAGATAAGGTATCCCAGTACCGCTTAGAGCGGGCGACCGGGATATGGCGCAGTTTGGTAGCGCGCTTCGTTCGGGACGAAGAGGTCGCAGGTTCAAATCCTGTTATCCCGACCATCTCAATCCGGCTAGTTTCGACTAGCCGGATTTTTATTTTTCACCCGCCACGCCCGCGACCCACGCGTCCGCGATGAGCTCAGCAAGTGCCTCCAGATCAATGTCTTCCGGCTTATTGACGTAGACGCACGACGCACCAGTGGTGAACTTCCCGAGGCGCGCGGACAGCTCCTCCCAGCGCGGGGCGTCCTGGAGTCCGTAGAGGCTGAGCTTAGCCTTGCGCGGGGCAAACCCCACGCGGAACGTATCGCCCTCGCGGCCGGTGGCGTAGCGGTAATGCGCTTCCCCGTAGCCCACCATGGACGGGCCCCACAGCACGCCGGTGACCCCGGTAGCGCTTTCAAAGATCTAGGCGAGGAGCTCGCCGTGCGCCCGGCGGCGCGGCGTGAGCGTCGCGAAGAACACCGCGACCTCGGCGGCGGTGCCCTGCGTGGTTTTAATATCGGGTGCATTGACGCCCGTATGCCCGACGGACCACGAACCACGGCCGGTGGAGGGGGTAGAAGCCATAGCCCCACCGTACAGCCGAAAACGGGGAAACGACGCGGCGCCCCTACAGCTACCGCGTCGTCCCTATTCCCTATCACTCACTTGCAGCGCCACAGCACTGCGCGCCCGCCCCCTAAGCGGGCTTACGTGAGCATCCATAATAGTAGCACTCCTAGGGAGGGAAACCTACTCGTTTTTAGGTCACGCTTCCTTGTGTCCAGAAGGAACTACTCATCGTTCGTCACCACCGCCGTTTGCACAGGTCGCACGGCGCGGCTCACAGCGATTCCGCAGCACACTATCACCGCAAGCACACCCACAGCGGTCCATTGCAAGGCCGCATCGCCACCGTTGATGGCGACCGCAACACCCGATGTCGCCCAGGCCAACGGAAAGAGATTGGCCGCTACGAGCGCCGCGCCCGTGATACCGGCCTTCCAGACCCAGCCGGTGAGCAGCAGCTGCGCCAGTCCGCCCACGCCAGCGAGGCTAAGACCCCAGCCAATCCCGGTAGCGGCGATGAGCACGCGCGTGGCGACGGCGCCAGCCAGGGTGGCCAGGACGAAGACACCAGCGGCAAGCCCCACGGCAGGCGCCGCGGCAGCCAGGGAGGCGCCGTCGAGCGCGGGGAGCGCAAAGAGTGCCAGACCCGCCGTGGCCGTGATCGTAAGCCCCAGGGTGCCCAGTAGAAGGACGTGCCACACGCGCGCCCCGGCACGCGCGGCCGCGGCCCAGTACACGCCCATGCCCGCGCCGCCCAGCAGCGTGAGCGCGGAGAGTAGCACTGCGAGCAGCGGGTCGAGTGCCACGGCGGGCGCGGAGTGCGCGGCCGGAGCAGGCATGGCTTTCTGCACGGCGTCGATCTTGGCGGAGTTCTGTTCTGCCATTGTCTGCAGGCGCTGGGCGCCCGAGTCGAGTTCATCCACGCCCGAGAGCGCCTCGCCCGTGCCCTTCTGCAACTCCCCTAGGCCGGCCGCGAGATCGTTCGCGCCCTGCGTCGCCGTGTACACGCCGTCGTGATAATCGTAGCCAGAGACGGCCAACTGGTTGGCGAGGTCGCGCGAGCCCTTCTTCAGCTCAGTGAGCTGTGCTGCCACGTTCGCATCGAGTTCAAAGTTCTGCGCCTGCGCCTTCAAATCCGTAAGCTGCCCCTTGATCGCGCGCGCATCTGCGGAATTATTGCCCTTGAGATCCGCGAGCGTCGAGTCAATCGCAGCGATAATCTGCCCGCGCACCGCGTTGACGCCCACAATGTTGTCCACGGCCGTACCCACGCCGTCCGCGATCCTCGTCGCGCCATCGCCCAGCTGTCCCGTGCCGGACTGCAACTGAGTGAGTCCCGCGGCCAAATCATCCGCGCCCTTCTTCGCAGAATCAACGCCCTCCCCCAGCGGCTTGGCCCCCTCCACAAGCTTGCCCGTGCCATCCGTAAGCTGTCCTGTCCCGGCCTCCAGGAACCCGGCCTGCGCCCGTGCTTCCGATGCCGCCCGCGCTGCCTCAGCCGTCCCCGGGGCGCTCTGCGGCGCTGCCGCGGGGGCATCGGCACGCCAGCCGAAAAATGCCTGCAGTCCTGCCCCTACGGCAAGGGGCAGGACGAGCAGGAGGGATAACAGGAGGGCACGGAGTTTCATGCCCTTTAACCTATCGACCAGCGGGGACGCGGCCGGTCAGGCGCGCCGTTACTTCTTGGTCGCGAAGACCTCGCGCACGCGGCGGCCGAGCTCCGGGTCGACGTTCGTGAAGTACTCGTAGACGCGCTCCTCGGTCTCCGGGTGGACGCCCACCATCGCGTTCGTGATGTTGGTGACGAGGTGCTCACGGCCTTCATCGTCGAGGACCTCGCGGTAGAGGATGCCCGGCTGCATGAAGTCATCATCGTCGCGGTGCTTCACGTAACCCGCGCGGGTGAGATCCGCGCCGTGCGGATCCGGGTTGATGTACATATCCGGGGCATCCTGTGCCTCGTGCGCACCCTCGCGGATGTTGACCTCCTCGTCATCGAGGTAGCCGTTGCCCTTATCAAAACGGTTCGGGGAGTACACGGGCTCCTCCGGCGCGTTGAACAGGAAGGACATGGAGCCCTCGTGTTCGTAGGTGTTGACCTTGTTGAGCGGCTGATTCACCGGCAGCTGACGGTAGTTGGTGCCGATACGGTAGCGCTGCTGGTCCGAGTATGCGAAGACGCGCGCCTGGAGCATCTTGTCCGGGGACAGGCCCACGCCCGGGACCAGGTTGGACGGGTCGAGTGCGAGCTGCTCAATCTGCGCGAAGAAGTTGCGCGGGTTGCGGTTGAGCACGAAGTAGCCCACCGGAATGAGCGGGTAATCCTTCTGGGACCAGACCTTGGTCAGATCGAACGGGTTCCAGCGGTAGTCCTCCGCCTCAGCCATGGGCATGATCTGGACCTTGACGTCCCAGATGGGGTAGTCGCCGCGCTCAATGGCGTCGTAGAGGTCCTGGCGGTGATAGTCGGCGTTGCGGCCAGCCATCATGGCAGCCTCATCGTCCGTGAAATTCTCCCAGCCCTGGCGGGTCTTGAAGTGGTACTTCACCCAGAATGCCTGGCCCTCTTCGTTAATCCACTGGAACGTGTGGGAGCCGAAGCCGTCCTGGTGACGGGTGGTCTTCGGGGTACCACGGTCGGTCATGAGGTAGGTGACCTGGTGGGCGGTCTCCGGGTTTCGGGTCCAGAAGTCCCACTGCATGTCCGCGTCGCGCAGACCGGAGGAACCGAGGCGCTTCTGGGAGTGGATGAAGTCCGGGAACTTCATGCCGTCGCGGAGGAAGAACACCGGGGTGTTGTTACCCACGATGTCGTAGTTGCCATCCTCGGTGTAGAAACGCAGCGCGAAACCGTGGACGTCGCGCCAGGTATCCGGGGAGCCCTGCTCGCCGGCGACGGTGGAGAAACGGCCCACCATCGGGGTCACGGTGCCCTTCTGGAAGAGCTTGGCCTTGGTGTACTGGGAGACATCCTCGGTGACGTGCAGCTCGCCGAAGGCGCCGTGACCCTTGGCGTGCGGGGTACGCTCCGGGACGCGCTCGCGGTTAAAGTGCGCGAGCTTATCAATGAGGTGGGAGTCGTTGAGCACAACCGGGCCCTGCGGGCCAGCGGTAATGGAGGTGTTCTCGCTCGGCACGGGCTGGCCGGACGCGCGGGTGGTGGACTCGCCGGGTTGTGCCGCCGGGCGCTCGCCCTGGGTGAGGATCTTATCGAGGTCGGACATGGTGTCTGCCTTCTTCCTTGGGATTACTCGCCCGAAATCTTTCGGACGAAATTATTAATCATGGGATACCCATAGAATAGCGCTGTCAATAGGAGGGTGCAACCAATGACAGGTAATTAATAGGTTGCCCGCAGCTGGTAGATTAAAGCGGGTGAAACACCACTCCGAAGCTGATGACGCACGCGTCACCGACCTGGCCCTCAAGGCCGGCCGTGGCGACCGCACAGCTCTCACGGAGTTCATCCGCGCCACCCAAGATGACGTGTGGCGGCTCATCGCCCACCTCGGCGGACCGGAAATCGCTGACGATCTTACGCAAGAAACGTATTTGCGAGTCATGAGCGCACTCCCCCGCTTCGCCGCCCGCTCCTCCGCGCGCACCTGGCTGCTCTCCCTCGCCCGACGCGTATGGGTGGACAACATCCGGCACGACATGGCGCGTCCCCGCAAGTCCGCCACCCAATACGAGGACGCCGCCGCTGGCGCGTCCACCGGCGAATCCTCCGCCGCGTGGTCCGAATGGATCGACGCCCGTGCGCTTATCGATGCCCTCCCGGAGGACCGCCGCGAAGCCCTCATCCTCACCCAGGTCCTGGGCTATACCTACGAGGAAGCCGCCAAGATTTCCGGCGTGCGCGTGGGCACTATCCGCTCGCGCGTGGCGCGTGCGCGTAAGGATCTCATCGACGGCGCAGGAAAATAGCGGGCGGCTGCTCCCCACCAATCGTTACAAACTAGTTACTTAGCGTCCGTTTGTACTAGCCAGCCGCATTTCTGGCGTCTTATTTCGCGAGTGAATTAGTTACAACGCTCACATGTCAATGGAGCTAGTTCACAAAAACGCACGTATCGTGGAGGGAAGACATGCGTGCAAAATCGATAGTCGACCCGGGGCCGCAACCACTAGAACGCTGGCCCCGGCACGCATGAGATAGAGAGAAACTCCCTCATGTTCAAACGCGCAGTGGCGATCTCCATGGCGTTTATCGGTGTCATCGTTGGTGCGGGCTTCGCCTCGGGCCAAGAGGCCCTCCAGTACTTCGTTGCTTTCGGTAACTGGGGGCTTGCGGGCGTCGCGCTCACCGCACTTCTCGTGCTGATTACCGGCGTGGCGACCCTCCAGCTGGGCTCCTATTTCCAGGCCAATGAGCACACCGCCGTCTTCGAAGAAGTCTCGAACCCGATCATCTCCAAGATCCTCGACTGGGCGACCATTGTGACGCTCTTTTCCATCGGCTTTGTCATGTTCGCCGGTGGCGGCTCGAATATTGCGCAGCAGTTCCCTGCCGTCCCCATCTGGGTCGGCGCCGTGGTCATGCTCGTCCTCGTGCTTCTCGTCGGCCTCCTCGACGTCGACCGCGTCACGACGGTCATCGGCGCGATTACCCCGTTCATCATCCTCTTCGTGCTGGGTACCACCATCTACGCCATTGCCACGAACGACATCGATTTCGGCGCAATGAATGACTTCGCCTCGTCCAACGTATCCTCGCCGCTGCCTACATGGTGGATCTCTTCGCTCAACTACACCGGCCTGACCATTATGACGGCGGTGTCCATGTCCATCGTCATCGGCGGCAACTTCCTCGATAACCGCGCCGTTGGCTTGGGCGGTGCATTCGGCGGCATCGTCTTCTTCATCATGATGACCTTGCTTGTCGTCGCCCTCTACATTGTTGCCCCGCAGGTCATGCACGCTGACATGCCGGTGCTCGAGCTCATTAACACCATCAATCCGGCCTTGGGCTACGTGATGACGTTCATCATCTACGGCATGGTCTTCAACACTGCCATCGGTATGTTCTACGCGTTAGGCAAGCGCCTAACGCGCAACAACCCCAAGCGCTTCTACCCGGTCTATGCCGTCTCCTGCATCATCGGTTTCGGCCTGTCGTTTGTAGGCTTTAAGGACTTGGTCGCTTTCGTCTACCCGATTCTCGGCTACTTGGGCATCCTGATGATTGCCGTGCTCTCGGCCTACTGGCTGAAGAACTTGGGCCCGATGCGCAAGGAAACCAAGCGCCGCCTCCGCGCGCGCGTTCTGGTGCAGCGTCGTCTGGACCCGCGCAAGCGTTTCACCAAGAAGAATGAGCGCGAGCTGTCGAAGCTGGCGGCCGGCTCCAACATGGAGACCACCGAGTTCGTAGCCGTCGTCGCAGACGAGATTCACGAGGAGCTCGAAGCCGATGCTGACCTCGATTACGACCGTGAAGATCCAGAACCCACTGTCACCTACGTCCAGCACACCAAACCGGTTGCCGTCGACACCGAGCCTTCCGATGCCCCCTCCACCGCCAGCTCCAATTCAGTCACGTCCGATGACCTCGACTTCGGCGCTGCGCACGGCAACAAACCTGCCACTCACTAATCACCCCCTATAGCAAAGGCCGCGGTCCCCACAGGGACCGCGGCCTTCGCCATTCGATATGCACGCTTAGACGAGCAGCTCCGCAATCTGAATCGTGTTGAGTGCAGCGCCCTTGCGCAGGTTGTCGCCCGCGACAACGAGGACGAGCCCCTTGTTGTTGTCCACGGACTGGTCCTGGCGAATGCGGCCGACCAGAGACTCGTCGATGCCGGCGGCAGCGAGCGGGGTGGGGACGTCGACGACCTTGACGCCAGGGGCATCGGCAAGCAGCTCGCGAGCCTGGTCCGGGGTAATCGCCTTGTCGAACTCGGCGTGGATGGTGAGCGTGTGGCCGGTAAAGACCGGAATGCGCACGCAGGTGCCCGCGACCTTCAGCTCCGGATGGCCCAAGATCTTGCGGGACTCGTTGCGCAGCTTCTGCTCCTCGTCGGTCTCCTCGGAGCCGTCATCGACGAGGTTGCCCGCGAACGGCAGCGCGTTGTACGCGATGGGCGCGACGTAGGGGCCGAGCTCCTCCGGGGCGAGCACGGAGCCGTCGTGGGCGAGCTCGACGTTGCGGTCACCGACCTCGGCGACCTGCTTGGCCAGCGTCTCCACGCCGGCCAGTCCGGAACCGGAGACTGCCTGGTAGGAGGAGATGTGCAGGCGCTGCAGCCCGGCGGCATCATCAAGCACCTTGAGCACCGGCATGGCAGCCATGGTCGTGCAGTTCGGGTTCGCGATAATCCCCTTCGGCGGGTTCTGCGCGTCCTGCGGGTTGACCTCGGAGACGATAAGCGGGACGTCCGGATCCTTACGGAACGCAGAGGAGTTATCCACGACAGTTGCGCCGGCGGCCGCGAAGACCGGGGACCACTGCTTGGAGGTGGCGCCGCCCGCGGAGAAGAGCGCGATGTCGACGTCCGCGACGGACTTCTCGGTCACCTGGGCGAGGTCTTCCACAACGATCTTCTCGCCGCGGAACTCAAGCTCCTGGCCCGCCGAGCGCGAGGAGGCGAAGAAGCGGACCTTGTCTGCCGGGAAATTACGCTCTTCGAGGATGGAACGCATGACGCGGCCGACCTGGCCGGTGGCGCCTACAACTGCAACAGTGGTCATGGTAAAAAGTCTCCTTTGAGGTGGGTCGTAGACCCGGGGTGTATCCGGTACGACGTCGCGCACCGGAGAATTATTCGTCCTTTAGCGGCCGGTACCGGCGTAGACAGTGGCAACCTCGTCGCTGCCGAGCTGGAACTTCTCGTGCAGGGCCTGGGCGGCCTTGTCGAGGTCGGACTCGCGGGTGAGCACAGAAATGCGGATCTCCGAGGTGGAGATGAGCTCCATGTTGACGTCCACGTCGCGCAGGGCCTCGGTGAAGTCTGCGGTGACACCCGGGTGGGACTTCATGCCGGCGCCGACGAGGGAGACCTTGCCCACCTGGTCGTCGTACAGGATGTTGGTCCAGCCGCCCTCGGCCTTGAGCTTGGTAAGCAGCTCCATCGCGCGCGGGCCGTCAGCGCGTGGGCAGGTAAAGGTGATGTCCGTGGTGCCGTTCTCCAGGGAGGAGACGTTCTGGAGCACCATGTCGATGTTGATCTCGGCATCCGCGACGGCGCGGAAGACCTTGGCGGCCTCGCCCGGGCGGTCCGGGATGCCCAGCACCGTCACCTTAGCCTCAGAGTTATCGGTAGCGACACCAGTCAGTACTGCTTCTTCCACGGGAATATCCTCCATCGAACCGGCAATGAGCGTGCCGGGGTCATTTGAATAAGACGAGCGAACTCGCAAGGGAACGTTGAATGCGCGGGCGTACTCGACGCTGCGCAGGACGAGAATCTTGGAACCGACGGCCGCCATCTCGAGCATCTCCTCGAAGGAGAGCTTCTCCAGCTTGCGGGCGTTGGGCACGATGCGCGGGTCGGCCGTGTACACGCCATCGACGTCGGAGTAGATCTCGCAGACGTCGGCGTTTAGGGCGGCGGCCAGCGCGACCGCGGTGGTATCGGAACCGCCACGGCCCAGCGTCGTGACGTCGCGCGTGTCCTTGTTGACGCCCTGGAAGCCGGCGACGATGCAGATCTGGCCCGCTTCGAGGGCTTCCGTAATACGGCCCGGCGTCACGTCCACAATGCGCGCGTTGCCGTGACGCTCGGTGGTGAGCACGCCCGCCTGCGAGCCAGTGAACGACTGCGCGTGCGCGCCGAGAGACTCGACGGCCATGGCGACGAGCGCGTTGGAGATGCGCTCGCCGGCAGTGAGCAGCATGTCCATCTCGCGCTGCGGCGGGACGGGGTTGACCTGCGCCGCGAGGTCCAGCAGGTCATCGGTGGTATCACCCATGGCGGAGCAGACCACGACGACGTCGTGGCCCTGCTTTTTCGTCGCCACGATGCGCTCCGCGACGGCGCGAATGCGCTCGGCGCTCTCGAGGGACGAACCACCGTATTTCTGTACGATCAGGGCCACTGAAACTCCTGCCGCCTTCCTAACTCGAATTCCTCGCGTCCGCGGCGCGTGAGCGCCACGAATACCTGTTGCCTAGTAGTCAACTTCTCCAGACTAACGTTTTCCCGCGCGATTAGAAACATGACGTGCATATAAATGCGTCACACCGGACGCGGTCTGCGGATCGGGTAGCGTGGGGCGGGTGTTACACAACGTTATCGCCGTATTCTTCGCCTTGGCGTCGGCGATCGTCGTCGCATGGGGCACCGTCATCCGCCACCGTATCGCACTCGAGGCCTCCGGGGCGGTCATGCGCACCGCCATGGGCAATCCGTTGTGGTGGGTAGGCACCGGCGCTGCCGTGCTTGCCTATGCCCTCCAACTCATCGCGCTCGCGTTCGGTACCCTCCTCGTCGTGCAGCCCGTGCTCGTGCTCTCCCTCATGTTCACGCTGCCCCTGTCCGCGTGGTACTCCAAGCGCCGCATGCCGGGCCACGAGATTTTCTGGTGCGTGGCACTCACCCTCGCCGTGGGCATCCTCGTCCTCTACGGTCGCCCCCAGGCTGGCGAGGATAATCCCACGTGGTCGGACTGGTGGCCAGCCCTCCTCGTCGGCGCGGTCCTGCTCATCGGCTTAGCCATCGCGGGCGTGCAGTGGCACAAATACCGGGCGCTGGCCTTCGGCACCGCCTGCGGCATCATCTATGGCTACGTCGCGTTGCTGGCGAAGGGGGCGACAACCGAGCTCACCCACGGGGGCATCGGCAGCCTGCTCACCTCGTGGCAACTCTACGCACTCATCGCGCTCGCGGGCACCGGCACGGTGGTTCAGCAGTATTCCTTCCACGCCGGGCCGCTCACGCACTCGCTGCCCGCGATGACCATCGCGGAGCCCATCCTCGCCTTCGGCATGAGCTACTGGGTGCTCGGCGAGAAATTCTCCGTGTCCTCCGCCGCGGGCTGGGCCGTCATGGCCACCGCGCTCGCGGTGATGATTCTCGCGACCATCGTGCTCGCGCGCGTGCCAGTCGGGCCTAGGCCAGCTCAGAGCCCAGTTAAATAGCCCACTCGAAAACCACCAGCATGTAGGCGCTCACCCACGCCCCGAGAAGTGCCCACGCACCCACCAGAGTCCAGGCCACCGCTGGGCGCAGAGAACGCACCGCGCACACAGCCCACGGCATGAGCACGAGGGCGGCGGGCAGCAGCAGGCGCGGGCGCGAGTGCATGAGGCCATCGGAAAGCACAATATTGGCCTCGAGCGCCGCTGCGAAGAGCCACACGGGCGGATCCAGGCGCCGCCACGCGAGCGCCAGGCACACGGGCGCTGCGATAATGACGCACGTAGCAAGCAGATAGCCCACGTTTTCGCCCGCGGTGAGCGTGTTCCAGACCCAGCGTGCCGTGGCCAACCCCATGTCGAACTCGGAATGCCAATTCTCCCGCTGCAGCGCGAAGTAGCCGCGCGGCAGGTGCGCGTTGGCCCAGATGAGGAACCCCAGCAGGCCCAACGGGGAGACCGCGACGCCCACCCAGGCGCGCCACTCCCGGCGCGCGGCCCACACGACGTAGACGAAGAACGCCGCCACGAGTGGTACCGCCGTGAGTCGCACGAGGCCCAGCGCGCAGACCATCGCGCCGGCGGTCAGCCACCGCCGGTCGACGAGCGCCGCGAGCGCCCAGAACGCTAAAGCCCCAAAGAGTGCCTCCGTATACGGCATGGTGAACACGATGGACAGGGGCGCGCTCGTCACGACCGCCGCGGCGGCCAGCTGCCCGGCGCGCCCGGCGCCCCTGCGTTGCGCGAGCGCCATAACGCCCGCGGTCATCACCACCGTCAACACGACGTTGAGCGCGATGCCCGCCGCCGCCGAGCCACCCAACACCCGCAGCAGCAGCGGGAACGCCGGGAAGAAGGCGAAGGATTCCTCTTGCGCGTAGCCTTCGGAGGCAATCCGCAGGTAGTGCTGCGCGTCCCACGCCACGAGCTGCTCCCCCAGCGGCTTGCCATTCGCCGCCGCGAGCACCGCAAGCACGGCCACGCGCAGCACCGTCAGCACACCAGCCAGCGCCGCCGCATCCATCCAGCCGCGCTTGCCGATGCCCCCGTGGGTTCCTGTCGCCTCGATCGTCACCCCAGGCACTTTACCCGCTTCTCGATCATCTCACTACGTGAGATTTCTTGCCACGACGTGAAACGTAGGGTAGTCTGCGTCACATGACGATCGCGCGCCTTCTCCTTATCGGCCGCGGCGGGATTTAGGCCCTTAATCCTTGTGGGGCCGGCGCCCGTCGCGGATATTTCGCCGCGCCGGCCTCCCCCACACCTTTCAACCGATAGGATTTAAGCCATGTCCCCGAATGACGCATACATCTCTGCACCCCGCGAAATCACGACCCCGGCCGGCCCGGCGCGCGACGGCCAGCCCGCCTGGAATAAGCAGCGCGGCTCCTCCATGCCGTTTCACCGCTACCTGCCCTTCGAGCAGGAAGTAGAGGTCGTCGACCTGCCAGACCGCACCTGGCCGTCGAAGAAAATCACCCACGCCCCGCAGTGGTGCGCGGTCGACCTGCGTGACGGCAACCAGGCACTCATCGACCCGATGAGCCCGCAGCGCAAGCACCGCATGTTCGACCTGCTGCTCAAGATGGGTTACAAGGAGATCGAGGTCGGCTTCCCGTCCGCGTCCCAGACGGACTTCAACTTCGTGCGCGAGATCATCGAGCAGAACAAGATTCCGGACGACGTCACCATCCAGGTCCTCGTTCAGGCCCGCGAGCACCTCATCCGCCGCACCTTCGAGGCCTGCGCGGGCGCGAAGAACGTCATCGTGCACTTCTACAATTCGACGTCCAAGCTGCAGCGTCGCGTCGTCTTCCGCAAGGACAAGGCGGCCATTAAGAAGCTGGCCACGGACGCCGCAACGCTGATTAAGACCATCGCCGCGGACTACCCGGACACCAACTGGCGCTGGGAGTACTCCCCGGAGTCCTACACCGGCACCGAGCTGTCTTTCGCCAAGGAGGTCTGCGACGCCGTCGTAGACATCATGGACGCCACGCCCGAGCACCCCATGATCATCAACCTGCCGTCCACGGTCGAGATGATCACGCCCAACATCTACGCGGACTCCATCGAGTGGATGCACCGCAACCTGGAAAAGCGCGACTCCATCATCCTCTCGCTGCACCCGCACAACGACCGCGGCACCGGCGTCGCCTCCGCCGAACTGGCCTACCTGGCCGGCGCGGACCGCATCGAAGGCTGCCTGTTCGGCAACGGCGAGCGCACCGGCAACGTCGATCTGGTCACCCTGGGCCTCAACATGCTCACCCAGGGCGTCGACCCGCAGATCGACTTCTCCGACCTGCCCACCATCCGCGAAACCGTCGAGTACTGCAACCAGCTGCGCGTGCCCGAGCGCCACCCCTACGGCGGCGACCTCGTCTTCACCGCCTTCTCCGGCTCCCACCAGGACGCCATCAACAAGGGCCTCGACGCCCTGGCCAACGAGGTCCGCCCCGGCGCCATCAACACCGAGGTCTCCTGGGACGAGCTGCGCGAGACCACGTGGGAGGTCCCGTACCTGCCCATCGACCCGAAGGACGTGGGCCGCGACTACGAGGCCGTCATTCGCGTCAACTCCCAGTCCGGCAAGGGCGGCGTCGCCTACATCATGAAGACGGACCACGGCATCAACATGCCGCGCGCCATGCAGGGCGAGTTCTCCGCCGTCGTCCAGGAAGTCACGGATTCCGAGGGCGGCGAGGTCAACTCCAAGAACATGTGGGACATCTTCGCGACCGAGTACCTGGATCGCACCACCCCGCTCGAGCAGGTCTCCGCCTCCATCAAGAACGCGGAGACCCCGGACGCGGACACCACGCTCAACGTCGACGTCATCTACAACGGTGAGAAGAAGTCCATTACCGGCACCGGCAACGGCCCCATCGCCGCCTACGCGAACGCGCTGGAGTCCCTCGGCATCGACTTCGAGGTCATCGAGTACTCCCAGCAGGCCCGCACCGCCGGCGACGACGCCGAGGCTGCCTGCTACGTCGCCGCCGATGTCAACGGCTCCAAAATCTGGGGCGTCGGCATCGCCGGGTCCACTACCACCGCGTCGCTGCGCGCCATGACGTCCGCCGTCAACCGCGCCCTCGCGTAATTTCCGCCCCGCCTAGCGCCCCGGTTATCCTGGCATAAAAGGAAAGGGGCGCCATGGCGGACACGTACACAATTCCCGCGACGGGGCTGGGGGCCATCCGGTCCATCGCTCTCCACGAGCTCCATGGCCCTACCCTCGCGCGGCTCACCGGCACCCAAGACCTGCCGGTCACCCTCCACGCCACGCCCCACGCGCTCCGAGCCCAGCTTGCCGATGCCCCCTTAGGCCTCCTCCCCGCCGCCGACCGCGCCGAATACCCCGAACTCGATTGGCTCCTGGAACAGGGCTTTACCCCGGAGGTCACCGCCCGCATCACGGTCGACGGCCTCGCCTCTTCCGCCGCGTTGCGCTTGCCCCGCCCAGGTCTTCTTCTGCCCGCAAACAACCCGCCGGCCCAGGCGTGGACGCTCCTGCCACCCGGCTCGCCTGCGGACGCCGTGACGCTCATGGACCTCCCGGACGATATCGGCATCGACAAGCGCTCGCGCCTGCAGCTGCTCACCCGCCTGCGCGCACTGCCTGATGGCGGCGTCGAGGTCTACCTGGGCAATCACCTCGCGGGGCGCTTGCCCGCTGCAGCGGCCGCGCGCCTACACCCCACCATCGTGGCGCACCGCGAGCACGGCGTCATCGCCGTCGCCCGCGCCTACTACGCCCCGCGCCGCGACGAGCGCACACTCACCCTCTACGCCGCGCCCGCGGAGTTCGACCCCACGCACGTCTCGCCTGCCTCCCCACACCAGGACGCGGCGAGCTCGTTTGAGACCACCACCTTCCTCGCCGCGCAAGGCCCCCGCAACGCGGACCTCGGTACTCCCACCGCGGACACGTCACGCACGTGGATCTGGTGGCTCGTTGCCGCACTTATACTGCTCTTGGTTTTCGCCGGCGTCGCGTGGTATTACGTATAACACCCAGCTGTTCTTTCCACTTTTCAAGCCTGAGAAAGATTAGAAAATACCCAAAAATTGGCGTAAAGTCTCAAAAGATAAGATGTGGTTCCTCTCTCCCGCGTCGTCTACGCACCAACCCAAAGGCAGTTAGTTATGAGTCATACTCCGTATGTGGTCCCTGACCACGGCTTTGGTGCTGCCCGCACGCTGCCCATCAACGGCATCGACGCCGAGGTTTTCGCTAATCTTCTCGGCTCCGCAGACGTGCGAACCATCTCCGTTATTTTGGGCACCCCCTCCGCGTCTGCGGATGACACCGTGGGGCTTACCGTCCGCCACGACGGCGTCCAGATCGGCACCATCGACGCCCACGACTCTGCCGAGTACACCGAACTCGACTGGATCCTCGGCGCCGGACTGTCCCCCGAGGTCTCCGCGCGCCTGACTCTCGACGACAACGGCTGGCCGCTCGCCTCCGTCGTCCTGCCCGCTCCCGGTCTGTGCGTGCCGGCGAACAACCCGCCCGCCGTGCGCTGGGCCATGCTCGATGGCGGCGTCGGCATTCCCGTCCAGGGCATTCCCACGTCGCTGGCGTCCTACCCGCGCGAGCCCCAGCACTTCCTCGTCACGCTGCGCGCCCGCCGCTTCCTCGGCCATCGTTCCGTGTCGGCCTACGTCGACGGCGCTTTCATCGGCACCCTCGCGCGCGAGGACGCACTCCAGCTTGCCGATACCATCATTTCCTACCACTACTCCGGTCTCGTCTCCGTCGCGCGCGGCTACTACAAGTACAACGAGGGTCACCCAACCCTGACCATCTACGCCGACGCAGAGGCGCCCGCCCGCAAGCACTTCGCCGCCGTCGCAGGCACCGCCGCCACGACCGGCATGGTTCTCTCCGCCGCCGCTGCCGCGCGCGCCGAGGCCGCCGTCCCCATGACGGGCTTCTTCACCGGCGGCGCTGGCACCGCCGCAACCGGTGCCTCCGCCGGCGCCACGCTTGCTTCCGTGACCTCGCTGGGGTCATCCGCCACGGGTTCGACGTCCGCGACCTCCACCGCTGGCGCATCCGCCGCCACCACCTCCGCAGCCGCGACAACTGCCACGACGACCGCCGCGACCACGGCCGCCGCCTCGGGCGTGAGCCTCCAGGCCATCGCCGCCGCCTCGACCGCCATCCTCACCGTGGGTGGCCTGGGCGTCGCGACGAACAACATCGTCAGCAACCAGCCTTCCGATGCCCCCCTCACCGTCGCGTCCGGCCCCTCCACCGCCGGCTCCGCGAGCGACCCCAACGGCGACGTAAACACCGACGCACAGGCCTCCGCGTCCTCCCGCGCAGACTCGTCTGCCGACTCCACAAGCACAAACTTCACGGACTCCGACTCCTCGGCCCGCACGAACGGCGATCGCACCGCAGGCCAGGGTTCCACACGCGAGGCCACCACGCGCGCAGCACGCTCCGCCGCGGCGAACGACGCCTCACGCCAGGGCGACGCTGAGACCGCCCAGCGCTCAGCCACCGGCGCCACCGCCACGGGCACCACCACGACCGGCACCGCCCCCCGCGGCACCGCACCAGCCGCCGTCAACCCGAGCGTGTCCAACCAGGACGCCCGCCCCGACACGAACTCCGGCATCTCGCTGGACGAACTGCGCCGCCTCACGCGCGACGGCAACCTCATCCTCGCCCAGGACGCCCCGTCCACCACCGCGGCAGCCAGCCCGACCACCACAACGACTGCGGCCTCCGCCCCCACGACCGCGTCCCCGCTGCCCAGCACCATCGCTGTGGCCCCCACCGACAAGGCTCTCGCTGCCCCCACGCCCACCTCCACCGCGCAGATCGAAGACACCACGATCGACTCCGGCGACGTCATCATCAGCGACGACAACGGCGAGTGGGCTTTCGACGTCGTCACGCCCGCGACAACCACGATGACGACCGTGGCCGAGCCGACGGACGCCACAACGACCACGACGGCCCCCGCCGCGACATCCTCTACCGCGACGTCGCCTGCCGAGGCCACGACCACCGCCGCCCAGACCTCGGCCGTCACGCCGACCGCCAGTGCTGCGCCGGCCACCGCGACGGCAACCACGACTGCCACGACCACCTCGGCCACCGCGACGGCAACCACGACTACGACGACAGCCGAGCTGACGGACGCCCCCGCGACGTCCCCTGTCGAATCCACGACCACCGCCGCCCCGACCTCGGCCGTCACGCCGACCACCACCGTCACCGCAATTGCACCCACCACGCCCACCACGGCAAAGGCGACCCCGACGACCGTCAGCTACTCGTTCCGCGACAACGACCCCACTACCTCGACGAAGACGACCGCCACCACGAGTGCGCAGCCGTCCACCACGGCCCCCGCCACGAGCGCACAGCCCACGACGGAGACCACGCCCGCCACGACGACCACCACGGCCGCCGACACCGCGGACAGGAACGCCGGCACGAAGGAATGCGGCACGGGCTTCTGGTTCACCACCATCGTCAACTGCATCATCATTCCGTTCTTCCGCGGCGCCGACGCGGCAACCACCACGGATGAACCCACCGCTGAGGCCACCACGTTCGAGGTCATCGAGGACCCCGCCACGAAGTCCCCCACAGTGCTCGAACCGACGCCGCTCGAACCGACGCCCGCAGTCGAAGACACCCCGCAGGAACTCGCCGTCGAAACCCCGACCGAGACCGTCTCCTAACCCTCCTCTGGGCGAGTAGCGCGCGGGATTCGAGTCCGCGTCCGTTAAACTCGGAACAATGACAGATTCCCCGCGCGAGCACGACCGGCTCACTGATATCGCGGACTACCCGTATGTCGCGGTGACCATCCAAACCACCGGCATCCATCCGTCGACCGGGCGCCTGCTCACCCTCGACGCCCTGACCTTCAACGACGCCGGCGAGACCGGCCGCGACTTCCACGCGGTCCTCAACCCCGACACCGACCGCGGCCCCCGCCACCAGCACGGCCTCGAAGCCGACGCCGAGGGCCAGCAGTTCTCCAAAATCCTCAAGCCGCTCGATCGGCTCATCGACGGACGCACCCTCATCGTCCACGACACCCCGTACACGTGGGGGTTCCTCGTCGCCGAGGCCCGCCGCGCCATGACCGCCGCCGCCCGCGCCAACCGTTCCCGCGGCCGCAATCGCCGCCGCCGCCAGCGCGTAGGCCACGTTCCCACGCCCGAGCGCATCATCGACACGCTCGCCACCGCTCGCCGCGCCGAGCAGGACTTCACCGACATCCGTCTCGCCGCCGTCGCCGGTCACGACGCCGCCGCGACCACCGAGCGCGCAGCCCAGCCCGAGGCCGAGACCTCCCGCGCCGCGACCCAGATGCTCATCGAGCTCTACCGTTCCCAGGACGAGCACTCGAGCTACGCCCCGGACGACCTGCGCGCCGACCGCTTTGGCCTGCAGCGCTCCGAGGTCCGCGTCGACGCCGCCCAGGCCCCGCGCCTGCATCACAACTCAGGCTTCTGGCGCCGCGGCGAACAGGTCCGCAAGGGCATGGAGTTCGTCGTCGCGCCCGAGACCCGCATCGACCCGGACGAGCTCATCGCCGCCGGCGTCACCGCGGAGCTCAACTACGTGGAAAAACTCTCGCGCGAGACCTCGCTCGTCGTGTGCAACCGCCGCCACGACCTCGTGGGCAAGGCCATGCACGCGCACCGCAAGGACATCGAGCTCGTCACGGACGAGGAGTTCCTCGAACTCCTCCAGGACGTCGCCGAGCCTGCCGATGCCCCCGAGCCCGCAGCGCCGTCCCAACACCCCATCCCCAATGCGAATAACCGATCGCGGTCCCGCAATGCGCAGGGCGGCAAGTCCGGCGGCAAGCGCCGCCGCGGCTCGCGCGGTGGCAATCGCCGGCGTCGCGGACGCGGCAGCAACAACCGGAATAAGAACCATGGCGGCAACGACAGCCAGAAGAAGGAGAGCTAAATGGGTGTCCTAGGAAAGGCGCGCACCGCGGTCGCGAAGACCGCAGCCAAGGCCGCGACGTACGCCTCGCGTGCGACCGGTCGCGGCGCGGGCGGCATGATCGGCGGCCTCATCGCCGGAGCCATCGACCCGCACATCATGGGCGAACTCGCCGGCGGACGCCCGTCCGTCCTCGTCACTGGCACGAACGGCAAGTCTACGACGACCCGCATGCTCGCCGCGGCCTTGCGCACCCGCTACACCGTGGCGACGAACGACGGCGGCGACAACATGGACGCCGGCATCATCTCCGCGCTCCTGGCGAGCCCGGACGCCTCGCACATCGTGCTCGAGGTCGACGAGCTCCACGTCCCCCACGTCGCAGACAACATCACTCCGCAGGCGCTCGTGCTGCTCAACCTCTCACGCGACCAGCTCGACCGCGTCGGCGAAATCAATAAGATCGAGCGCGCGCTACGCGGCGCCGTCGAGGCCCACCCAGACATGCTCATCATCGCCAACTGCGACGACGTCCTCATGACCTCCGTCGCCTACGACGCGAAGAACGTCATCTGGGTCTCCGCCGGCGCCGGCTGGCTCGGCGATTCCGTCACCTGCCCGCGCACCGGCGGCCACGTCGTGCGCACCGCGGACGACTGGTACGCCGTGAAGAAGCTGGAAGACGGCCGCGACTTCCGCCGCCCGACGCCGAGCTACACGGTGACGGACGCGGGCCTGGAGGCGAACGGGGGCATCGGCAAGCTGGAGCTGGCGCTTCCGGGCCGTGCGAACCGCGGTAACGCGGCGCAGGCCATCGCCGCCGCCGTCGAGGCCTTCGACATCCCGCAGGCTGACGCTACCCGCGCGTGCGAGACCGTCGACGACGTCGCCGGCCGCTACTCCACCGTGCGCCTCGACGACCACGAGATTCGCCTGCTGCTCGCGAAGAACCCCGCCGGCTGGCAGGAAGCGCTGTCCATGGTCGACCGCACCGCCGACGGCGTGGTCATCGCCGTCAACGGCCAAGTCGCCGACGGCGTCGACCTGTCCTGGCTATGGGACGTAAAATTCGAGGACTTCGACCGGATTGCCGTCAAGGCCGCCGGCGAGCGCGGCACCGACCTGGCCGTGCGCCTCGTCTACGCCGATATCTCGCACGAACTCATCCCCGACCCGCTCGACGCTATCCGCGCCTGCCCGCCCGGCCGCGTGGAGGTGCTCGCCAACTACACGGCGTTCCGTGATCTCCGCAAGGCCTTGCTCCGCGCGGCGAACCAGGAGGACAACAATGCTTAATATCGGACTCATTCTTCCCGACGTCCTCGGCACCTACGGCGACGACGGCAACGCGCTCGTCCTGCGCCAGCGCGCCCGCATGCGCGGTATCGACGCAGAGATTCACCGCGTGCTGCTCGGCGAGCCCATCCCGTCGACGCTCGACGTGTACACGCTCGGTGGCGGCGAGGATACCGCGCAGATTCTCGCGGCAGAGCACTTCATCAAAGACGGCGGCCTCACCCGCGCCGCGAACGCTGGGCGCCCCATCCTCGCGATCTGCGCGGGCCTGCAGGTGCTGGGCACTTCCTTCCGCGCGTCCGGCCGCATGGTCGACGGCCTCGGGCTTATCGATGCCACCACCGCCGGCCTGGCCAAGCGCGCCATCGGCGAGGTCGTCTCGAGGCCCACCGGCACCGTGCCCGGCCTCACCGATACGCTCACCGGCTTTGAGAATCACCTCGGCGCGACCATCCTCGGCCCCGACGCGACCCCGCTGGCGCGCGTGACGCGCGGCAACGGTAACACGGACTCCACCGCGGCAACCGCCGCCGGTGCTTCTGCCGACCAGGTCGGCACCGAGGGCGCAGTCCAGGGCTCCGTCATCGCGACGTACATGCACGGCCCCGCGCTCGCGCGCAACCCGCAGCTCGCGGACCTGCTTTTGGCGCGCGCGATGGACACGACCGTCGAGAAGCTCGGCCCACTCGACATTCCGGCCGTCGATCGCCTGCGTTCTGAGCGCCTGGCGTAAAACGGCATGCCGAATCGCCCGCCCCTCGGGGCGGGTTTTCGTGGT
>NZ_KQ959748.1:0-27465 GCF_001552965.1 Corynebacterium sp. DNF00584 | reverse complement strand
GAGGGTGTGGGAGAGTAAGTTACCGCCGACATAACAACAACAAACAACAACTACATAACACGCAGCGAGGACCGAAAGACAAAAAGTGTCTTTCGGCCCTCGCTGCTTTTACGCGTTTTACAGGGACGCCGCACACCCCTATATGACAGGCCCATCCACGCGCCGGCGTGTCATTGGTGAAACATGAACGAGTCACAACACTCTCTTCGGTTTGTAGACGACTCATTCACACTTCAACGCACGTAGCGGGTAAGTCGCACCGGCCCGGCGGCAGTCCTTGGTAATGTTCTAGCGCTCCATGCGTTAAAGGAGGGCCGTGGCTCGGATTGTTTTGGTTTCGTACTTGTGACGTAATTGCTCTCGGAGTAACCGCTCGCCATTTCGATCCGAGGGATGGTTGATGTACTCAAGTTCGCCAATTTCAGGCGACGGGAGCTCATTGAAATACTGCCGTTTCTTTAGCTGGTTCCCGCGGTGGCCGCTAGGGTTTTGTTCCCGTAGCGGGTAGTATGGCTGGGTATTTGATTGATTCATCGAACTGGAAAGTGCAAGGCTATATGTCTGACTCCAACAGCTACGGGCGCCGCGATGGCGATCGCCGTGGCGGTAAGCCACAGGGGAAGTTTTCTGGCCGTAATGGCCGTCGCGACGAGGGTCGCGGGCGTTCGTCGTTCGGCTCCGGGCGCGATGATGACAACCGTCGTGACCGCCGTGAGGACGGCGAGCGCCGCGGATACCGTGGCGATCGTAATGAGCGCCGTGATGACCGTCGCGGCGGCCGTAACGATCACCGTGACGACCGACGTGGTGGTCGCAACGACCACCGCGGTAATGGCCGTCGTGACGACCGCCGTGGAGGTGGCCGTCGCGATGACCGCCGTGATGAGAAGAAGCGGAGTCACTCGCCGCAGCGTTCGGGCTTCCGTGAGGAACGCATCAATCGTCGCCAGAACGACCCGGATGTCCCGTCCGATATCGATATGAACGAGCTTGATCCTTCGGTGCTTCAGGACCTGAAGTCGTTGTCGAAGGATAATGCTGAGGCGACTGCTAAGCATATGATTATGGCTGCGATGCTCATGCAGGACGACCCGGAGCTCGCATTGCGCCATGCACGTGCGGCAAAGGATCGCGCGGGTCGTGTGTCCGTGGCACGCGAGATCAATGGCGTTGCTGCCTACCACGCTGGTGAGTGGAAAGAGGCTCTGGCGGAACTGCGTGCGGCACGCCGTATTTCCGGCGGCCCGGGCATGCTTGCTGTCATGGCGGACTGCGAGCGTGGGCTCGGCCGACCGCAGAAGGCTATTGAGCTTGGCCGCAGTGAAGAAGCCAAGATGCTCGATCGCGATGGCGAGATTGAGCTCGCTATTGTCGTTGCTGGTGCACGCCTTGATATGGGGCAGGCGGAAGCAGCCGTGGTCACTATCCAGCGCGCACGCCCGGATAAGGCGGCACGCGGCGGGAGCGCTGCTCGTTTGAGCTACGCATACGCCAACGCACTGCTGGAGGCTGGTCGTACGGACGAAGCTAAGGAATGGTTCAAGCACACTGTCGCGATCGACGAGGACGAAGCGACTGACGCCGCTGATCGTCTCAAGGAACTGTAATGAGTCTATTGTCCACGCATGATGCCTTGTTGCTAGACTTAGACGGGACAGTCTGGGAGGGCGGCGTCGCTCTTCCCGGTGTCGCTGACGTGCTTAACGCCTGTGGCGTCAAAGCCATTTACGTGACTAATAACGCGTCGCGTGCGCCTGAAGAGGTGGCGTCGATGTTGCGCGCTATAGATATCCCGGCCGATCCAGAGCATGTTCTTACCTCTGCGCAGGCGGCAGTCTCCCTCGCCTCACAGCACATCAAGGCAGGCTCCAAGGTGTTGGTGGTCGGTGCGGACTCGTATAAGAAGCTTGCGCGCGACGCAGGTTTTGAGGTCGTTTCTTCGGCAGACGACAAGCCGGTGGCGGTTCTCGAAGGCATGAGCAAGGACCTTGGGTGGCGCGAACTGTCTGAGGCGGCGCTGGCTATCCGTGCGGGCGCGCAGTTCTTTGCATCCAACCTAGACACCTCGTTGCCTACGGAGCGCGGTCTTGCAGTGGGGAACGGTGCACTCGTCGCGGCTATTACGACGTCGACGGGCGTGGAGCCGCTGTCTGCGGGCAAGCCCGGCCCTGAGATGTTCATTCAGGCCGCTAAGATGATGGGCTCCTCGAAGCCTTTGGCTGTCGGTGACCGTCTCGACACGGATATCTTGGGCGGCAATACCGCTGCGATGGACACCTTCCACGTGCTTACCGGAGTGAGCGGCCCGATGGCTCTTATCGAGGCGCCGGAGAAGCACCGTCCCGATTACATTGGCGCGACACTGGCAGATCTGGGTCTCAAGCGGGCAGAAGCACGTCCGGGTGCGCAGGGTGGTTTCACGGCCCGCGTCGATGGTTATGATGTCCTGCTTGAGCATGGAGATGAGGGCGCTACACCGACGCAGGCGCTGCGTACCGTGCTCGAGGTCGTCTGGGCGCTGCCCAAGCCGCCACGCTACATCCAACCGCGTTCTGAGGCAGCGGAGCGTGCGGTCAAGGCGTGGTGGTGATGCCTGCACCAACTCCAGGGTCCATGCCTGGTCATCGGCCCGCCCCGAAGCCGCATGATCCGCACTCGGTGGTGAGTCCTGAGTCCGTCGACACGCGTGTCGGTGATATCTTGGGCGAACCGGCAGCGGATCTGCGCGAAGAATTTGAACAGCTTGATCGCGCGCACACGGTGCTGCGTGACGTACTTCAGGAGAACTAATGGCCCTCAAACGCCGCCGTCTCGACGCAGAGCTCGTGCGCCGCAAGATTGCGCGTTCACGTGAACAAGCCGTCGACTGGATTAAGGCTGGTCGCGTCTACGTCGGGGGCTTCCAAGCCAAGAAACCAGCGACCATCGTCGAGCCTGAAGTCTCCATTCGCGTTGAGAAGGCCGAGGAAGACGATTGGGCATCGCGCGGCGCACACAAGCTGTTGGGCGCGCTGGAGGCGTTCGATGTCTCGGTTGACGGGCTGCGGGTGCTCGATGCAGGGGCATCGACAGGCGGTTTTACGGACGTGCTCCTGCGCCATGGCGCGCGGGAGGTGCTTGCCGTTGATGTGGGCTATGGACAGCTACTGTGGCGTCTGCAGAACGACGAGCGCGTCATGGTTCTCGACCGGACGAATATTCGTAACCTCACGCTTGAGGTCACGGAAGGGCCATGCGACGCGATGGTGGGCGACCTATCGTTTATCTCGCTCAAGTTGGTTCTGCCCGCCATTGTGGAGTGCTTGAACGATGGGGCATTCTTGCTCCCGATGGTCAAGCCGCAGTTCGAGGTGGGAAAGGACCGCTTGGGGCACGGTGGCGTGGTGCGATCGCCGGAGCTACGGGCAGAGGTCACGGAAGAAATCGCTGCCTTTGCCCGGACCCTCGGACTAAGCTGCAAAGCAGTGGCTGCGTCACCGCTACCGGGTCCGAGCGGAAACGTTGAGTATTTCCTCTGGCTGGTCAAAGACGGTGGAACGACGCATCCAGATGCCGAGGCTTTGCACGACATGGTTGTGCGGGCCATTGAGGAAGGACCCCAGTAATGACCGCAACGCCGGACCGCACGCAGGACGCGCAGCGGACGATTTTGCTTGTGCCGCACACCGGGCGCGAAGACAATGTCGCCTCCATGCGTCGCGCTGCGGAATTGTTGCGCGACGCGGGGATTACGGTGCGCGTGTGCGCGACGCCGGCACCGGGCGTCGATCTGTCGGGACTGGATCTCGTTCCGCACGAGCCGGCCTCGGCCGAAGGGTGTGAGATGGTGCTCGTCTTGGGCGGTGATGGCACCTTCCTGCGCGCCGCAGACTTGGCGCATGCGGTGGACATCCCGGTTCTGGGCATCAACTTGGGCCACGTGGGCTTCCTCGCTGAGTGGGAGGCGGAGTCCCTGGAACAGGCCATCGAGCGGGTGATCTCGCGAACCTACCGCATTGAGGATCGTATGACGCTCGACGTTGTCGTCTATGACCGCGCCGGCAAAGAGATCGGACGCTCGTGGGCGCTCAACGAAGCCAGCGTGGAAAGCCTCGACCATTCGGGAGTGCTGGACGCCGTGCTGGAAATTGACGCCCGCCCGGTGTCGTCCTTTGGGTGCGATGGTGTGCTTATCTCGAGTCCCACGGGGTCTACGGCGTATGCCTTCTCCGCTGGTGGACCAGTGTTGTGGCCGGAGCTCGACGCCATTCTCGTGGTACCCAACAACGCGCATGCCTTGTTTACCAAGCCTTTGGTGGTCTCGCCGCAGTCGCGAGTTGCCGTGGAATCCGAGTCGTCGACGTCCGAGGCACAGGTGAGCATGGACGGCTTTCGGCGGTTGGATATGCCTGCCGGCGCGCGCGTGGAGGCCGTGAAGGGTGAGCGCCCCGTGCGCTGGGTGCGTCTCGACAATCAACCCTTTACGGATCGTCTGGTGAGCAAGCTCCGGCTGCCTGTGGCGGGGTGGCGCGGCCCGCAGCGCGGCGGCGACGACTACTCGGTCTAACTCGTTGCCGGACGTGGGCGCGGACGTGTGGACGCTTCGAACACAAATACGATAGACTACGGGGCATGCTAGCAGACATCACGATCGAGAACCTGGGCGTTATCGAACGCGCCAGCGCGGAGTTGTCCTCGGGATTGACCGTGCTTACCGGTGAGACCGGTGCAGGTAAGACGATGGTGGTCACTGGTTTGCGCCTGCTTGCGGGCGGACGTGCAGATTCCACGCGTGTGCGCCAGGGGTCGAAGAAGGCCTCGGTGGAAGGCACATTTGCCGTGGATACGGCGGCGCCGGATATTGCGCAGGCGGCCGCGACGGTCGTGGAGGACGCGGGCGGCTCGCCGGATGAGAACGGCGAGTTTATCGTGGCGCGTACGGTCTCGGCTGCGGGGCGTTCGAAGGCGTACCTGGGCGGACGTTCAGTGCCGGCGGCGACGTTGGGGGAATTCTCGTCGCTCGTGCTTACGGTCCATGGGCAAAACGATCAGCTGCGGTTGCTCGCGCCAGAACAGCAGCTCGGAGCCGTGGATCGGTCGGATCCGGCGGTCGCGCCGCTGCGCGAGGCCTACGCAGAGTCATTCCGTACGTGGCGTGCGTTGGCCAAGGACTATAAGACGCGCACGGAGTCGCGGCGCGAGCTGGCACAGGAAGTGGACCGGCTTCAGTTCGCGGTCGATGAGATCGATGGCATGCACCCGCAGTCGGGTGAGGACGTGGATTTGGTCGAGCGCATTCGCAAGCTCCAGGACGTTGATGGTCTGCGCGAGGCGGCCACGGTCGCGTTGGGGAGCATCGACGGGCAAGAGGGCTTCGAGGAAGATGCGGCCTCGTCCTTGTTGGGGCAGGCGCAGGCGCAACTGTCGGGCGTGGAGGATAAGCAGCTCAAGGCGTTGGGGGAGCAGCTGGCGGAAATCACGTCGCGCTTGGGCGACATCGCCGGTGAGCTTGGCGCGTACCTGGCAGATTTGCCTGCGGATCCGGAGGAACTGGAGAGGTCGCTTACGCGGCAGCAAGAGCTGAAGACACTCACCCGGAAGTACGCGCCGGATATCGACGGCGTGCTTGCGTGGCGGGATCACGCGAACGAGCGGTTGGCGTCTATTGACACGTCCACGGAGGCGCTGGAAGAGCTGGCCAAGCAGGTCAAAGCGGCGGAGTCTGAGATGATCGCGCACGCGGCGACACTGACGGCGGCGCGTGAGGACGCGGCGCGGCGCCTGGGGGATGCCGTGACGGCGGAGCTCAAGGGGCTGGCCATGGCGTCCTCGGAGTTCACGGTCGCGGTGAAGGACGCCCGGTATTCGAGGACGGGCGCGAACGAGGTGGAGCTGCAGCTCAATGGCCGGCCGCTGGCGGCGACGGCATCGGGAGGCGAGCTCTCGCGCGTCATGCTGGCGCTCGAGGTCGTGCTTTCGGCGAATACGGAGGGCACGACCATGGTCTTCGACGAGGTCGACGCTGGCGTGGGTGGCCGCGCCGCGGTGGAGATTGGACGCCGCCTGGCGCGGTTAGCGACGCGCAATCAGGTCATCGTGGTGACGCACCTGCCGCAGGTGGCGGCGTATGCGACTACGCACCTCCACGTGGCGAAGGATATGTATACCTCGGGCGTGAGCACGCTCAGCGAGAGGGAACGCGTAGAGGAGCTGGCGCGCATGCTCGCGGGACTCGACGGCACGGAGACGGGGCGTGCGCACGCGCAGGAGCTCTTTGACCGCGCACAGGCGGAAGTCGCGGAGTTCCGGCAGGAGAAAGCGAATAAATAGGCCCGAGCCGGGGATGCTGCCGCGCGCCTCCCACGCTGGGAGGCCTAGAAGTGGGACAATCGCGCGCATGAGTTTGTTTTCTCGCACTACCGACGCACCCGGTGTCACTGGCACCCTGCGCGATTGCACGCCCGGCGGCAAAGGACTGAAGAAGTTCGGCGCGGGGGACTTCGCCGTGGTCGACGCCGCGAATATCTCTCGTCAGGAAGCCCAGCAGCTGGTGGACTTGAAGCCGGCCGCGGTCATCAACACCGCGGAATTTAGCACCGGTAGCATTCCCAATTACGGACCGCACATGTTGCTCGACGCCGAAACGCAGCTCGTGGAGGGCGTGGGCCCGCAGTTCCTCGAGGCGATGAAGGACGGGAAGAAGGCGCGTCTCACTGATGACGGCACCGTCTATCTGGGAGACAAGCAGATTGGCTCTGGCACCGTCATCGAGCGCGGCCAAGCGCAGGCGCGCTTTGCCGAGGCCGAGCGCAACCTCATCGACCACATGGAAGCCTTTTTCGGCAACTCAATCCAGTTCATCCACTCGGAAGGCCCGCTACTTATCGACGGCTTGGGTATTCCGGAGTCGGGTGTGGAGATGCGCGGCCGCAAGGTCATGGTCGTCTCGCCCAGTGAGGACCACCGCGCCAAGGTGAAGTTGCTACGCAACTTCATTCGCGAATACGAGCCCGTCATCGTGGGCGTCGACTCCGCAGCAGACTCGCTCGTGGAGATGGGCTACAGCCCGGATCTCATCGTGGCAAACCCGGAGACGGTCAAGGCGGAGACGCTGCGTTCGGGCGCGCGCGTCATCTTGCCGGCCACGCCGGACGGCACGGCACCGGGCCTGGAGAAAATTCAGGACCTGGGGGTGGGTGCGATGACCTTCCCGTCCGCGACGGATTCGTCGACGGACCTGGCGCTGCTGCTCACGGACTTCCAGGAAGCGGACATGATCGTGCAGGTAGGAGGCTCTGTCGACCTCGACGATATCTTTGCGGACAAGGCACACGCGACGCCCGCGGCGTTGCTTGCGCGCATGAAGACGGGCACGAAGCTCGTCGACGCGGACTCCGTCATTACGCTGTACACGGCACCGGCAGGCGGAAGCCTGGGCTGGCTGTGGGCGTTGCTCGGCATCCTCGTTGCGCTCGCCGTCATCGTGCTCATCGCGGGCTTGGGCGGGGACGCCTCCTTCGGCGAGAACCTCTCCGCCACGTGGTCCAACCTCACCGAGACGGTCGCAGGATGGTTTAACTAATGCCACAGCGATTCTCTTCTTCTGGCCCGGTCATCGCAGGCAGTGGCTTCGGGGTGGCCGTGGGCGTGGCTATCGGCGCATTCGCGCTGGGCCCCACGGTCGCGGGTTCTGCGGGTGGCGATGACGCCGTGCGCGATGAATTCCGCCAGGTCGTCCAGGACAACCAGGTGCTGCAGGCGCAGTCCAAGTCCGGCGACTCGGTCGTCTCCGAGCTCTCGCCCACCATGGTGGATGGCAGCCTCGCTGGGCGCCCGGTGCTCGTCATGACGACGTCGAACGCGCAAAGCAATGAGGTCGACGGCATCAAGGCGCTGCTCGCCTCCGCGGACATCGAGGACGCCGGAACGATTGACTTGGCGGATGCCTTCTTCGATCAGTCGCGCGCGGACGAGCTCAAGTCGCTTATCGCCAACACGCTGCCCGCCGGCGCGCAGCTGTCCACCAAGCAGCAGGACATGGGCACCCACGCGGGCGAGTCCCTCGGCGCTGCGCTCTACATGGATCCGGAATCCACGCAACCGCTGGCCTCCGTCGCCGACCGCGCGACGGTGCTCCAAGCGCTGCGCGATGCCGGATTCATCGACTACGAGGATGGGACCATTCTGCCCGCCCAGGCCATCGTCGTCATCGACGGCAAGACGTCGGGCACTGCGGGCGATGCGTTCAAGTCCGATAACCTTTCTGCCATGCTCACGGCCTTGAATAAGACGGGCCGCAACGCCGTGCTCGCCGGAAGGATAGAGTCGACGTCGGATGAAGGGGTCATCGGCAAGCTCCGCTCCGCGAAGGGCAACGAGGTCTCCACGGTCGATTCCATCGACCGTTCGTGGGCGCGCATGGCGACGGTGCTCGCGGTGCGCGAGCAGCTCGACGGCGGCCACGGGGCCTATGGTGCGGCCGCAGATGTCGATGCCGCCGCGCCGCCGCTGCCGAATGCCGCCAGCTAACCTCTGGAAAGGATGACAGGCAATGTCGCATGAATTTAAGACTCTGCGCTCGGAGCTGCTCCTTGACGCACCGATTATCGCGGTGCGCCGCGACGAGGTCGTCATGCCCGACGGCCACGTGGCCAGCCGCGAGGTCGTTGAGCACTTTGGCGCCGTGGCCATCGCCGCGGTGGACGATCAGGGACGTATCGCGATGGTCAACCAGTACCGCCGCTCCGTCGACCGCCACCTGCTTGAGCTGCCCGCAGGATTGCTCGACATCAAGGGCGAAGACGAGCTCACCGGCGCCCAGCGCGAGCTGCAGGAAGAGGCCGGGCTTGCCGCTGAGCAGTGGGCGACGCTTGCAGACCTCGTTACCTCGCCGGGCTTTTGCGAGGAGGCCGTGCGCGTCTTTCTCGCGCGCGATCTCCACGAGGTGGAGGCGCTCCACGCCGTGGGCGACGAGGAGGCAGACATGGACTTCCTGTGGCTGCCGCTCGAGGAGGCCGTCGCGAAGATTCTTTCCGGTGAGATCGTCAACTCCATCGCCGTGGGTGGCATCCTCGCCGCGGATCGCGTCATCAACCATGGCGGAGCCACCCGGCCTGCCGATGCCCCCTTTGACCTGCGTCCCCAGTCCCTCGCCGCGCGCCGCCAGGGCCCGGACATGAAGAAGCTGTGAGTTCCTCTCAGCTAGACCTGCCCGCGCATCAGAGGGAACCGTCGACCCCGGCCCAGCGCATTGCCGCGACGTGGCTTAACCACTTGGCCGTCGAGCGGGGCGTCTCATCCAATACACTGAGCAACTATCGGCGCGATGTGCGCCGCTATCTCGGCTGGCTCGCCGAATCTGGGATCGAGGATCTCGGCGACGTCACCCGCTCCCATGTCGAGGCCTACCTCGCGTGGCTGCGCTCCACCATGGCGGCATCCTCGGCCAATCGAGCCCTCGTGGTCGCGCGCGGCCTCCACAAATTTGCCGTCGCCGAGGGCGTGCTGGGCCTTGACGTCGCCTCGGAGGTCTCGCCGCCCGCCCCGCCGCAGCATCTGCCGGATACTCTCTCGGTCGACGAGGTCGCACGCCTCATCGAATCCGTCCCGGACGGGGAGGCCGCGAGCCCCATCGACGTGCGCGACCGGGCGCTGCTCGAGCTGCTCTATGGCACCGGCGCCCGCATCTCTGAGGTCGTCGGCCTGGCCGTCGACGACATCCACGACGCACTCGAATCTGAGCCCGGCACGCCCGGCGTCCTGCGGATTACCGGTAAGGGCAACAAGGAACGCCTCGTGCCCGTGGGCTCCAAGGCGCAGGCCGCCGTGCGCGCCTATCTCGTGCGTGCGCGTCCCGTGCTGAGCGGGGGACGTACGCCCGCGCTCTTCCTCAATACCCGGGGCAACCCGCTCACGCGGCAATCCGCCTGGGCCGTGCTGCAGACCGCCACACAGCGCGCCGGACTCGACGCGAAGGTCTCGCCACATACCTTGCGGCACTCCTTTGCTACGCACCTGCTCGAAGGCGGCGCCGACGTGCGTACCGTCCAAGAACTCCTAGGTCATTCCTCGGTGACGACGACGCAGATCTACACGCACGTCACAGCCGATGCGCTCCGTGAGACCTGGCGCACGGCTCACCCGCGCGCCTAGACCGTAGTTTCCGGGCCGTTCGCTGCGACGGCTAGACTGGGCCCGTTCATCTTCTGTTCATCGTCCACTGGCGCGGCACATTGAGTACCGCGTCGACCATAAAGGTTGTGATCCCACCCGTGCCGACGACTTCTCACTCCGTGTTCCTGTCCTCGCGCCGCCATCTGGCTGCCGTTTGCGCCGCCGCGGTGCTTACCGCTCCGGCTCTCGCCGCTCCGGCCATCCTCGCGCCGCTTGGCGAGTCGCCCGTTCCCGCGGCCTCCGCGCAGATTCCCGAGGGCATGACTCCGGAGGCCGTCCAATCCATGCTCGCGACTCCCGTGAGCGTCGCCGCGGGCCAAACTACCACGGTCTCCCTGCCCGTGCCTGTCGAAGCCTCCTATTCCGGCGGCGGATGGTCCGTCTCGGCATCCGGCGGTTCCGCCACGATTACCGCCCCCGCCGAGGGCGGCCAGGTCTCCATCCCGGTGAGCTACCAAGGCTATTCCGGCACCATCACGCTCGTCTCGACCGCGCCGGAGAAAGCCGACGTCGGTGGCACCGGTAACGGCGGAAACGGCGAGGGCGGCAGCGACGGCGCGGAAGGCGCCGGCAACGACGCTTCTGTCAATGGCTCGGGCGGTGAGGGCACGCAAGGTGACAACGGCGCTGGCGGCTCCGAGGGCGGCAGCGGTTCTGCCGAGGGAACGAACGGCGGCGCCGCGGGGGATGTGACCGGTGGTGAGGCTGACGCGAACCTTCCCGTCGTGCCGGGGGAGAAGCCCACACGGTCGGCGGCGAGCCCCGCTGATGCCTCCGCAGCCGAGCACATCTACCTCGAGTCGACCATCAAGGACAACGTCATTACGGCCCAGATGGACGTGAGCCAGGCGCTCGATCTCTATAACCGCTTCAAGGACATGGACCGCAACAGCGTGACGCTGCGCTATATCGACGCGGACGGCAACATCATTGAGGGCGTCCAGCGCGATATCAATACCACCGCGCGCACCCTGACGCTGACCTACCCCGAGGGCCAAGCACCGGACAACCCGTTTATCATGCAGCTCATCCGTGAGGATGGCTCCGGCGTGGTCGCGGACGTCACCCTGCGCGACCCGCACTACGCGTCCGCTGACCATGTCACGCGCGAGCAGCTCGAGGAGGAACAGGCTGCGCATGATTCGGCGGATTCCTCCAACACCAAGCTCATCGTTGCCGGTGTCGTCATCGTCGTCCTCATTGTGGCGCTCATCGCCGCCCTCGTCGCACTGGCGCGCAAGCGCCGTTCCGCGCGCTCAACGACTCTATAGTCTAGCCTTTACCCTTTACTTTCCGGAGGCTTTGAGGGTTATGCGTCGTGGTTGCGCGGCGGCGGGTACGCTGTAAGATACGTCAAAGGGAAATGACACGGCTGTAAGACGGCGCGCCGACGGGCATGCTGGCAGTCCCGCCGGTGGGCGATGCATCGGTAGAAGTCAAGGAAGTAGGTGTGACTATGAGTGAGGACGGCCTCTTCGACGCCTCCGAAGTAGAGGTGGGCCTAACTGGTCGCCCGGTGCGTGAGCTCCCGGAGCCGGCCCCGCTGGAGTCCCACGGTCCCGCAACCATCTTGTCCATGTGTAATCAAAAGGGCGGCGTGGGTAAAACCACCTCGACCATTAACCTGGGCGCGTGCCTCGCGGAAGCTGGACGTAAAGTCCTCCTCGTTGACTTGGACCCGCAGGGCGCATTGAGCGCCGGCCTCGGCCTTACGCATGACGAGATTGAAGACACCATCTACGACGTTATGCTCGACAATCAGGTGTCCATTCACTCCGCGATTAAGCGCACGCCCATCGCAGGCCTTGACCTTGTTCCCGCCAACATCGACTTGTCCGCGGCGGAGATTCAGCTCGTCAACGAGGTCGGCCGCGAGCACACGCTCGCCCGTGCGCTGCGCCCCGTGCGCCGCGATTACGACTTCATCATCATTGACTGCCAGCCGTCCCTTGGCCTGCTCACCGTCAATGCCTTGGCCTGCTCGGCGGGCGTCATCATCCCGATGGAGTGCGAGTTCTTCTCCTTGCGCGGCCTGGCACTGCTCACGGACACGGTGGAAAAGGTCGCCGAGCGCATCAACTTCGATCTGGAGATCCTCGGCATCCTCGTCACCATGTATGACCGTCGTACCAAGCATGCCCGCGAGGTCATGTCGAGCGTCGTCGACTACTTCGGAGACAAGGTCTTTGACACCGTCATCACGCGCACCGTCCGTTTCCCGGAGACGTCCGTCGCCGGCGAAGCAATCACCACATGGGCGCCGAATTCGCAGGCGGCGAAGCAATACCGCGACCTCGCCCGCGAGGTCATCGAGCGCACCTCGAAGTAGTGAACGCTACTCATCCCCTTGCGCCTTCTCACGCACCCAACCAGGAGGCCGTCCAGCCGGAGATCACCGGCTTTCGCATCGCCCTGAAGAACTTCGAGGGGCCCTTCGACCTGCTTCTGCAGCTCATCTCGTCGAAGAAAATGGACGTCACGGACGTCGCGCTCTCCGAGGTCACTGACGAATTTGTCGCCTACACCCGTGCGCTCGGCGCCATGGCTGACCTCGACGAGACCACGGAGTTTCTCCTCGTCGCCGCGACCCTTCTCGATCTCAAGGCCGCGCGCCTCTTGCCCCGCGGCGAGGTCTCTGCCTTGGAAGACTTGGAACTCCTCGAGACCCGCGACCTGCTGTTCGCGCGCCTGCTTCAGTACAAGGCCTACAAACAGGTCGCAGACCTCATGGCGCGCTGGCAGCGCGAAGCGCGCCGCAGCTATCCCCGCGCGGTGGGCATGGAGGAACAGTTCGCGCAGCTGCTCCCGCCGGTCGCCCTAGGTCACATGCCCGCGAGCTTCGCTGAGCTTGCCGCCAGCGTCTTTCGTCCGAAGCCGCCCGAGGGCGTGGCGACGGGTCACATTCACCACGTGGCCGTCTCCGTACCCGAGCAGGCAGGAAAGATCCTCACGACGCTCAAGCTGCTGGGGCAAGGCAACTGGATGTCCTTTACCGCGCTCACCCGTGACTGCACCGTGTCCATGGAGGTCGTCGGCCGCTTCCTCGCGCTGTTGGAGCTCTACAAAGCGAAGGCCGTCGACGCACAGCAGGAGGAGTCGCTCGGACCCCTCGATGTTGCATGGACTGGCCTCGACGTCGACCCGGCCGTCGTCGCGGCGGCTAACTGGGATTAGACTGCGAAGCCATGGATAGTTCCCAGCCGCGTCCCGCCTTGCCGCTCATCTCGCAGCAGCGCTCGCGCCTCGAGTCGATTCTGCTCGTCCTCGACGCCCCCGCGTCCGTCGAGGCTTTGGCGCGCGCCCTCGAGCTGGAGCCCACCGTGGTAAGTGACCACCTGCATGCCATTGCGAGGGAATTCGATGAGCGTGGCTCAGGGTTCGACCTCCGTGAAACAGGGGAGGGCTGGCGCCTCTACACGCGCAAAGACAACGCAGAGGCTGTCGAAGGATTCCTCCTCGACGGCAGCCAGACCAAGCTTTCTCGTGCCGCGATGGAAACCCTCGCGGTCGTCGCCTACCGTCAGCCCGTCACGCGTGCGCAGGTCGCCGCCGTGCGTGGCGTCAACGTGGATGGCGTCATGCGCACACTCACCCTGCGCGGACTCATCCGCGAGATTGAGCACGAGGGCCTGGCCCACCAATACGAGACCACGGAGCTCTTCCTTGAACTGCTTGGCATCGACTCGCTACAGCGCCTGCCAGACCTGGCGCCGCTGCTGCCGGATGTGGACTCCATCCTCGAGGAGTACTAGCACCCGACAATCCGCGAATACCACGGCCAGACTATTCGGGGGTAGGATGGCCTGCGGTAAACAAAGCGTTTCCACGTCCAGCGCCCCGCGAGCAGGAGCTCGCGAGATTTCAACCGGAATGAACAAGGCGCCAGGCGGCAACTGCATACACAAGAAAAGGACACGTGATTATCGTGACCCCACCCGCTCGCCGCGACGGCACACCGGACAAGAAGCAGCGAGCCAGCGACATGCTGGTCTCGAATGCCAAGCCGGCCCGCCGCCAGCACGTGAAAAAATCTGACCGCACCAAGAACTCCACCGCTGACTCCGTCGCGCGGGAACTCGGCGCCGACTGGTTGGTCGACGGTGACGCCCAAGGCGCCGCGAACAATGGAAAGGGGGAGCGCCTCCAGAAAGTGCTCGCCAAGGCTGGCGTCGCTTCGCGCCGCCACGCCGAGATCCTCATCGACGCCGGTCGCGTCGAGGTCAACGGAAAAATCATCATGCAGCAGGGCGTGCGCGTCAACCCGAATGTCGACGTTATCCGAGTTGATGGCGTGCGCATCAACGTCAATGAGAACATGCAGTACTTCATTCTCAACAAGCCGCGCGGGATGCAGTCGACCATGCATGACGACATGGGCCGCCCGTGCGTGGGCGACTTGGTCTCTGACCGCGTGGCGGCGGGCCAGCGTTTGTTCCACGTGGGCCGCCTTGACGCGGACACTGAGGGTCTGCTCCTGCTCACCAACGACGGCGAGCTTGCCAATCGCCTCATGCACCCGAAGTACGGCATTAAGAAGACCTACCTCGCCACGGTGCTCGGTGAGGGGGGCAACAAGTTGGTCAAGCAGCTCAAGGACGGCATCGAGCTCGATGACGGCCTGGCCAAGGCCGACTTCGCGCAGATTGTGGATAAGAACGGCGGCTACTCCCTCGTGCGCGTCGAGCTGCACGAAGGCCGCAAGCACATTGTGCGTCGCATGCTCAAGGAGGCCGGCTACCCGGTCCAGCGCCTCGTGCGCACCAAGCTGCACACGGTGCAGCTTGGCGAGCTCACCCCGGGTGCATTCCGCGCGCTCAACTCGAACGAACTGACCAGCCTGTACAACGCGGTGGAGATGTAAATGCTGAACAATATGCCTAACAATGGACTCATCGTGGCCGTCGACGGCCCGTCTGGCACCGGCAAATCCTCCACGTGCCGCCAACTGGCCAAGGAGCTTGATGCCAAGTACGTCGACACCGGCGCCATGTACCGTGTCGCGACGCTTGCCGTCCTGCGCGCGGGCCTGGACCCCGCCGATACGCAGGCCGTTATTGCCGCGACCGCAGACCTGCCGCTCGAGGTTTCCGATGATCCGGATTCCAAGCAGGTACTGCTCGCCGGTGAGGACGTCTCCAAGGTCATCCGCGAAGACGAGGTGACCCGCAACGTTTCGGCCGTCTCCGCCATCCCGGAGGTCCGCCAGAACCTGGTCGACCTGCAGCGTAAGCTGGCAGCCCAGGCGCATCGCGCCATCGTCGAGGGCCGCGACATTGGCACCGTGGTGCTTGCCGATGCCCCCGTGAAGATCTTCCTGACCGCCTCGGCGCAGGTCCGTGCGCAGCGTCGCTACGACCAAAACGTCGCCGCAGGCATTCCCTCTGACTTCGACACCGTGCTCGCCGACGTCGAGCGCCGTGACGCCGCGGATTCTTCCCGCGCCACGTCGCCGCTGCGCCCGGCCGAGGACGCCGTCGTGGTCGACACGTCCGAGCTCACGCTGCAGGAGGTCCTGCAGCGTCTCACCGCCATCATTAAGGAGTCCGCGCGTGGCTAAGAACACCAACACCGGCGGCCAGCCGGAGGAATTCGAGACCGAGTTCCACTACCCACAGGGCAAGATGGAAGAAGAAACCGTCTCCTCGAGCCAGAAGTGGGCATCGTCCGACTTCGATGTCTCGGAGTTCGACTTCGACCTCGACGAGGACGCGAAGGAAATCGCAGTCGTCGACGGCTACGAGGGGGTCGACGATGATGACTTCGATGAAGACTTCGACGCCGAGGACTTTGACGAGTCTGAATTCGGCGAGGCCGACTATGGCGAAGACTACGAGGACGACCTCACGGATGAGGAATGGGCCGAGATCGAGGCCGCGTATGGCGTCAATGCTGACGGTCACGTCGAGGAGAACCTTTGCACCGTGGCCGTCGTGGGTCGCCCTAATGTGGGCAAGTCCTCGCTTGTCAACCGTTTCCTCGGGCGCCGCGAGGCCGTCGTCGAGGACCATCCGGGTGTTACCCGCGACCGTATTTCCTACGTCGCCGAGTGGAACGGCCGCCGTTTCCTTGTCCAGGACACCGGCGGATGGGACCCCAACGTCAAGGGCATCCATGCTGCCATCGCGCGCCAGGCTGAGGCCGCCATGGAGACCGCTGACGTCATCGTCTTCGTCGTCGACACCCGCGTGGGCATCACGGAGACTGACTCTGTCATGGCGAAGAAGTTGCAGAAGTCCCAGGTTCCCGTCATCCTCGTGTCCAATAAGTTCGACTCGGACAATATGTATGCGGACATGGCGGAGTTCTACGCGCTGGGGCTTGGCGATCCGTGGCCGGTGTCCGCACAGCACGGTCGCGGCGGCGCTGACGTCCTCGACGAGATTCTGCGTCTCTTCCCGGACCAGCCGCGCCACCCGTCCATCACCTCGGGTCCGCGTCGCGTAGCGCTCGTGGGTAAGCCGAACGTGGGCAAGTCCTCACTGCTCAACAAGTTCACCGGCGAGGAGCGCTCCGTCGTCGATAACGCGGCGGGCACCACCGTCGACCCTGTTGACTCGCTCGTTCAGCTCGACCAGAAGCTGTGGAAGTTCATTGACACGGCAGGCCTGCGCAAGAAGGTCAAGAACGCCCAGGGCCACGAGTACTACGCGTCCCTGCGCACCCGCGGCGTCATCGACGCCGCCGAGGTCTGCGTCATGCTCATCGACGCCTCGCAGGAAATCTCGGAGCAGGACCAGCGCGTCCTCAACATGGTGCTCGAGGCCGGCAAGGCGCTCGTCATCGCGTTCAACAAGTGGGACCTCGTTGACGAGGACCGCCGCTACTACCTGGACCGCGAAATCGACGAGCAACTCACGCACCTGCCGTGGGTCACCCGCGTGAATATCTCAGCAGAGACCGGCCGCGCCCTCCAGAAACTGGAGCCGGCCATGCTCGCGGCCCTCGAGTCCTGGGACCAGCGCGTGTCCACCGGCCAGCTCAACACATGGCTGCGCGAGGCCATCGCTGCGAATCCGCCGCCGATGAAGAACAACCGTCTGCCGCGCGTGCTTTTCGCTACGCAGGCGGGCACGCAGCCGCCAACTATCGTGCTGTTTACCACGGGCTTCCTTGACGCTGGCTACCGTCGCTACTTGGAGCGCAAGTTCCGTGAGCGCTTCGGCTTCCACGGCTCGCCGGTGCGCATCGCCGTCCGCGTTCGCGAGCGTCGCGATAAGCGCAAGCGCTAGCTTCTAGGGCGGGGTAACGAATCCTCCTCACTGTGCCGTCACTGGGCGGTGGAGTGAGGGGGATTATTCGTCTTTGGTGCGGCGCATACTGGGTATAACAACCGGCGCTCGTTGGTAGGGTATTGGCCTACGAAATGTCCGAAATGTGGTGTTGGCCCCAGTGCAGCGCCTGAATAGCAGTATGTGCGTTATGCTGCCATTATAGTTCATGCAGCCTCTCAATCCGGAATCCTTCCGGTGTGACTTTTCCCGCCTGTGTTTACTTATGTCTGGTTATGTCCGGTCGCATAAGATGAAGCAAGTACACAGTTTCATTCTCAGAACCTTCAATGAGTTCGGAAGGGCGCGTCATGCTTGCCTCCATCCTTGACCCGACCTCGGGTCTCGCGATCGTTCTCCAAATTATTGTCATCCTCTCCGCGCTGCTACTTGGCACGCGCTACGGTGGCCTGGGGCTCGGTCTCATTTCCGGTATTGGCCTCGTCATCATGGTCTTCGTCTTTGGCCTCAAGCCAGGCGAGCCCCCGGTATCGGTCATGCTCACCATCATCGCGGTTATCGGTTGCGCGGCCACGCTGCAACAGGCCAGAGGTCTAGAGGTGATGATGCAATTCGCCGAGAAAATCTTGCGCGCTCACCCCGAGCGCATCACCATTCTCGCCCCGCTCACCACGTGGTTCCTCACCGTGCTCTGCGGTACCGGCCACGTTGTCTACACCATGTTCCCGATCATCGAGGACATCGCGCTGAAGAAGGGCATTCGTCCGGAGCGTCCGATGGCCGTGTCCTCGACCTCGGCCCAAATGGGTATCACCGCGTCTCCGGTGTCCGTCGCTACGGTGTCCCTCGCGTCCATCATTGCGGAGAATGCGGGCGTCACCGGCGTCTCGTACTCCATCCCGCAAATCCTTATGGTCGCCATCCCCGCCTCGCTCAGCGGCGTTATCCTTGCCGCGCTGTGGTCGCTGCGTCGTGGCAAGGACCTCGACAAGGACGAGACCTTCCAGGAGAAGATGAAGGACCCTGAGTTCGCACAGTCCGTGCAGTCTGCGGGCCACTCGCTGCTCGGTGAAGTCTTCCCGGCATCGGCGAAGCGCTCCGTCGCCGTCTTCCTCACCGCCATCGCCCTCGTCGTCATCCTCGGCGCCTTCGACGTCCTGCGCCCGTCCTTCCCGGGCGAGGATGGCGAGCTGGAGAAGCTGTCCATGAACCTGGTCATCCAGATGGTTATGCTTGTCGCTGGCGCTATCATCCTCATCTTCTGCAAGGTCGACAACACGAAGATCGCCACGACTCCGGTCTTCAAGGCCGGTATGACCGCCGTGTTCTCCGTCTTCGGCGTTGCCTGGATGGCGGATACCTTCTTCGAGACGCACATCGATGCACTGGAAAGCGCCCTGGGCGGCATCGTGCAGTCGGCTCCCTGGGCCTACGCCATCGCGCTGCTCATCGTCTCCAAGCTGGTCAACTCCCAGGCCGCGGCCCTCGTAGCCATCGCGCCTATCGGTCTGTCGCTGGGCATCGACCCCGCCGTCATCGTCGGCTTCTACGGTGCGGCCTACGGCTACTTCATCCTGCCGACCTACCCATCAGACCTCGCCTGCATCGGCTTCGACCGCACAGGAACCACGCACATCGGCAAGTTCGTCATCAACCACTCGTTCATCATCCCGGGCTTCATCTCGGTGCTCACGTCCTGCGTGGTCGGTTCCTTGCTTGCTACCGTCATCCTCTAAGTTAGCTGGCATTGATATGCCGCGCGCACGTCGGTGCCGCGCGGCGTTCGCTATCCCACGGGCCCGGCGCGAAGCGCGAGGCGATTGAGACGTGGCGTGCGCTGCCTAGGACGCCCGCGTATAGGCGAAAGCGTCCGTGCGATAGGGAATCTCGAGCTGCTGCCCGGGCTTGAAGCCCATGTGCTCGAAGAGATACCAATTGAGGTTGTGCGTCATGCGCTCGTGAACCTCCTCGCCGTTGCGCAGCCAGTAGGAGCGCGTGTGCATGAGTCGGTGCAGCTGCTCCGGGGTAAGCGGCATGGACCAACGCAGACGGCGTTCCTCCGCGAGCACCCACGGGTCGTCGATGGCGGGGTAGAAGCCTTCTTTCTGAATATCTCCGGAGTGCATGATGCGGGCCAGACGCAGGACCCACGGGTCGGAGTGCACGTCGAGGGTGTTCCATGCAAGCACTACGCGCCCGCCTGGACGCAGGATGCGGTCAAACTCGGCGCTGGCGCGGGCAACATCGACCCAATGCCACGTCTGGGCACAAGCGACGGCGTCTAGGGCGGCATCGGAAAGCGCGGTGGCTTCAGCAGTGGCCCGCCAGACGGGAAGCCCCAGCTCGGCGCGCAGGACCCTGCACATATCGGGCGAGGGATCGCAGGCGAGCACCTCGGGATTGGTGAGCGTCGCCGTGAGCTTTCCCGTGCCGGCGCCGACGTCGAGGACGCGACCAGCATCAGCGATAAGTGCGGCGACCTCGGCGGGGTAGACGGGACGCACGTCGGCATACTCATCCGCGCCGCTGGCGAAGGCACGAGCGGAGGCCTGACGGTGCGCGGTAGTGCGGAACTCCGGCGCAGACTTCTCCGAGGGCTTGCGGTAGCTGGGGAAGTTCTCCGGGGCAGGGTGGAGTGAATCAAAAGACATCGTGTACACAATCTAGCCGGGCGCGTGGCGGGCGGTCTATTAGACTTGTTCGTTATGAGTTCTCTCCCCGCGCCCGATGACAAGCGGTGGCTCATCAAGACGGTTCTGCTGCGCAAGCGCCGCACGATGCCGGCCGCCGTGCTCATGTCGCTCGGCTTCGTTACTAATGGTTTAACGCCGGTGCTCGTGGGGCGCGCGATCGATGACGCCATCGCACGGGGTTCGCTGGGCCACCTGGGGCTCTGGCTCATGGCCCTTGCCGCGTCTTTTCTCATCAACGGCCTGGCGAACTGGTGGGCACGCAACCTCTTCTCGCTCGCGATGCTCGAAGTGGGCCACGTTCTGCGCATGGCTGTCACGGATCGCATCCAGGATCCGCGCGGGATGGCGGGTCCGCGGCGCACGGCGGGGGAGCTGCTTGCTATCGCGTCAACAGATGCGCAGCGCGTGGGGGATGCGGTATTCATGACGGTCTTCCCAGTTGCTGAGGTGACCTCGATTATCTATGTTGCGACGATGGTCTCCGTGGTCAATCTCCCTTTAGGCCTCGCCGTGCTCGTGGGCGGGCCTATCGTGGTGCTCATCTCTCTGCGCGCGGCGAAGCCTTTGCGGCATCGCTCGGGTGCGCGGCAGGCGGCGCTCGCCAAGGCCGCGGCCACGGCGACGGACGTGGTACAAGGCCTGCGCATTCTGAAAGGCCTCGGCGCCATCGACACGGTGCGCTCGCGCTACGCGGCGGTCTCCGATGCTGCCTATACGAAGACGGTCGCCGCAGACGGCGCCCGGGCGAAGCTCAACGCGACGACGGAAACCGTGGGCGCCGTCTACGTCGTGCTCGTGGCGCTGGCGGCGGGCAGCCTCGCGCTGAAGGGCTCCATCACGATCGGCGAACTCATCTCTGTGGTGGGTCTGACCCAGTTCATCATCACGCCGATGACGATGTTGGGGAAGAACATCGCCTCGCGATGGGCCAATGCGCAGGCCTCGGGCAAGCGCATCCGAGCGGTGCTCGGCGCGGGATTCGCAGAGCATCCAGAGGTGGAACTTCCCGCGTTGCCGCGCGGCGTCACGGTCGTAGACGCACCTGCGCCGGAAGGCCTGGAGTACCTGCCGCACGAGACGGCCGTCGTGGCGCCACACCAGTCGGACGTGTTCGAGGGCAGCGTGTTGTCCAACGTGCACGAAGACCCAGAGAAGGCGCGCGAGGCACTGTGGGTCGCTGCTGCGGACGATATCCCCGGCGGGCCGGAGCGTGAGGTGGGCGAGAACGGCGGCAACCTTTCGGGCGGCCAGCGCCAGCGCGTGGCGTTGGCCCGAGCCATTGCTGCCGATGCCCCCATCCTCATCCTGCAAGACCCCACCACCGCCGTGGACTCCGTGACGGAAGCCATCATTGCCGAGCGCGTGGCCGCCCATCGCGCCGGGCAGACGACGGTCATCTACACCTCGGCGCCCGCGTGGCAGGCCGTCGCTGTGGACGTCACCGCCGATGTGCAGGAAGCGGAGGCATAGCCCATGGCCTTGAGTTTCCCTACTGCCGCGTGGCCGGACGTCCGTCGCGTTGTGGGCCGCCATGTTGCGCAGGTCCCCGGCGCCAAGGGCCAGTTCGCCGCGGCGGTCGCGTTGCTGGCGGGTGGCTCGGTGGCCACTATCTTTATTCCTATTCTGCTGGGGCGGATCGTAGATGCCGTCATCGCTGGCGGCGGCGCGAACCTTCTCGTCATCGGCGTGAGCCTTGCCGTCTGCGCCTTGTTGGGCGCGGCGCTGTCTGCGGGAGGATTCTATCTGCTCTCCCGTATCACGGAGCGCGTGATCGCCAACCTGCGCGAAGACATGGTGGGTACGGCTCTGGGCCTGCCCACGCATCGCGTCGAGGAAGCCGGCACCGGCGACCTCGTCTCGCGCTCCACGGATGACGTGGCGGAGCTTTCGGCCGCGGTGACGGAGACGGTGCCCGTGCTCTCTAGCTCGGTCTTCGCCATCATCACGACGGCGGTGGCGCTCGTCTCGCTCGACTGGCAGTTCCTCCTCGTGGTTGTCGCGGCCGCACCCATCTACTACTTTGCGGCACAGCGCTACCTGCGCGTCGCGCCGGGCCGGTACGCTGCGCAGCGCGCCGCCATGGCCGATCGCGCCCGGCGGGTTCTCGAGGCCATCCGCGGACGGGCGACTGTGCGTGCCTTCGGACTGGAGGAACGCACGCACGAAAATATCCGCGCAGCCAGCCAGGACGTCGTCGATTACGGCTTTAGCGCCCGGCGCACGCTCATGGTGCTGCAGTCGTGGCTCACCACCGTGGAATTCGTCATGGTGACCACGGGCCTGCTCGTTGGCTTCTGGACGGTACGCACGGGTGCCATGACGGTGGGCGCTGTCACGGCGGCGATGCTCATGCTCATCCGTCTGCGCGGCCCTCTCATGGGACTCATGCGTGTGCTGGACACCATTCAGTCGGGCTACGCGTCGCTCGCGCGCATCGTGGGCGTGGTCATGGACCCGCCACAGCCCACGCCGCCCGCGGGTGCGCCGAGCAAGGTGGGCGAGGTGCGCATGGATCACGTCTCCTTCAGCTACGGCGAGGGCTGGGCCGTGGACGATATCTCCATTCATCTCCACCCGGGCGAAATGGTGGCTCTCGTTGGCGCGTCCGGCGCGGGAAAGACCACCGTTGCGGCGCTCCTCGCGGGCCTGCGCGTCCCCGATGAAGGCACGGTGACCGTCGACGGCGTGGAGGTCTCGCACCTTTCGGATACCGAACGCGTCGCTCGTTTGGCAATGATCTCGCAAGACGTGCACGTCTTCTCCGGAACGTTGCGCGAGGATCTTCAGCTGGCGCGGCCGGATGCCACCGATGAGGACATGCGCGACGCGCTGCGTCGGGTGCGGGCGGACTGGGTGGAGCACCTCGTCGATGGACTCGATACCGAGGTTGGCGCGCAAGGCATCCAGCTCGAACCTGTAGAGGCACAGCAGTTGGCGCTGGCGCGTATTTTGCTGCTCGACCCGCGCGTCATCGTCATGGACGAGGCGACGGCGGAGGCCGGTTCCGTGGGCGCGGGTGCGTTGGAAGAAGCCGCGGATGAGGTCACGCGCGGGCGCACGGCGCTCGTCGTGGCGCACCGGCTTGACCAAGCCTCGCAGGCGGATCAGATCCTCGTCATGGAAGACGGACGGGTGAGTGAGCGGGGCACACATGCAGAGCTGGTAGCGTTGAACGGTCGATACCACGAACTATGGCAGGCTTGGCAGAAAGGACGGACGAGCTCTTCGTGATTATGAGCAGGACATCCGGGAGCTCGCGCACACGGACACACGCGGGCGCGGCGCTGAGCGTTCTCGCTGCTTGTGGCCTGTTGGCGGGATGCGGCGCTGGGGATGGTTCGGATGAAGGACTCACCGATCCCGCCGCCGTGACGACCACGGGGGCGACGCAATGGGAGCCCAGCCTCGGCATCCCCGCCTCCTCGCCGTTGGCGGGACCGGAGCCGGGGGAGTCGAAGACTATCAACCTGCCGTCGGGTCGAACGTTTATCCTCCACGTTCCGGAGAACTACGATCCGTCGCGTGCCTGGCCCGTGGTCTTAAGTTTCCACGGCTGGGGCGAAACGGCCTCCCAGATGGAGGCGTACACCCGGTTTGATTCCTCCGAAGCCATCGTTGCGTACGCACAGGGAACGGATAAGGCATGGGCGCCGGCTCCCTATGCGAAGACGAGCGGCGCGGAAGATGTCGCGTTCGTCCAGCAGATCGTGGACTCGCTGCGCGCAACGTACGCAGTCGACGACGAACGCATCTACGCCGTGGGCATGTCGAACGGGGGCGGTTTTGCGGCCTATCTCGCGTGCCAGATGCCGGAGTATTTCCACGCCGTCGCCAGCGTCTCGGCCGCGTATTACTCGAAGATTCACGATGGCTGTAAGTCGGCCGCGGAGAGCGAAAACGAGCACTACGGCGAGCCCCTACCTGTGGGGCGCCTTGATCTCCACGGCACCGACGACCCGATCGTGTCCTACTTTGGCGGAACCCGTCACGGTGCGACATACAACCCGGTCATGGAGGTCCTTGCGATGGACCAGAAGCGCAACCAATGCAGCGACCAGATCTCCACGTCGCGCCTAGCTTCGAACTCGTTGCTCATGCAGTGGAAAGGCTGCCGCGCGCCGCTGGTGCACATCCGCATTGGCGGCGGCAATCACGTCTGGCCTGGCGGTTCCTACGATAAGTCGCACGTCCTGCCGGAAGGTTTTGCTACCGATGCCGTCCTCGACTTCTTCGCCATCCCCGGCCGCGCGACCGGCACTGAGGACTCGGCGAATAAGCTCTAGAAGCGCGTCGTGTCTACGGTGGGCTCGGTGGGCTCGGTGGGCTCGACAGCCCAGACGGTGACGGACGCGCCCGCGGCCACTGCCGCCACCTCGAAGCGCGCAAGACAGAGTGCTGCGAGGTCCTCGTAGCCTGCTCGGAATGCGGCGGAGTCTTTCTCCGTGGGCTGTGGGATCTGGACGAGCTGGACGCTGCGGGTCCCGCCGTCGGCGGCATTGAGCTCGAAAACCGCTTGGGCGGTCGTGCCGGAGCCGGCGAAGAAGTCGAGCACGGTGGCATCGGAAGGCCCGCACAACGCGATGAGGTGCTGGACGAGACGCACCGGCTTCGGGAAATCGAAGATGCCGCGCACGCCCAACGCTTCTTCGACGTCGCGTCGGCCGGTGCGGGTCACTCCAAAGCGCTCGCCGTCAAGAATGGAACGCGGACGGGCGCCGCGGCTCTCATAGTTCTTCGTGTAGACGAAGCCGCGGCGGAAGACCAAGTCATCGTGGCGCTCGGCGACCTTGTCGCGACCCCAGCGCCAGCGCGCTACCTTGTTGCGACCCGCGGGCTGGTCCGGCCAGTACTCTCTGCCGTCCGGGCCTGCAATGGGGAAGTCGAGGGTGGGCAGGTAGCCCAGCGTCTTCGAGTCGAGGCGCACGAGCGAGTACCGCCCACGTTCGTCTTCATGGTTATAACGCGTGGATTTCGCGGCGCCTAAATCGAGATTGAAGCCAGGGTTATCGAGGGACTTGGCGTAGACGAGGATGTATTCGTGCTCGACGACGGCGTAGCGCGAGTCATTCTTGCCGGTACCGGCCTTCTTCCAGATGAGTTGGCCGGCGAAGCATTCCTCGCCGAAGATTTCGTCGGCGACCTTGCGCAGGTTGGCCACCTCGTCCTCGCCGATGGAGATACAGATGAACCCTGAGTCCTTGAGCAGCTCGCGCGCGAGCACGAGACGCGGGTACATCATGGACAGCCACTCCGCATGCCAACGGCCATGGTCCGCGGCGCGGAATTCGCGGCGGCTGCGGTAGTTATCCCGATAGATGAAGTCGCGTCCCGTGTTGTACGGCGGGTCGATGTAGATGACGTCGATGCCGCCGCCCCCAGCCTGTGGCGCGTCGCGCAGATGCTTGAGGACGTCGAGGTTATCGCCCGCATAGAAGTGATGCGGGCTTGTGGTGCTCGTGCGCTGGCGCAGGCGCGTTGAGGTGGGGCGTGTTGCTGCGGCCACGGCCTCGTCCTTGCCGGGCCATACCAGCCCGAAGAAGGAGGATGACATGGGCTTTAAGGATAGTCACTAGCGCATATGAGTGGGCTCTGCCACGCGTGACCTCGCCGTAATGTTCTGCCGCAGCCCGTAGAGGACCCTGTACGGAGGCTGGCAATCCTAAGGTTTTCTCATCTTTAGGTGGCGAGGCCTGGGTGGCGTCGCTACGGTGGGTATCACACCCGCTGCGATGGTGGGCGTAAATAATTTAGCAACGAAAGGATTTTTATCATGGGCATCTTCGACAAGGCCAAGGACGCACTGAACTCCGACAAGGGCGAGCAGATTTCTGACCAGGCCCTCGACAAGGGCGCCGAGTTCGCGACGGGCAAGCTCGGTGAGGACAAGGCTGACCAGATTAACTCCGCGCGCGACAAGGCCGACGAGCACATCGGCAAGCAGGGCGAGTAAGCCCTCACACGCTCTTCCGCGACAGCGCCGGCTCTCCACCAATAATGAGGAGAGCTGGCGCTTTTCGTTTGTGTGAAACGACAGCTCGTTGCGCACAACGCGTGGTCGACAAAGCCCGCGCTCTGTGTTGGACAGAGCGGGCGCTTCATTGAGTGCCTGTCCCGGTTCTATGGCCGCAAGCCGTGGGTTAAGGGACAGAGAAGGGCATGCGGACGAAATCTTGGAGGATTTCCCGTATGACTAATGTGCGATACACGGATGCCCTTCTCTGTCCCTTAACCCCAAGCCGTGTGGTGTGCCAGAAGGCTAAAACGACAATGACCGGAGCACGCTGTTGTGCTCCGGTCTAGAGTCTTTTGCGAAACTACCCACCCACCTGCAACGACCCGAACCACAGCTATGGTTTCCGTCGGTTTCCGTTCCCGGTTCCGTCGGCAGGTGGGCCGGGGCGGTGTCGGAGGTGGGGGCACACCACGTGGTTCGTCCCCAGTCCTAGCCCCTATCCGCGAGAGGGACAGGATAACGCCACGACCGGAGACACACCCCGCCGCCAAAGTCACAAGCAAGTTTATGTTGCTGGAGGTCTACGCGACGCGCTTAGCGCATACGCTGTGACAGCCCATAGCGCGGAGCCAAAACCACCGCGCCCCTTGTTTAAGGAAGAGCCTGATTACTCGGGGATCTCGCTGAGTTGGGCCTCAATCCGATCCAACCGCTCGGTGATGTTGCGTAGGTGCTCCACGATGAGTTGGTTGGAACCATCGATCGCCGTCGCCGTTTCGCGTCGTGCGCTGGTGACGGTGCGTACCACCCAGACGGTAAGAGCAACGAAGATCGCGAGTGGTAGTGCGGCGGCGAGGATGACAAGAAATACGGTAGCGGTAAGTGTCACGAAGATTCCCTTTTCTGTTCTTGATTAATCAGGTGCCTAATGTGGTCTGGAGTTACTTCAAGCTGAAACGGAGCGACCCAGTAGTGCTTCCTCACTCGGCTCTCTCCGAGCTGTTCCAGGCCACTCTCGATGAGTCCAGCAGCTTCCAAGCGGTTGAGGTGCTGGTAGAGCAGTGGCCGAGACATCCCGAGTCGGCGGGCCAGCTCACTGACATGGGTCGAATCCGTCTCTAGGGAGGCGATAATTCGCAACCGAGGCTCACTTCCGAGAGCACTGAGCATCTGAGCGAGCCGTGCTGCGTCCATCATCCCTCCGTATTGTAATCGAACGATGTCAGGTGTAAGTATATGCTTACAGTCGGCGGTGTGCAAGTTCTGCCGGGTCTGGCGGAGACGCTGCCCGACTTAAGACGTGGCCGGTGTCCCATCACGTCCCCTCTTCACCCTCCCCAAGAAGAAACCCAGCCGCAGCACACACCACAGCTGGGTTCCTTCATGGCTTACAGCGTAGCCAGCAGTGAAGCGTCCTGGGTTTAGTTCCTACCTCAGC
>NZ_KQ959747.1:0-37806 GCF_001552965.1 Corynebacterium sp. DNF00584 | reverse complement strand
ACTAGCGCCAAGACGCGAAAGACCCGCTCCCTACTAGGGGAAGCGGGTGACTCGGCGTGCCGTGACGGCGTGGTGATTAGGAAATTACTTCTCCCAGCCGATGTCTTCCTTCGGGATGACTGCAAAGCCAAGGGCGCCGATGTTGGCAAGTCCCTTCTTCACACCCTGCATGTCAGCACCGTTGGCGTAGGGCATGAGACCAAAGTGGCCGAAGGCTTCCTTCTCCAGCTCATTGGCGCGCTTGGTCTGCTCTTCGGCGGTCGGCAGCTTCTGCAGCTCTTCGATCTTCTTGTCCAGCTCGGCCGAACCCGTGCCAGACTTGTTGAGCTCGGAGTCAGAGGCGTAGGTCTGGTTGAAGTATGCGGGACCGAAAGGATCCGAGGAACGGAAACCGCTTGCGATGATGTCGAAGTCCTTCTCACTCATAATCTTGGAGAAGTCAGAGGAAGGACGCTCTTCGACCTGCATGTCGACGCCCACGTCACGTAGCATCTTCTGAAGGGCTGCGGCGGTGGACTTGACCATCTCGGAGTCGCCGGTCGAGACGTAGCGGATGGACAACGGCTGGCCGTCCTTCTCCATGATGCCCTCGGAGTTAGCGGTGTAGCCAGCTTCCTCGAAGAGCGACTTAGCCTTGTCCTTGTCGAAGCTGACGACCTCGCTGAAGTTGTCCTGGTACCCCTCCTGGGTGCCGAACATCACCAGGGAACCCGGCAGCTCTTCGGTGTAGCCCAGACCGTTAAAGCGCACAGCGGCAAGCTGCGTGCGGTCAATACCGGTCATAATGCCCTCGCGGACCTTCTCGTCCTTGAGAGCCGGAGCTTCCGAGTTGAGCGTGAGGAGGTAGTTAGCCGGAAGCATCGCGGCACGAATATCGATGGCGTCGCCCATGCCCTTGGCAATGGTCATGTTGTTCTTGGTGCCGACAGAAGCGGCGTCGATCTCACCGGCCTGGAAGGCGTTGATGGTCGCTTGAGACTCCATCTGACGGTAGGTGACCTTCTCCAGCTTGGGGGCATCACCCCACCACTTCTCGTTCGGGACGAAGGTGACGGTGCCACCGTTGAAGTCAGCGTTTTCGACCTTGAACGGACCCGCGCCGTATTCAGGGTGAAGCTTGTTGAGGTACGCCTCGTTGTACAGCTCAGTGGTGTTGATAGCTGGGTGCAGGAGCTGGTTGAAGAGGCCCTGCCACCATGGGTAGACGCCGTCGAAGGTGACAACGGCTTCCTTGTCGTTGGCGCCAGCTTCGACCGACGTGATGCGCTCGTAGCCGTCAGTCGAGTTGACCTGGTTGCCCTCCTGCTCACCGTTGTTCATCTTCCAGGTGTTTTCGAAGGCCTTCCAGTCGATGGGGGTGTCATCGTTGTACTTTGCCTCATCGCGGATGGTGAACGTGACGACGGTGTTGCCGTCCTTTTCTTCGTCCTTGACCTCGGAGATGTAGTCCGGGTTTGCGGTGTAGTTGCCCTCGCCGTCGAAGAGTGCGATTTGCGGGTTGTACCAGCTCCATACGGAACGCGTATCCGAGGTCATGTTGGCGTGGAACACGTTTTGCTGCTCGGTGATTTCGCCGATCGGTAGCGTGAGCGTACCGCCGTCCTTGAGCTCGTTGCGCGACTTCTCGTTGTAGTCGCCGGACGGCTTGACTTCGACCTGAGCCTCGCCGGAGCCAGACGCAGAGTCGGAGGAGCCACCGCAGGCAGAAAGCGCAAGGGCAAGGGTGGCCATGGTCGCGACGCTGGCAATGCGCAGACGCGACGGACGTAACGAAGACATAAGAGTTCTCCTTTATGGATGAGACAAAGTGGGGCTATGCAGTTATAAGCGTGGAAAGTTTGTGTCCGACCTGCACGGTGGCAGGCCGGAGTCGTGCTACTTCTTGGCGAGCGCAGCGCGTTCGGCCTGACGTGCACGCGCGACTGCAGGATCCGGGATCGGAATGGCCGCCAGTAGCTTGCGCGTGTACTCATGCTGCGGGTGGTCAAAGATCTCGTCGGTGTCGCCGTGCTCGACGAACTGGCCCTTGTACATCACCGCAACGCGATCGGAGAGGTGGCGGACCACCGAGAGATCGTGGGCGACGAAGAGGTAGGACAGGCCCAGCTTGCGCTTGAGCTCTTCGAGCAGGTTGATCACGCCGGCCTGGATGGACACGTCGAGTGCGGAGACCGGCTCGTCGAGGACGATGACGGACGGGTTCGTCGCGAGTGCACGGGCCAGGCCGATGCGCTGGCGCTGGCCGCCGGAGAAGTGCCCCGGGAAGCGGTCGAGCTGCGAGGCATCGAGGCCCACGAGCTTCATGAGCTCCGCGACGCGGGCGTCGACGTCGCCCGCGTAGCCCAGCGACTCGAGGGGCTCGGCGATGACCTCGCGAACCGTGAGGCGCGGATTAAGCGAGCTCATCGGGTCCTGGAAGACGATCTGCATGTCCTTGCGGGCCTCACGGCGCTCGGCGCGCGACATGGAGTTCGCGTCCTTGCCGTTGAGGATGACCACGCCGTCCTTCGGGTCGAGGTCCATGATCTCGAGCAGGGTCGTGGTCTTGCCGCAGCCGGATTCGCCGACGATGGCCATGCACTCGCCTTCGCGGATATCGAAGGTAAGCCCATCGACGGCCTTGACGGTGCCCACGCGCCGCTTGACGAGCGCGCCCTTCATGAGCGGGAATTCCTTGCGCAGGTCCTTGACCTCGAGTGTGGTCTTGCGGTCTTCGCGCGGGATGCCCTCGAACGAGTCGGGGGAAAGCGGCGGGACCTTGAACATGCGCTCGCCGTTAATCATGCCGTCGTGGATTTCGGCGCTGCGGACGCAGGCCGTGAGGTGCGCGGGGGCATCGGCAAGCGGGGTCAGCGGGGGCTCGCCCTTGAGGCAGGCGTCGATGGCCACGGGGCAGCGCTGCGCGAATTGGCAGCGGTCGTGGAGGTCGACGAGGATGGGCGGGTTGCCCTCGATGGGCGTGAGCGGCTCGTTGGAGCTCACGTCCGGGCGCGGCGTGGAGCCGAGCAGACCCACCGTGTACGGCATGCGCGGGTGGTTGAAGATGGTGTCTACATCGCCGCGCTCGACGGGGCGGCCGGCGTACATGACCATGACGTCGTCCGCGGTCTCCGCGACGACGCCCATGTCGTGGGTAATCATGATGGTCGCTGCACCGGTCTCGCGCTGGGCGACCTTGATGACGTCGAGGATCTGAGCCTGGATGGTCACGTCGAGCGCCGTGGTGGGCTCGTCCGCGATGAGCACACGCGGGTTATTCGCAATCGCGATGGCAATGACCACGCGCTGGCGCATACCGCCGGAGAACTCGTGCGGGAAGGACTTGAGACGCAGCTTGGGGTCCGGGATGCCCACGAGCTCGAGGAGTGCCTCGGCCTGCTTGAGCGCGTTGGACTTGGAGACGTTCTGGTGCGCCTGGATGGCCTCGACGATCTGCGTGCCGATGTCGAAGACCGGCGTGAGCGCGGAGAGCGGATCCTGGAAGATCATGCCGATGCCCTGGCCGCGGATCTCGGACATTTGCTTGTCCGTGAGTCCCAGCAGCTCGCGACCGTCGAACTTTACGGAGCCGGTGATCTTCGCGTAGTCCGGCAGCAGGCCCATGATGGACATGGAGGTCACGGACTTACCGGAGCCGGACTCGCCCACGATGCCGAGCGTGCGGCCGGGGTAGAGGTTGAAGTCGACGCCGCGGACGGCGGAGACGGAGCCTGCCTCGGACGGGAAGGAGACGTGGAGGTCCTTGACGGAGAGGACGGGTTGTTCGTTGGGGTGTGTCATGCCTTGCCACCAGACTTGGAGTTCGGGTCGAGAGCGTCGCGCAGACCGTCGCCGATAAAGGCCATGGAGACGGTGAGCAGCGTCAGGGTGATTGCAGGAACGTAGAACTGCCACGGGGCAGACTGCACGCTGGCGGTGCCGCCTTGGAGCAACGTACCGAGGGAGACATCGGGAAGCTTGACGCCCAAGCCCAGGAAGGACAGGGCGGTCTCGGAGCCGACGGTGCCGACGACGCCGAAGACGAACTGGATGATAAGCAGCGAGCCGATGTTGGGAATGACGTGGCGGATGACCGTCTTGAAACGGGAAACGCCCATGTAGTCCGCGGCGCGGACGTAATCCTGTTCACGCACCGTGAGCGCCAGCGACCAGATGACGCGGGCCTGATACATCCAACCGAACGCGATGAGCACGACGATGAGCAGGCGCCAGTCGCCGCCCGAGTCGGAGACCACGAGGGCGATGAGGAGGAAGGTCGGGATGGACAGGAGGAAGTGGATGACGGCGAGGACGGCCTTTTCCACCTTGCCGCCCCACAGTGCTGCACCGGCGCCCACGAGCGCGGAGATGACGAGCGTGAAGAGCGAGACGAGGATGGCGATGGTAAGCGAGCGGCCGAGGCCGTGGACCACCTGCGCGTAGAGGTCGTTGCCGGCGTCCGTCGTGCCGAGCCAGTGCTCGGGGCTCGGCGGCGTGGACAAGTTGAGGAAGTCCGGGTCACGGTAGTCCCACTGGGCGAAGAACCCGCCGAAGACGGCTACGAGAATGAGGAAGACGAGGATAGCCAGGCCCACGACCGCCATCTTGTTGCGGAAGTAGCGGCGGACGTAGAGCTTCCAGCGGGCGGTGCCCTTGGCGACGCCGTCAGCGCCCGGCTCGGACTTGAGCTCCGCGATGAGCGTGGACTGCGCCTCGGCTGTGTTGAGTCGCTGGCCGGCGTGGAGCTCGGACTGCGCAGAGAGCTCGCTCATGGGCTCGTGTTCGGGCGTGTGGGGGTTGAGGTTGGGGTTGTTCCCCTTCGGAGTATTCGCAGACATTTAGCTCACCCGGACTCGTGGATCGAGGGCGACAACAACGAGGTCAGCGAGGACCGCGGAGACGGCCGTCATGGCAGCGCCGAACGCGGCCACACCAACGGCACCGTTGATGTCGTTCTTAGAGATGGTTTCGAGGAAGTACTGGCCCATGCCGTTCCAGCCGAAGATGCGCTCCGTCATGACCGCGCCGGTGAAGATACCAGGGACGGAGAACGCGACGGAGGTCGCGACCGGAATGATGGAGGTGCGCAGGGCGTGCTTGCGGATGGCCTGCTGGCGCGTGAGGCCCTTCGCGCGGGCGGTGCGCACGTAGTCCGCGTTTAAGTTATCGAGCAGGAGCGTGCGCTGCGTCATGTGGTAGCCCGCGTAACTGATGAAGACAAGCGAGATGGTAGGCAGGATGAGGTGCTGCAGGGCGTCGAGCAGCTTGTTAGCAAAGCCCTCCACGCCGAGGGAGCTGGCGCCCACAACGTAGAAGATGCGGGAACCGGTGGCCTCATTGATCCACAAGGCGATGGCGACGACCACGATGGACGCGACGACGACGTGCGTGTTCATCGCGACGATGGAAATGCCTTGCCATACGCGGTCGCCCCACTTGTATTGGTGCGAAGCGGTATAGACGCCCACGGCCACGCCGATGACGATGGAGAGGATGGTGGACAGCAGGAGCAGCTGGGCCGAGACCCAGATGCGGTAGCTGATCTGGTCGTTGACGAAGTCGCCCACGGGGGAGCGCCCCCAGTCCCAGTGCAGGAGGATGTTGGTGAGCCACGTCCACCAACGCTCAAGGAGAGGCGTTTCGGGGCTCAAGTTGTAGGGCTCGAGCATCGCGTTGATTTGATCGTTGGACAGAGGCGGACGGCGTCCGATGTAATTCGAGCGTGGGTCGAGGAACGTCGCCGCCAAGAAGTAGGCGATGTTCGTCGCCAGGAAGATCATGAGCAGCCAGCCCAGGGTCTTCCTAATGAGGTATTTGAACATGGTGTCTCCGAGAAGATCCGGCTGCATGTCCGGCCGGATTGAGAGTAATGGTCGCAACCGCGTCTTCCTTGGGGAGGGAAAACGCGCTTGGGAATAATTTATCGCCCTGTTAGTTGTGGCACAAAAGGGGTGACGGGGTGACGGTAATCCCCAATAGTTCGACAGATTTATGCGAGAGAGCATAACGCTGTGACCTGGGGTTTCCACTCCTTCGTCGGGTGAATATTAATAATATGATCCAGATTGCAATTCATGCGGGGGTGGAAATCGGGCCTAGTGTGCATAAAACTGCTGTCGTTTCATACATTTTTGGAGCTAATTATTCGTGTCCGCCTGGCCGCATGCGGGGCAGCCGTGGAGCTGGGGTGAGAGTGTGACGCGTCGCGTGGGGCTAGTGTGGGCCCGGAAAACACGGCCCGGAAAACACGAGGGGCGGCCGTGCGCGGCGGGTTACTCGGTGAGGCCGAGGTTTTCTCCGGTGCCGATTTCGATGTGGAGGCCCGGCACGGACTCGATGAGGTTCTTTGTGTAGGCCTCCTTCGGGTGATCGAAGAGATCGTCCAAGCGGCCGTGCTCGACAAGGCGGCCTTTCTCCATCACGACCACATCGTCTGCCGTTTGGCGCACTACAGACCCGTGCGACGAATAGAGTGGGACACTATGCAGGACCCCACCCGTATCGCCCCCACCCTCGAAGCACTGCGCCGTGCGTGGGAAGGCGAGCCTGATCTCAGCCTCCCCACGCTCTTCGCGATGCTCGCCAACGAGGGGCTTGGATGGGGCGCCTCGGACGCGGATCTCGTCGCCGCTCTTGAGACTCGCGCCGCGGTGCGCCCCGGCTTCCTACCCGCGGAGGGTACGTATCTCATCCGTTGCGACCGCGCGCTCGTTACCGTCGACGGCCGCACCGCTATCGTCCGGGGCCAGTCCCAACCGGTGGTCTGGGAGTATTCCCGCGCCCGTCCCACCGGTCCCGGCCGGCCCCTCGTGCTTGCCGATGCCGCCGGCACCGAGCACCGCCTCGGGGTCGTCGAATCCATCTCCCGCGTGGACCCCGCAGCACTCGCGCGCGCCGGGCGCCCGCTGGCAGGCCTCAAGCGCCGCAGCCTGGGCGAGCGTGTCTATGTCCTGCGCACCGCCGAACCCGAGTCGACGATTCTGCTTGACCACGGCCTTCATGTCTTCACGCCCGCCCGCCGGACGCTCGCCCGCGAGGATCTCTCCTGGCAGCGGATCGTCACCGGTGCCGTGGGCGAGACGCTCACGGTCGAGCTGCCCGGGGCTCGCATGCGCGACTTCGGCACGGTGACGCAGATTCTCATCGCCGCGGCAGAAGTCGGCTAGAGCCACGGCAGGAAAGCAATGTCTCAATAGCAATGACCGCAGGTCGCCGATTCGTGTGGAGAATCGGCGACCTGCGGATAGTGCCAACGGGACATGGCCTTCGTCCCCGCCGGGCGTTTAGGCCGTGATGCGTGAGTAGTGGAGCTTATAGACCGTCTCCAGCTCGGAGTCGGGGAAGGCTGCTCGAAAGTCGCGCTCGGTTTGCTCGGCGAGGGCGACGAGATCCGCGAAGGGAGTCTCGGGCTTGGCCTGGATGGCAAAGGTCGCTTGCTGGTGGCCGCGGTCCCAGGCGACGCGGCGCTCGACCTTTTCCACACCCTCAGCGTTTTCCATGGAGGAGGCGATGCCGCCGATGATGGGGTTCATCTGCAGCGCGATGGAGCCGTCGTCATTGGAGGCCTCCGAGGACACCTTGTTGATGCGGTGCACCTTGAACGTTGCGACGATGATCCAGAAAGCGAGAATGGTGCAGAGGATGGCCGCCGCGCCGAGGGCCCACGGCCACCACGCGTGGGTGGGAAGTGCGGCCCAGATGCCGTGGTCGACCCAGCGGGTGAGCTCGACAATGGGCCCGACGTCGAAGTGCAGCAGGATGGGCCACACGCCCAGCGCGATGAGGAGCAGGCCAAGGATGATGAAGAGCGTGCGCAGAATTCCGGCGAGGCGTTTAGACATTGGTGTCGACCTCCTCGATGCGCTCGACGGTGACGGAAAGCGGCGCGGGGTGGGCGAGCGACGCGAGTTCCTCGTTGACGACTTCACGCACGCGGGTCGCGAGGTTCTCGTCCTCGATGTCGCCGTTGATAATGAGGTGGATGCCCTTCTTTCCGGCGGTCGTGCGCGCGGCACCCACGCCAGGAACCTTGCGCGCAGTTGCGGAGCACCGGCGGGCGATGTCGACCTGGCGCGTCCAACCGGAGACCGTGTCGCTCGCGAGTTCCACGTGGGTGTGACGGCGCGGACGGAGCGCAGCGTAGAGCACGAGCAGGCCGACTACGATGCCGGCGGCGCCGCCCCACAGCATCCAAGGCGCGATGGCTGCGGAGCCCTGGGCGTCGGCGCTCATGACGTCGATGAAGGGCTGCGTCCACGAGTCGACGGTGGCGTGCGTCGACACGCGCCACGCCTCACGGCCGAAGACCGCGGCGAGAGCGAGGAGCGCCAGGCTGAGCAGCAGCGCCCACCAACGCACGATGGGCTCGCCCTTGGGTTCTTGGCCGCGGGATGTGACGGCGGCGTCGGTGCTCATGGCTGCTCCTTTCCGAACAGTGGGATGATCTCGATGGCGCGCAGCGGCTCGGGGTCTGGGGCCTGGACATGACGGTGGCGCGCGAAGGACTCAATCGTCAGCGGGCGCAGCGGCTGCGGCGTGGGTGCGCTGGGCGACCATGGAGTGACGGGTGCCGGGGCAGCGACGCGGGCGAGCGGCTGCTCGGGCGGAATCTCGGGAGAACGCAGCGGCAGCGGTGCCGGGGTGGAGACCGCGCGGAGCGGCGCAGACGCGGCGGAGTGCGCGGCGACCTCGACCGGGAGCGGCACGAAGTCCGGTGTCGCTTCGGGCGAGCGCACGGCAGGTGCTGTGGGAGTGTCCGGCGAGACGATATGCACCGTGTTCGTCGTGGTGGTCGGGCGCAGTGGACGCGGCTCGGGTATCGCGGGCGAGACGATGCGCGAAGGCGCGGCCTCGGGATGCCACGGTTGCTTCGTCACGTGCGCGGCGACGTTTTCTGCGGTGACGCGCTCGCCCGGGATGGTGTGCCCGACGATGACGTTGACGCGAGTGGGCTGGAAGCCACTCATGGCGACGACTTCCTCTGCGATGGCGGAGCGTACGCGCGCGGCAATGTCGGTGACAGGCGAGGGCCATACGGTGGCGATGGCGACGTCGATGGCCACGGTCCACGTGTCCGGGTCCATCTGGATGGCCATGCGCGGAAAGTTCTGTCCGCCGATCTTCTTCCACGTGCCCGAGACCTTGGCGGTGCCGGGAACGCGCGCGATAGCGGCCGACACGATATATTCCATCGTGCGCAGGCCGAGCCGGTTGGAGCCGTGATGGTGGGCCGTGTCCATGATGGCGGGTGCCGAGACGGCGTCATCAGCATTGATGCCTCCGGGAGCAGCGGCGGCCGCCGCGTTGAGTCCCGGTGTGATGGTCTCCGGCGTGACATTCGTCCACGCGCCGGGGGAGGGCGAGGCATGCGTCATTATCCGCGACCCTTGCCAATCATCTGGTTCCACAGATCCAGCACGTTGAGCTTGCCATCGAAGTGGGCGCCGGCGAGCCCGCCCACGACGGCCAGCACGACGGAGAGGAGCAGAAGCTGCCACCCGCCGAAGTAGGCCAGGAACGCGAGCGCGATGCCTGCCACGATGCCCAGCGTGGTGTAGTTCTTCATCGGAGGCCTTTCTTTACTGTGTTTTCTATCGTGTCGTGTGCTTATCGGGCGCGGCAACGTCGGCGATGACGACGTCGAGGCGCGTGAGTTCCGGAACGGCGCGGCGAGCCGCAGCCTGGACGGCGGGGCCAAGCTCCGTGAGCGGTGGGCCGTCGAAGGCGGCGACCACGTGCGTCTCGATCTGTGTGTCGTCCTTCGGACTCAGGAACCGCAGGCCCGGAATACGCTCGCCCGGAAAGAGCAGCGCCACCTCTCCGTAGCGCCCCGGCGCCAAATCTGCGACGCCGGGCACCGCGCGCAGCGCGGTGACCAGGTCGCGTGCCTGCTCGAGGGATAAAAGGAAGCGTTCCGCCATGCGGGCTTAGGCTTGGGGCTCGACGGCGGTGGAGGGGGCATCGGCAGGCTCGGCCTCCTTGGGCAGGCGCACGTCGTGGACGGTGACGTCCACGCGATTGACCTCCAGGCCCGTCATGCGCTCGATGGCGGTCATGATATTGCGACGGATGGCCTCCGCGAGCTCGTGGATGGCGACGCCGTACTCCGCGATGATGGCGACGGCGACGGTGGCCGCGCCGTTCGCGACCTCGACGTCGACGCCCTGGCGGACGTCCTCAGTGCCGCCGAAGGACTCGCGAATGGAGCCCATCATGCGGGCGCCGCCGCCACCGAGGGCTGCCACGCCGGAGACCTCGCGGGCGGCGATACCGGCGATCTTGGAGACGACCGTGGTCTCGATGGTCGTGGTGCCGAACTCGGTCTCGAGATTCTTATTGACGTGCTGCTCGGTGGTGGCGGGCTCGGTGCTCTGCGTGGCTTCCGGCGTGGTGTTCTCGGCCATGGTGTGGTGCCCTTTCTTAACGTGCGAATGCTTTATATATAAGGATAGGCCCGGGGCCGCCGGGCGCGTGGTATCTACCGTAGTGCGAAACGCGCTTTCCGTGGGGGCGGTCGCGCGACGTTGCCGCAGGTTGATGCTTAAACGTGATTTTCGGCACTTTGCTGGCAGAGGTTTGTCTTATGTGGCGCGACGTGCTTAAATACAGGGGTTGCTTTAACAGGGCAATGCAAGCCAGGCGCGAGCGAGCTCGCGCGTTAGGTTGGGCATTGACGCTGGTAGGGCGAACATGACGCCTTTGCAGTTGTAGCGGGATTTCCTTCGGAATCAACGGCAGCGAGAAGGTCTGTTTATCGGGTAAGGCCCGCGACTTAAGTAGTGGCACACCCCGAGAGGCAGAACCAGAGAAGGGGCATGGCAAATAAACAGCGGCAGTATACGAATGGATTTAAGCGTTTCACGCCCCAATCCCTTCCTATGTGATTGACATTCGGGTCTTGTACCCCGTCATAAGCACTGCGACTGGTTATTGAGCCGGCTCGCATCTTGTGGTCATCATGGATTTAAATCAACCACTGGCGTTGAGCCTGGACCTTTTCTGGACAACGTTATAGAGAAATCGAGAAGCAATTTCCCACCGCTTCACGCCCCGGATACGCCGGGAATGTGAATGTGGGGAAGCGAGGAAGAGGATAAGCGTGGCGGGACAAAAAATCCGCATTCGGCTGAAGGCCTACGACCACGAGGCAATTGACGCTTCTGCAAAGAAGATTGTCGAGACCGTCACCCGTACGGGTGCTCGTGTTGTCGGCCCGGTGCCGCTCCCCACCGAAAAGAACGTATACGCCGTTATTCGTTCTCCGCACAAGTACAAGGACTCTCGCGAGCACTTCGAGATGCGCACTCACAAGCGCCTCATCGACATTCTCGACCCGACTCCGAAGACCGTTGATGCCCTTATGCGCATCGACCTTCCGGCAAGCGTCGACGTCAACATTCAGTAGCGTTCGACTAGAGAACTAATTGGTGGAGAACTAACAATGAGTGAAAACGAGATCAAGGGCATTCTGGGCACGAAGCTCGGCATGACCCAGGTCTTCGACGAGGACAACCGCGTTGTGCCGGTCACCGTCGTCGAGGCTGGGCCGTGCGTCGTTACCCAGATTCGTACCGTTGAAACCGATGGCTACAACGCCATCCAGATCGCCTTTGGCGAAATCGCCCCGCGCAAGGTCAACAAGCCGGGCACGGGCCACTTCAAGAAGGCTGGCGTGACCCCGCGCCGCCACGTCGCCGAGATCCGCATGGACGACACCTCTGCATACGAGGTCGGCCAGGAAGTTAAGGCTGACATCTTCGAGGGCATCACCTTCGTCGACGTCACCGGCACGACCAAGGGTCACGGCTACGCCGGCGCCATGAAGCGCCACGGCTTTGCCGGCCAGGGCGCTGCCCACGGTAACCAGGCTGCTCACCGTCGCGTTGGCGGTATCGGCGCCTGCGCTACCCCGGCACGTGTCTTCAAGGGCACCCGCATGGCAGGCCGCATGGGCCGTGACCGCGTCACGACCCAGAACCTGAAGATTCAGAAGATCGATGCCGAGTCCAACCTGCTGCTCATCAAGGGTGCTATCCCGGGTGCGCGCGGCGGCCTCGTCACCGTTAAGACCGCAGTGAAGGGCGGTGCACACGCATGAGCAACCTCAAGCTAGACGTCCTGACCGCTGACGGTAAGACCAACGGCTCCGTTGATCTGCCGGCCGAGATCTTTGACACCGAGGCATCCATCGCTTTGATGCACCAGGTTGTCAACGCTCAGCTTGCAGCAGCACGCCAGGGCACCCACAAGGCCAAGACCCGCGGCGAGGTCCGCGGTGGTGGCCGTAAGCCGTTCCGCCAGAAGGGCACCGGCCGCGCACGCCAGGGCTCGATCCGCGCACCGCACTACACCGGTGGCGGCATCTCCCACGGCCCGGTTCCGCGCGACTACGCCCAGCGCACCCCGAAGCGCATGATCAAGCAGGCCCTCTTCGGTGCCCTGTCTGACCGTGCACGCAACGAGCGCATCCACGTCGTCGAAGAGCTCGTTCCGGGCCAGACGCCCTCGACCAAGTCTGCTAAGGCTTTCATCGAGCGCATCTCCTCGAACAAGAACGTGCTACTGGTCCTCGGCCGTGAAGACGTGACCGCTCGCCGCAGCGCCAACAACCTGCCCAACGTCCACATCCTGGACGCTGGCCAGCTCAACACCTACGACGTCCTCAACTCGGACGACGTGGTGTTCTCCGTTGAGGCTCTGCACACCTTCGTCACCCGCGCAACTGGCGCTGACAAGAAAGCAGAGGAGGAGAACTAATGGCTAAGATCGCTAACCCGCGCGACATCATCCTCGCACCGGTCGTCTCCGAGAAGTCCTACGGTCTGATGGAGCAGAACACTTACACGTTCTTCGTCAACCCGGACTCCAACAAGACCCAGATCAAGGATGCCATCGAGCAGATCTTCGGCGTTGAGGTCGACTCCGTGAACACCGCAAACCGTGCCGGCAAGCGCAAGCGCACCCGCACCGGTTTCGGCCAGCGTAAGTCCACCAAGCGCGCCTACGTGACTCTGCGTGAAGGCAGCGACGCTATCGACATCTTTGGCGCTCAAGCGTAAGAGAAGGTCGAGGTAAAGGAAAAACTATGGCTATTCGTAAGTACAAGCCGACAACCCCGGGTCGCCGCCAGAGCTCCGTCTCCCAGTTCGAGGAGATCACTCGCTCGACCCCGGAGAAGTCCCTGCTGCGTCCCCTGTCTAAGACCGGTGGCCGCAACAACTACGGTCGCATCACCACCCGCCACATCGGCGGTGGCCACAAGCGCCGTTACCGTCTGATCGACTTCCGTCGTTCGGACAAGGACGGTATCCCGGCCAAGGTCGCTCACATCGAGTACGACCCGAACCGTACCGCCAACATTGCACTGCTGCACTACCGTGACGGTGAGAAGCGCTACATCATCGCCCCCAAGGGCCTGACGCAGGGCACCATCGTCGAGTCGGGCGCCAACGCAGATATCAAGGTGGGCAACAACCTGCCGCTGCGCAACATCCCGACTGGTACCACGATCCACGCAGTCGAGCTCAAGCCGGGCGCTGGCGCTAAGCTGGCCCGCTCTGCTGGTGCCTCCATCCAGCTGCTGGGTAAGGAAGGCAAGTACGCCATCCTGCGTATGCCGTCTTCTGAAATCCGCCGCGTCGACATCCGTTGCCGCGCCACCGTGGGTGAGGTCGGCAACGCTGACCAGATGAACATCCGCTGGGGCAAGGCTGGCCGTATGCGCTGGAAGGGCGTTCGCCCGACCGTCCGTGGTGTCGTTATGAACCCGGTCGACCACCCGCACGGTGGTGGTGAGGGTAAGACCTCCGGTGGTCGCCACCCGGTGTCCCCGTGGGGTCACAAGGAGGGTCGCACCCGCAACCCGAACCGTTACTCGAACAACATGATCGTGCGCCGTCGTCGCCCGAACAAGAAGCGCTAAGAGGAGGTAAACAATGCCACGCAGCCTTAAGAAGGGCCCGTTCGTCGATGAGCACCTCCTCAACAAGGTGGATGCTCAGAACGAGGCCGGCACCAAGCAGGTCATCAAGACCTGGTCTCGCCGCTCGACCATTCTCCCCGATTTCATTGGCCACACTTTCGCCGTCCACGACGGTCGCAAGCACGTGCCGGTGTTCATCGAGGACTCCATGGTCGGTCACAAGCTCGGTGAGTTCGCACCAACCAAGACCTTTAAGGGTCACGTCAAGGCCGACACGAAGGGACGTCGATAAGCGATGAGTGACACCATCACCTCCGCATCCGCAACGGCCCGCTACGTCCGCGTCACCCCGATGAAGGCACGCCGCGTCATCGATCTGGTTCGCGGTAAGTCAGTAGCAGAGGCACTTGCCATCCTGAAGTACGCTCCGCAGGACGCCGCTAAGCCGGTGGCCAAGGTTGTCGCTTCCGCGGCCGCCAACGCTGAGAACAACTTCGGTCTGGATCCGCGCACGCTCGTTATCTCCGAGGCTTACGCCAACGAGGGCCCGACCATGCGTCGTTTCCAGCCCCGCGCACAGGGTCGCGCGTTCATGATCCGCAAGCGCACCAGCCACATCACCGTGGTTGTCGAAAGCCAGAAGGAAGGTGCCAAGTAATGGGCCAGAAAATCCATCCTCACGGCCTCCGTCTGGGTATCTCCACCGAGTGGAAGACCCACTGGTTCGCCGACAAGGACTACGCCAACTACGTGGCTGAGGACATCAAGATCCGTCAGTACCTCGAGAAGGGCCTCGACCGCGCCGGCATCGCCGACGTCGTCATCGAGCGCACCCGCGACCGCGTTCGCGTCGACATTCATACCGCCCGCCCGGGCATCGTGATTGGCCGCCGTGGCGCTGAGGCCGACCGCATCCGCCGCGAGCTCGAGAAGCTCACCGGCAAGATGGTTGCCCTCAACATTCTCGAGGTCAAGCAGGTCGACGCCAACGCGACCCTCGTTGCTCAGTCCATCGCTGAGCAGCTGGTCAACCGCGTTGCTTTCCGTCGTGCCATGCGTAAGGCCATCCAGTCCGCTATGCGCCAGCCGCAGGTCAAGGGCATCAAGGTGCTCCTGTCCGGTCGTCTGGGCGGCGCCGAGATGTCCCGCAACGAGCGCTACCACGAGGGTCGCGTTCCGCTGCACACCCTGCGCGCAGAGATCGATTACGGCACCGCAGAGGCTCACACCACGTTCGGCCGCATTGGCGTCAAGGTGTGGATCTACAAGGGTGACGTCATCGGCGGCGTCAAGGAGTCCGATTTGAACGCTCCGGCTGCTGGCCGTGGCCGCGGCGACCGCAACGGTCGCCCGCGCCGTGGTGGCCAGCGCCGTCAGCGCGCACAGCAGAAGCAGGAGGGCTAATCCATGCTGATTCCTAAGCGCGTTAAGTACCGCCGCCAGCACCGCCCGACTCGTACGGGTGTGTCCAAGGGCGGTAACCGCATCGCTTTCGGTGACTACGCCATCCAGGCTCTCGAGCCGGCATACATCACCAACCGTCAGATTGAGGCCGCACGTATTGCCATCAACCGCCACGTCAAGCGTGGTGGCAAGGTGTGGATCAACATTTTCCCGGACCGTCCGTTGACCCAGAAGCCGCTCGGCGTGCGTATGGGTTCCGGTAAGGGCCCGGTTGAGAAGTGGGTCGCCAACGTTAAGCCGGGCCGCGTCCTCTTCGAGATGTCCTACCCGACCGAGGAAGTTGCTATCGAGGCTCTGCGCCGTGCGGCTCAGAAGCTTCCCTGCAAGGTCCGCATCATCAAGAAGGAGGACCAGTTCTAATGGCAACCGGTACCCCCGCGCACGAGTTCCGTGAGCTCGACAATGCTGAGCTGGAGACCCGCCTCAAGGACGCGAAGGAAGAGCTGTTCAACCTTCGTTTCCAGAAGGCCACTGGCCAGCTGACCAACAACCAGCGCATCGGCACTGTTAAGCGCGACATCGCCCGCATCTACACCGTTCTTCGCGAGCGCGAGCTGGGCCTGTCCGTTGTTCCGGGAGCTGAGGCTTAAATCATGAGTGAGGCAAACGTGAACGAGAAGAAGGAGCGCGGTGCGCGCAAGACCCGCACCGGCATCGTGGTTTCCGACAAGATGAACAAGACCATTGTCGTCGAGCTCGAAGACCGCAAGCAGCACGCCTTGTACGGCAAGATCATGCGTTCTAACAAGAAGGTTAAGGCGCATGACGAGAACGAGACCGCCGGCATCGGCGACCGCGTTCTCATCGCCGAGACTGCGCCTATCTCCAAAGATAAGCACTACCGTCTCGTCGAGATCGTGGAGAAGGCTAAGTAAACTAGCCCCACGGTAAACGCCCCAGCACCCCTGGTGTTGGGGCGTTTCGCTATAGTGGGCCCCATGTCCCGCACCCTATTGCTCCCCGTGATCCTCACCGCTGCGGCGCTCACGGCCTGCTCCGCGGGCTCCTCAGAGCCCACCACCGTGACGGTGACCCAAAGCCCCCAGCTTTCCGATGCCCCCTCCGCGGCCCCGCAGGCTCCCTCCAGCATCGCGCAGCCTACTGCTGACCAACCGCTGCCTGACACCCCACCCACCGAGGCCCCCTCCTGTGCGCCGGTCACGGGGGAGCAGGCTGTGGCGGAGAATATCGGCACGTTGGAGAAGTACAACGGCTGGGAGTGGGATGCCGAGTACGCCTACACGGACGACTTCGATCCGTGCCTGGCACTGTCCTACATCGTGGTCCCTATCGTGGGCGGCACTTCTTCTTCGCCGTACCACGTCATGCTCTTCCACAAGGGCGAGTACCTCGGCACCGCGACGCAGGAGCCACGCGGGTTCGCGCCCAGGATCACGCAGACGAGCGATGACTCCATCTCCGTGGGCTACGTCTACGTCCGCGAGGGCGATTCAAATGCCGCGCCCAGCGGGCTTAACGAAGTGCAGTTCACGTGGGACGAGGCTGAGCAGCGCGTCGTCATGACGGGCTCGCCGGACTAAAACGCGAAAGGCCGCCACCCCGAGGGGTGGCGGCCTGTTCTCGTTGTGTCCTAGGCGAACTTACGGCGTGCGACGAAGGCAGCCGCGCCGAAGACAGAGAACACGAGCAGCGCGAAGAGGGCGCGTGCTGCGGTGTTGGAGCCGGTCTCAGCGTTCATGCCGCGCTCGCCGGACGGGACCTGGCCCTGGGTGTCTGGGGTCGGGGTGACGGGCTGGCCAGACTGCTCCTGGATCTCCTTGATGTGGCCCTTCTTCAGGTCCTTGGAGATACGGATTTCTTCCTCGGTCGGGGTAGAGTCCTTGCGGGACTTGTCCTGGACGTAGGTGGAGCCGTCCTGGTTGAGATACCAGGTGATGCCGCCGATGACGAGCAGCGGCGGGAGGACCTTGCTCGCGATCTCGCCGGCGTCGAAGTTGCCGCCAGAGCGCTCGGACTTCTTCTCGACGACCGGGACGCCCGGGACCTCGTAGCCCTTCTCGCGGTAGCAGTTCTGATCTTCCTCGATGAGCTTCTTGATCTCGCCGGAGCGGGTGAGCTCCACGTTGTTGAGCGGCATCTCGGAGGCGGCGCGCTCGGCGGTGTCGACCCATTCGCCGGAGCCGTGCAGGTAGACAACCTTGTTGCCCGTGAGCACGTAGGACTGTGCCTTGTCGGAGGTCTCAGCCTTCGGCGGCGTCGGCGCGCACTCGAGCTTGGTCGGAACGACCGGGGTGGCCGGGGTCTGGCCCAGGACCTGCGGGGTGACGGTGGGCTGCATGTCTGCGGCCGACGGCATGTCAGACGCAAGGGCAGTAGGGGTGGCTGCGAAGGCGATGACGCCGGACATGGCGACAGCAGCCAGGGAAGTGCCGAGACGCTTCATGTTTACTCCTGTGAAAAAGAAGGGACTGTGGAAGAAAAAGACTGTAGTCAAAGCTGCCGTTCCTTATGACACAACAGCAACATGGGAAACACTAACCTCAGAAATAAACAACTGTGTGCATTGCTTTCGGCGTGTCGCGGCAGGAAAAAATCCCCGCGCGTGGCGGGGATGGTCGGGTCGGCGTTCCTCCTGTGCATGGCAGTGCGCGGCGGCGTCGCGCGGATTTCCTGGGAGTTTTCGCCCGTGCGGGTGATTCGGTGCGGCTTAGGCTGACGCGGGGGCTGCGGGCCCGGCGCCGTTCGAAGCGTCTGCACCGTCAATGACGCCCTCGTAGGACCAGCCGACGACGGCGTTCTTCACCGACGCCTCGAGGAGATTCGCTGGCTGGATGCAGCTGATGGTGAGCAGTCGGCCCGGCATGGGCCCGGTGCCCCACACGTCCGGGTCATCCGCGAGGCCTTCTTTGACCGGGTCGTGGAAGTCCGTGGCGGAGTACATGAGCCACTTCTCGCCGGAGGCTGCGGTACGCACGTAGAGCTTGTCGCCCTCGTGGACCTTGTGCTCGTTACGGGTGCCGTCGTAGAGATTATTAAACACGGCGGGCACACCCGCGGCGGTGTGACCGGCGATGACCACGATGTCCGGTGCGTCCGTCCCCGGCAGCGAGTACGGCCGGTCCGCGGCGGTGTAGGTGCAGGCCTTGTCGAGCGATGCTGGGTCGAGCGCGTTGTCCTTCGTGCGGCACGCGCCCTCGTCGAATTGCGCGCGGACGTTGATGGCGGGGATATACATCTCCACTGCGGCGGCCTGCTCGATGGTTGGCGCCTCCACGGTCGTCGTGGGGGCTTCGCTCAGTGCTGCAGGGGCTTCCGGTTCCTGATGCCGCAGCGCGAAGAACGTGAGCGCGAGCAGCACGATGAGGACGAGTCCTAAGACGAGGGCGACGCGCGGAATACGCGGACCGGCTGCCGGCGCGGGGTGCGGGCTGAGTCGGGGCGGGCGCGTCGCGCTGGTTTCGAGGCGCGGTGTGGTGCGCGGGGGCGCGGTGCGGCGGGGCTGACGGCGCGGAGTAGGGGCGGGGGCATCGGCAGCGCGGGCGGGACGCCCTACGCTATAGGTTCCTGGCCGCGGGGTGATGCGTGTGGGGTCGGCGCTGGGGCGGGGGAGGCGGTAGGTGTCGCGACGGGTGCCGCGGCCGTCACCGGACCTGCGGTGGGGGTCGGTGGGGTACGGCATGGGAGACTCCGGGGGACGGGCGCGAAGCGCGAGACGAGTGGGTTTATTTTACGCCCGCGCGCTGCCCGTGGGACGTCTAACGCGCGGCGGCGATCTTCTGCTGTACCTCCGCGCGCGTGGGCGGGTTGGCACCGCGGCGCGAGACAGTCACGGAGGCTGCGCCCGCGGCAAACGTCAGGATGTCGCGCCACTCAGCGACTGTGAGTTCCTGAAGGTCCGGGGCGCGCAGCTCGCGACGGGTGATCTCGGCCAGGAGCGTGCCCATGATGGTATCGCCCGCGCCGATGGTGTCCGCCACATTCGTGCGTACGGGCGGGACGTGGACCTCGGCGCGCGAGGTCTTCACTGCAAGGCCGTCGCCGCCCAGCGTCGTGACGACGACGGGCACGTGCTTGAGCGCGTCCTCGCCGAGGAAGTTCACCTCGTCGTCGCTGAGCTTGAGCAGCGTGACGAACGGGAAGAGGCTCTTCAAGAATGCGCGGTGTTCGTCCGTGGCGTAGAAAGGGCGGATATTCGGGTCGAGCGCGACCATGGTGCCGCGGCGCGAGAACTGCTTGAGCAGCTCCGCGTAGCGCGAAGCGCCCGGCTCCAGTGCGAGCGAGACGGTGCCGAAGCACGCGATATCCGCCGGAGCATAGACTGGCTCGACGAGGCGGTCCGCGGTGCCCTCGATGTAGAAGGTGTAGGAGGCGGAGCGGTCGCCTGCCAGGGACGTCACCGCGAGGGTCGTGGGTTCCTCGCCGCGCTGGACGTAGGTGGTATCCACGCCTTCGTCGCGCAGGCGCGCCACGAGCGTGTTGCCAAAGCCGTCCGTGGACAAGCGCGACTGGAAAGCGACGTCGGCGCCTTGGCGCGCGGCCGCAATGGCAACGTTAAACGGGCCGCCACCCAGAGCCGGCGTGAGGTCGTGCAGGGGACCGGGCGCGACGGGAACGAGATCAACGAGACCCTCGCCGCAGACGTGAATCTTCATAAAATTAAATACTATCGGAGCGTATGAGTTACCGCCCTCACTTTCATGTATCCCCGCCCGCTGGCCGCCTCAACGATCCGAACGGCATGTTCGTCGACGGCGCGGACCTCCACCTCTACTACCAGCACGACCCCGGCTATCCCCACGTGCCCAAGCGCACAGGCTGGGCACACACCGTGGTGAGCCTCACGCGCCCGGAGCGCCCGCGCCACTTTCCTAATGTGTTGTACCCCGATCATCCCTATGACGCGCACGGCTGTTACTCCGGCGGCGCCGTGCGCGACGGCGACGACCTCTGGCTCTTTTACACGGGCAACCTCAAAGTCGACGGCCGTCGCATTCCCAGCCAGAACCGCGTTCGCGTCACCGACCTGGGCCCCGAGGGCGGCTTCTACGAGCTCGACCCCAACAACCCAGTGATCCCCGATACCGAACCCGGTTTCACCGGTCACTTCCGCGACCCCCAGATTGTCCGCGAGGCCGACGGCCGCTGGCGCATGGTCCTCGGCGCGCAGCGCGAGGATGAGACCGGCGCGCTCGTCATGTACCGCTCCACCGACCTCGCGCACTGGGACTTCGAGGGCGAGGTCACCTTCGTGGGCGACGTCCCAGACGCCTACATGTGGGAATGCCCCAATCTCCTCGAGCTTTCCGATGCCGCCACCGGTGCCACGTCGCATGTTCTTGTGTTGTGTCCGCAGTTCCCGGGCCGCGACGAGTGTGGTTACATCGTGGGCCACCTCGAGGGCACGACGTTCACGGTGACCGAGGGCTACCGCATCCTTGACCACGGCCACAATTTCTATGCGCCGCAGCTCATCGCGTATGACGAGGGCGCGGTGCTCGTCGGGTGGATGGGAATGCCGGCCCGCGACGCCACGCCGACCGTCGAGGCCGAGGGCTGGGTCCACACACTCACTGTCCCGCGCCAGGTGACGCTGCGCGACGGCGCGCTCTACCAGGAGCCTATGTGGGACATTCCGGGCTCGTTCACGACCCGCGAGCCTGGCACGTACGAGCTCACCGCCGCGGGCGAGGTGTGCCTGCGCGTCGACTGGGACGGCGCGCAGCTCACCGTCGCCCGCCCGCGTTTCGCGGGCGATGCCGTGGAGCCTGGGACGGCGGCGCTGTCGGTGACGCCGGAGGAGGCGGCATCGGCAGGCGCGGCGGTCGTGCCGGGGGAGTGGGACACGCGCACGGCCGAGTGCGGCGCGGGCGAGCTCGTCCTCAGCGCTGACGGCTGCGCCGTGGAAATCTTCGGTGGCGACGGTCAGGCGGCCTTCGCCGTGCCCGTCTTCGCGCCGGGCGGTGCAGTCTGGGACGGCTGGCGCCGCGTATAAAGCACGATATTTCCAAGGTGAAAGAGGTCAATCTCACGCCCGAGTAGTTGGATTTATGCCCGGAGTGTCAGGTCTAATAGAGAAGAAAGCTTTTGCTTTGTCTCACATTAGACATGGTCAAGAAGTAAGGAAGCTCCATGGACCATAAAGAAGTAGCCGCGCGCATCCTCACCGCGCTGGGCGGCGAGGACAATATCGTGGCGATGGCGCACTGCGCCACCCGCCTGCGCACCGTCATCAAAGACGAGAAGAAAATCGACAAGCAAGCCCTCGACAACGACCCTGACCTCAAGGGCATTTTCGAGGCTGGTGGCATGTTCCAGGTCATCGTCGGCCCGGGCGACGTCAACGTCGTGTTCGACGAAATCAACAAGGCGACGTCCAAGGACATCGCCGTGTCGACGGATAACCTCAAGGACATCGCGGCGGACTCGGGCAACCGCTTCTCGCGTGCCGTGAAGGTGCTGGCCGATATCTTCGTGCCGCTCATCCCGATCCTGCTTGGTGGCGGTCTGTTGATGGCCCTGAACAACGTCCTGTCCCAGGCAGGTTTGTTCGGCGATCAGTCCGTCATCGAGATGTACCCGGCGCTCGCAGATGTTGCCGGCCTTATTAACCTGCTGGCCTCCGCGCCGTTCGCGTTCCTGCCCGTCCTCGTGGGCTTTACCGCAACGAAGCGCTTTGGCGGCAACGAGTTCCTCGGCGCGGGTATGGCGATGGCCATGGTTATGCCGGACCTCGTCAACGGTTACAACGTGGCTGCGACCATCGAGGCCGGCGAGATGCCGTACTGGCACATCTTCGGCCTCGACGTCGCGCAGGCCGGCTACCAGGGTTCCATTCTCCCGACGCTCGTTATTTCCTGGATCCTCGCGACCATCGAGAAGTGGCTCCACAAGCGCCTCAAGGGCACCGTGGACTTCATGCTCACCCCGCTGCTCACGCTGTTGGTCACGGGCTTCATCACGTTTGTGCTCATCGGCCCATTCCTGCGTACCGCGGGCGACTGGCTGGGACTGGGCTTGGCGAACCTCTACGAGTTCGCGGGTCCTGTGGCCGGCTTCCTCTTCGGTCTCGTCTACTCGCCGATCGTGATCACGGGTCTGCACCAGTCCTTCCCGCCGATCGAGACGATGCTGTGGAACGAGGGCGGTTCCTTCGTCTTCCCGACGGCGTCCATGGCCAATATCGCCATGGGTGGCGCAGCTCTGGCCATCTACTTCCTGACCAAGTCTGACAAGATGAAGGGCCTGGCCGGCGCGTCCGGTATCTCCGCCCTCTTCGGTATTACTGAGCCCGCTATCTTCGGTGTGAACCTGCGCCTGCGCTGGCCGTTCTACATCGGCATGGGGGCTTCCGCTATTGCCTCCATGATGATCGCCATCCTCGACGTCAAGGCCACCGCGCTCGGTGCCGCAGGCTTCATCGGCGTCGTGTCCATCCGTCCGGAGGACTACGGCCAGTTCCTGCTGTGCTGCGTGCTTTCCCTCGTGGTGTCCTTTGGCGCAACCTTTGCGTATGGCCGCGTGCTTATCTCCCGCAATGGCACCATTGATCCTGACGCGACCGACGTCCCGGCCGCTGCCGCCGACGGTGCCGCCCCGTCGGCTGTCGCCGATCCGAACGCTTTCCGCATCGCCTCGCCGCTGTCCGGCACAGCCATCGCGCTGTCTTCCGTGTCTGACCCGATGTTTGCCGCGGGCAAGCTCGGCGCCGGTGCCGCCGTGGAGCCGACCGTGGGCACGCTCGTCGCGCCCATCGACGGCAAGGTGACCGTCACGTTCCCCTCTGGCCACGCCTACGCCGTGCGCGGCAAGGACGCCGCGGGCAAGAACGTGGACATCCTCATGCACATCGGTTTCGACACCGTGAACCTCAAGGGCGAGCACTTCACCCCGCACGTGGAGAAGGGCGACGAGGTCAAGGCCGGCGACGTCCTGTGCGAGTTCGACATCGAGGCCATCAAGGCCGCCGGCTACCCGGTGACCACTCCGGTCGTCGTGTCCAACTCGAAGAAGACCGGCCCGGTGCTCCCTGCCTACAGGGCGGGCGAGACCATCGACTTCGGTGACCCGCTCGCTACGGTTGACCCGAAACCCGAGCCTGCCGATGCCCCCGCCTAACCCCGTCTAGCTTCCTCGCCGTCCAGCATGCGCTGGGCGGCGTTGCTGTTTTTCGCGACAATCAAGGAACCGAAATCCGGTAGTTTTGGACCCTTCGTTGTCGTGTGGGGGTTTAGCGCGCGGCGGCGTGGATGTCGTCGAGGAATGCGGCGTAGCGCGAGCGCAGTTCAGTGAGCGGTTCGACGATGAGCTCCTGCGAGGTTGCGGCGATTTCCTTGCGCAGGGCGCGCCGGGTGCGGGCCTTGACTCCGGCGCCGATGACGCCGCCGAAGGCTGCCGAGATGAGTCCCAACACGATGCCTAGGAGGAGGCCGCCCAGAATGAGCAGTGTGGGGTACGGCCAGCCCTCGATTTCCGGGGTGAGGTCTGCGCCGAGGAGCGGCGTGAGTGCGCCAGGGATGAAGGCCGCGGCGAGGTACCACAGCACGCCCACGAGGGCAGCGAGGAGTGCGAGCCACTGGATGAAGGTGAGGATGCCCCAAGGCTTCGAGGGCTGTGCGGGCAGGCGGGTGCGGGCGGCGGCGCGGTCGAGGGCATCGGGAAGCTTATCGGTGATGGACTCCGCGCGGTCGGCGACGGCATTGGCCCAGGCGGGGGAGAGGCCGTCCGCGGCGGCCGCGGCGTAGGCGCGCAGGCCCTTGTTGGCCTGAGCCCGCCCGGCGGCGTCGAGCGGCGGCAGGGAGGTGCGGTGCACGCCCGTGTCGTCCGAGGCCTCGCGCAGGCCGAGGCGGCGCAGCGGGTCGGCGCGCAGGCGCAGCACCCACGAGGTGAGCAGCCATCCGGTGGTCTGGCCCAGGCGCTTGCGGTAGGCGGCGGCCGTCGCGGCGGCGAGGCGCTCGGCGCCAGCGGCGGTGGCGAGGTATTCGTCGAGTTCCTTCTTGGCTTTCGCGGGCACGTCCTTGGGTGGGCGTTCGTCGGCCCACGCGGCGGTGACCGTGTCGAGGTCGGCCTCGATGCGGACGGTCTGCGCGTTGTGGGCCGCGGCGACCTTGGCGATGGCTGTGCGCAGGTCGTCGACGCCAAGGCCAGTCTTCGCGGAGGTGGGCACGACCTTGACCTTGGTGAGGCCGTCCTCGCGCAGGAGCTCGGTGAGGGAGTCGGCGACGGTGGGGACGTCGGCATCGGCAAGCTTGTCCGCCTTGTTGAGGACCGCGAGGGTAACCGCCGAGTGCGAGGCGTGCGGGCGGATAAAGTCGTCGTGGATGATGTTATCCGCGTATTTTTCGGGGTCCGTGACCCAGACGAGGACGTCGACCTGGCCCGCGAGGCGCGTGGCGATCGCACGGTTGGAGGCTTCGACGGAGTCGAAGTCCGGCAGGTCGAGGAGGATGAGTGGGCCGGCCTTGGGAGCGAAGTCGCCGGGCCGGTTGCGACGGTCTTCGACGTCGAGCCAATCGAGCAGCGCGGAGGAGCCCTCGGGGTGCCACACGGCGGCGAACGGCGCGGACGTGGTGGGGCGGCGCGGCGAGGAGGCACCGAGATCCTCGCCGACCACGGCGTTAAACAGCGAGGTCTTGCCGGAGCCGGTGGCGCCAAAGAAGCCGACCACCGTGTGCTCGGCGGACAGCGCGCGCCGGGCGGCGGCGGACTCGCGGACGCGGGTGATGGCGGCGTGCTGCTCGGGAGTGAAGAACTCGCCGCCGGACTCGGCGGCGCGGTCGAGGGCGTCGAGGCGCTCGGACAGCGAGTGGGAACGGTTAAACATCGCGGACCTCCTCGGTGGCGGCGGTGGCGGCCGCGCGTAGCTCGTCTGCGGAGGGGCCTTCCGCGAGCGGCGCGGTCACGGCGTCGTAGCGCTCGCTCTCGGAATCCATGAGCGCACGGACGCGCTCGTCGAGGCGTTTGCGGGCGGCTTTGGCCATGCGACGCACGGTGTCCTCGCCGAAGATGGTCTCAAGCAGCTTCTGGCCCACGACGGCGGAGCCGCCAGCGATGGCGATCTCGCCGCCGGTCAGTCCCGCAGTCGAGGCGAAGACGACGACCATGAGCGCGACGGTCACGGCGTTGACGCCCAGCGAGGCGAGACGCGCGGTCATGCGCTTGCCCGCGGCGTTCTCTTCGATGTCGGCGACGAGCTCGGCCTGCCATTCGCGCACGAGGAGGGCGGCGCGCTCGGAAATATCGGCGCTGGCGTGGGCGAGCTCTGGGGACGCGGCGGCGCGCAGCTCGGGCGCAGAGGACCCGAGGTACGTCCACGCGCGGGCTGCGGCGGTCTCGGCGCCGTCGACGATGACGGCGTGGAGGCCGGCTTCGATTTCGGTCTCGACCTCGCGCACAGGCGCGGGCTTGCCGGTGAAGAAGGAACCGATTCGGTCGCGGGCCGCAGAGAACCAGCGGTCGACCGCGCGGAAAGTATCCGAGGTACCCACGAAGTCCTGCCAGCGGGCGAGGACCTCGGTGCGCAAGAGGTTGCCGTCGCGGGTGGCTTCCTCGACGTGGGCGCGGGCGTCGGCGTAGTGCCCGGCGACGACCTCGTCGATGAGCGCGGCGAAGTCCGTGCGAGACTGCTGCTCCGCGGCGAGCGTCTCTGTGCCTGCTGCGACCTTGGCCAGGGCGCCTGCGACGGTGCGGGCGGCCAGCTGGCGGCGCGCGGCGGTATCGGCAGCCAAGCGTTCGAGATATGCGCGCAGGTCAGCCGTGCGCGCGGCCGGCAGCAAGCCCTCGAGAGGGCCTTGGTCCGGCACGACGAAGAACTCGGCGCCGAGGTTGTGCTCGGCGAGCATACGCTGCAGGTCCGCGGGGACGGTGGTGAGCGCGTCCTCGTCGACGCGGTTGAGGACCACGACGACCTTGATGTCGCGGGCGGCGGCGTCCTCGAGGAACTGCCACACGAGGTGATCGGCGTAGCGCGCCGGCGTCGTCACGAAGATCCACAAGTCCGCGGCGGCGAGGAGCTGCGAGGCGAGGGCGCGGTTCGTGTCGTCGATGGAGTCGAAGTCCGGCGCGTCGATGAGTGCGAGGCCCGCGGGCACGGCCTCGGTGGACACGATGCGCAACGTCGTCGCCTGTGGGTTCGCCCCGCCGTGCTCGCGCGCAAGCCCAGGCAGGACGTGCGACGCGCCGAAGTACTCCGCGTCCGAAGGATGCGCGATAAGCGAGGGCTGCCGCGTCGTCGGTCGAATGACGCCCGACGTCGTTACCTCTTCGTGGAGCACACCGTTGACCAGCGTGGACTTGCCGGAGCCGGTGGAGCCGCCCACGACGGCGAGCAGCGGAGCGTCGAGGTTAGCCAGGCGCGGCGCGATATAGTCATCGACCTGATGGAGCAACGGCGCGGCGCCGGGCAGGGGCGAGGCCGCGAGGGCGGCGCGCAGCCGGTCTAGACCGGAAAGAGATGTGTCAGTCACGCGCTCCATTGTTGCAGCTCGCACACATAAACGGGGGATTTGGCCCAGGTGGGGTGGATATGGTTGAATATTCAGGTTGCTTGTGGCCGGTCGGTACCGGCGGTTGATTTCCGAACCGCCAGCCCCGAGACCCCTCGACAGCACGGCCCCGCCGCGCAGGTTCGTTGTAGAGTCGCAAGCCGCATGTACGTAGACCGCGTGTGTCAAGGACGGAAATCTTGGCGCACATTAATCCAGGTCAAGGAGACCCATAGTGATTCAGCAAGAATCGCGTCTGCGCGTCGCCGACAACTCTGGTGCACGAGAGATTCTGTGCATCCGCGTTCTCGGCGGCTCTGTCCGACGCTTCGCTGGCATCGGCGACGTTATCGTCGCGACTGTCAAGGACGCTGCCCCCGGTGGCAACGTCAAGGAGGGTGAGGTCGTCAAGGCCGTCATCGTCCGTGCAAAGAAGGAGACCCGTCGTCCGGACGGCTCCTACATCCGCTTCGACGAGAACGCTGCCGTTCTGCTCAAGAACGACTCCGAGCCCCGCGGTACCCGCATCTTCGGCCCGGTTGCTCGTGAGCTGCGCGACAAGAAGTTCATGAAGATCGTTTCTCTCGCACCGGAGGTGATCTAACTTATGAAGATCCATAAGGGCGACATGGTTGTCGTTATTTCCGGTCCGGATAAGGGCGCTCAGGGCAAGGTCATCGAGGCCTACCCGGCCCGCGAGCGCGTCCTCGTTGAGGGCGTCAACCGCATCAAGAAGCACGTTGCCAACTCTGCCGACGAGCGCGGCGCACAGTCCGGCGGCGTCGTCACGCAGGAAGCTCCGATCCACGTGTCCAACGTTGCCATCGTTGACTCGGAGGGTAACCCGACCCGTGTCGGTTACCGCTTCGACGAGAACGGCAAGAAGGTCCGTATCGCGCGTAGCAACGGGAAGGACATCTAATCATGAGCGAGAACTACACCCCGCGTCTGAAGACTCGCTACCGCGAGGAAATCAAGAACACCCTCAACGAGGAGTTCAAGTACGACAACGTCATGCAGATCCCGGGCGTCGTCAAGGTCGTCGTCAACATGGGTGTCGGCGACGCTGCTCGCGACTCCAAGCTGATCAACGGCGCGCTCGATGACCTGACCAAGATCACCGGTCAGAAGCCGCAGGTTCGCCGCGCACGCAAGTCCATCGCAAACTTCAAGCTGCGTGAAGGCATGCCCATCGGCGCCCGCGTCACCCTTCGTGGCGACCGCATGTGGGAGTTCTTGGACCGCCTGCTGACCATCGCGCTGCCGCGTATTCGCGACTTCCGTGGTCTGTCTGACCGTCAGTTCGACGGCCGTGGCAACTACACCTTCGGTCTCTCCGAGCAGTCCATGTTCTACGAGATCGACATCGACTCCATCGACCGCCCGCGCGGCATGGACATCACGGTTGTCACCACCGCCACCACGGACGAGGAAGGCCGCCGCCTGCTCAAGGAGCTCGGCTTCCCGTTCAAGTAAGCTTCGCTTACCCGCCCCAGCTTTCCGATGCCCCCTTTCCGGCACCGTAGGCTGGGGTTTTGGCGTGTCTGGGGGTAGAGTATATGGGTCCATCTCATTTAACTCTGCAAGGACTAACACGAGCATGTCTCTCAATGACTCTGTGGCCGCCGCGGTCACGAAGAAAACCACACTTCTCGCCGAGTCGCCGGCGCGCTTTAGCGTCCGCGCGATCCTCGCCGGCGCGTACCTCACTATCGGCACTGCGTTCGCCGGCGTCGTAGGGCAGGCGGTGGAGGGCAACTTCCCAGGCCTCGGCGCCGTCGCCTTCGCCGGGCTTTTCGGCCTCGGCCTGTTCGCGATTATCATCCTCGGCGCGGATCTCGCGACGGGCAACATGATGTTTATGATCTATGGCGCGGCGAATAAGCAGGTCTCGTGGGGCAAGGCCTTCTGGCTCATCGTCGTCACCACCTTCTTCAACCTCGTCGGCTGCATCATCTTCGCCGCGGGCATGGGCCTGTCAGCCAAGCTCGGTGCGATGCCTGTCGACCACCTCATCGTGACGCTGACGGAGGGCAAGCTTGCTAAGGACCCAGGCGGCCTTCTCGTCGAGGGTATGCTTGCTAACTTCGTGGTCAACATGTCGATCGTGGGCGGCATTTTCGCCAAGGAGATCGTCTCGAAGTTCATCGTCATCGTCCCGCTCATCGCGGCCTTCGTGGGCATGGGCCTCGAGCACGTCATTGCGAACTTCTGCCTGGTTACCCTCACCTTTTTTGGCGCGGCGGAGTTCCCAGCTGACTTTACGATTGGTGCGGTATTCACCAACTGGGTCATCGTCTGGATCGGCAACGTGATTGGCGGCGGCTTCCTCATCGGCGGCGTCTATGCTTGGCTCAACAAGGGCCCGGAGGCATACCGAGACTAGAGCTCATGAGCACAGCATTGTTAGTAGGCGGCGGACTGATTGGCTTCTCGTTTGCGCGGCGCTTCGTCGACGCGGGGTGGGAGGTGCGCATGGCCGACGTGCGCGAAGAACTCGCAGACGCGGTGAAAGACGAATTCGGAGGCGCGGTACGCTTCTCCACGGCGTAGACTTCGTCCAGGAGGCGGGCCCAGAGAAGCTCGAGTTCAAGCGCGAGATTTTCGCGCGGCTCGCATCGCTTACGGAAACGGCGGTTTTGGCGAGCTCGACCTCGGCCATCCTGCCGTCGAGGATCGCGGAGGGGAATCCGGCCGCGGACCGGATCGTGATCGGGCATCCGTTTACGCCGCCGGCGCTCATGCCGGTCCTCGAGGTCGTGCCGGGACCTGCGACTTCTCCAGAGACCGTCGACCGGGCGCTGGAGGTTTACGCGGAGCTCGGTTTCGAGCCCAGCGCGCTGAAGAAGGAAATCCCGGGCTTTGTCGGCAACCGCATCCAGAAGGTCATCATGTGGGAGGCCATCTCGCTCGTGCAGCAGGGTGTTATTGACGCCAAGGACCTTGACACCATCGTGCGCAATTCGCTGGGCTTGCGCTACGCCGCGACCGGACCGTTCGAGTCTAACCGCCTGGGCGGCGGCCCGGACGGCATCAAGTCCATCATTGAGCACATCGCGGGCGCGTGGGACACCGAGCTCGTCGCGGGTGTGCCGGACATGTCGGACCTCGATGAGGTCTACGCGCAGGTCGATGCCGCCTACGGCAACGACGAGGCGACCTTCGAGGCCGGCACCCAGCGCCGCAATGCGTTGTTGCGCGGCTTCCTCGACGTGCGCGAGACACACTAGGAGCTACTAGGGGCTATTCGGTGCGAAGGATGCGCTGCGCGACCTCGACGTCGGGGTTCACGGCGCGTAGAGCGTCGAGGATGTCGTCGCCCGCGAGACGCAGATCGTCGTCTGTGAGTGGATCGAGCGCCTCGAGGAGGAAGAGCGCGTCCGTCGTCTCCGCCGTGGGGGCTAGGCGGTGCTCCGGCCGGAAGCGACGTGCGGCGGTGCCAGCTACGTCGCGGACGGTCGACGTGGCGACGTCGACGCGCACAGCGCCCTCGAAGCCGTCGAGAGCGAATACCGTGACTGGCAGCTCGAAGCGGCGGGCGACCGCGGTGCCGAGAGTGACCAAGGGGGCATCGGAAGGCTGGGCGCCGAGCTCGAAGAGCGCGGGGTCGAGGCCGAAGTTCTGCCAGGCCGCGCGCCACGCGGCGACGTGGGGCTGGAATGCCGAGGGCTCTGTGGCGGCATCGGTGGTGGGCGCCTAGGCACCGCGGACCGCGATGAGCAGGGCGCGGTAGTCCGGGCGTGGCGAGTCGAGCTCGACGTCGACGAGGAAATCGATGAGGCTCATTTCTTCAGCTCCCCGGAGTAGAGGTTGAAGCGGTCGCCGCGCGCGAAGCCGACGAGGGCCATGCCGGTCTCGCGGGCGGTCTCCACGGCGAGCGAGGACGCTGCGGAGACAGCGACGAGCATGCCGAAGCCGGCCATGGCGGCCTTCTGGACGAGCTCGAAGCTGGCGCGGGAGCTCATGACGAGGATGAGATCGTCCGCGGGCAGGCGGCCTTCCATGAGCAGATGGCCGATGACCTTGTCCGCCGCGTTATGGCGGCCCACGTCCTCGCGGATGACCACGCGTTTGCCGTCGAGCGTGAAGGCGCCCGCAGCGTGGATGCCGCCGGTCTTGCGGAACTGCTTCTGTCCCTCGCGTAGCTTGTCAGGCAGCTGTGCGACGACGAGCGGGTCGACCGGGATGTGGGGGATGGGGTAGCGGGTTTTCTTGGCGAGCTCCTCGATGGACGAGGTGCCACACACGCCGCACGAGGAGTTGGTGAGCGTGAGACGCAGGTCTTTGAGCGAGATGACGTTGTCGTCGCGCATCTCGACGTCGAGCAGGTTGTACGTGTTGACGCCGTCGTGCGTGGCGCCCTCGCAGTACTTGGCGGACTCGATGTCGCGGGCGGCCTGAATGTGTCCCTCGGAGTGAAGGAAGCCGTGGGCGAGCTCGATATCGTGGCCCGGGGTGCGCATGGTGGTGGTGAGCGTCTGGCCATCGACGCGAATTTCCAGCGGCTCCTCGCCGGCGACGGAATCAGCACGGGTGTCGACTTGGATGACCTCGGTGCGGTCCTCGTTGAGCCGCACTTTGGTCACCGCGAAGTTGGAGGTTACGCGGCCCGCCACTACTGCACGGCCTCGTTGAGCTTGGCGATACTGGCGCGGGCTTCCTCGACGTCCTTGCTGGCCAGGCCCACGACGAAGGCGGTGAGCGGCGCGGCCGGACGCGAACGGTTATGCGCGACGTTCTTTGTTAGGTCAAGCAGCTCTTTGACGAGTGCCGTGGCATCCTTGGGGTCAAGACCGAGCGTGGTGGCGGCTTCCTCAAGCCATTCGTGGGCGGTCTGGATGGGATCCTTGTCTTTAGTCATGAACTCAACTGTAGTCGTGGACCTGTCCAAGACCGCGAAAGTCCCGCTCGGGGCGGGACTTTCAGGCGGTGGCGGGCTTAGAGATTGTTGGCGTTCTGGCCGGTCGGCTCGAGGTGGACCACGAGTGACTTGGAGACCGGGGTCTCCGAGCCCTTGGCCATGTGCTCGACCGGAACCAGGATGTTGAGCTCCGGGAAGTAGCCGCCCACGCAATCCTTGGCGATGTTGTACTCGACCAGACGGAAGTTCGGCGCGACGCGTCGGCCGGACTCGTACTCGGAGACGACGTCGACGATGTCGCCGTCCTTGAGGCCTCGCTGGATGAGGTCTTCCTTGCGGATGAAGATAACGCGTCGGCCGCCGCGGACACCACGGTAGCGGTCATCGAGACCGTAGGAGATGGTGTTGTACTGGTCGTGACTGCGCACGGTGGTAAGCAGCAACTGGTCGCCTTCGAGCTCGATAGTGTCGGTCTCGTTGATGGTGAGCTGCGCCTTGCCGTCCGAGGTGTTGAAGATACGCTCGCGGGCCGCGTGCGGGAGCATGAAGCCGCCGGGGCGCTTCAAGCGCTCGTTGTAGTTTTCGAAGCCAGGGATGACGTTCGCGATGTGGTCACGGATGACGTCGTAATTGTCCATCATGGGCTTCCAGAAGGCGTCGCCGAAGGTGCGCTCGCCGACGTTGCAGATGATCTGCACCTCGGAGTGGAGGTCCAGGTCGCGGTTGGCGCGGCGCTTGGGGAAGGACGCGGAGACCTTGGAGTCCGAGGCCTCGACAGAAACCTTCTGCGGGCCGGAGGCCTGGATGTCCACGTCGGTGCGGGAGCGTACCGGCAGGATGAGGGACTTCTCGCCCGGCCACGCGCACGTGCCGTTGAGCTTCGTCAGCATATGGGCCGAGAGCTTAGTGGCGGTCATGCCGTCCTCGAGCGCCGTGGTGTCCGACATCGCGCGGATGTAGTTGCCGCCCAGCGACATGAAAAAATCCACGTTCTTATCACGCAGCTGCATGCCCGCGCCGGTGGAGGAGACGCCGTGCTTGCGGGGGACGTCGAAGCCGAACTCCTTTTCCAGGTTGGCGAGGAACCACTCCGGCATCTTCTCAGAGATACCCATGGTGCGGTCGCCCTGGACGTTGGAGTGGCCACGGAACGGGGCGGAGCCGGCGCCCGGCTTGCCGTAGTTACCCGTGAGCAGCAGGAAGTTCATCATCTCCTGGATGGTGGCCACGGCGTTGCGGTGCTGCGTAACACCCAGCGTCCACGCGAGGACGACGGTCTCTGCCTTCTCGACGTAGTCGACGATCTTCTTCACCTCGCGCTGGGAGACGCCGGAGCCGCGCTCGAGGGCGGCATCGTCAAGCGAGTTAAGGTGCGCGATGGTCTCGTCGACATTCGAGCAGAACTCGTCGAGGAACTTGCGGTCAAGCAGGTCGCGGCGGATGACCTCGCGGTTGATCTGCTGGAACAGCGCGCGGTCGCCGTCGAGGCGGACCTGCACGTATTCGTCGCTGATCTTGTCCGCGATGCCAATCGCGCCCTTAATGGACTGGGGCTCTTTGAACTTCATGAGGCCCGTTTCCGGCATGGGGTTGATGGTGATGAACTTGCCGCCGTTCTCCTTCTGCTTCTTAAACGCAGTAAGCGAACGCGGGTGGTTCGTGCCGGGGTTCTGGCCTACGGAGATGATGAGGTCCGTGTTGTACATGTCCTGCATGACGATGGAGCCCTTGCCCACGCCCACGGTCTTGGCGAGCGCCACACCCGTGGAGTCGTGGCAGAGGTTCGCGCAGTCTGGCAGGTTATTGGAGCCGTGGCGGCGGCCCAGCACGCCAAAGATAAACGCGGACTCGTTGACCGCGGTGCCGGAGGTGTAGAAGATGGCGCGGTCCGGATCCGTCGCCTTGAGTTGCTCCGCGATGAGATCGTAGGCCTCGTCCCAGCTCACCGGGTGGTACTTCTCGTCGCCGCGCGAGCGGTCGTAGAGCATGGGCTCAGTGAGGCGGCCGAGCTGGTCGAGCTCGTAGTCCGTCATCTCGCGCATCTGCTGCACGGTGGTGTTCGCGAAGAACTCGCGGGTAACGCGCTTGGGCGTGGTCTCCTGGGCGATGGCCTTCGCGCCGTTCTCACAGAACTCGACAAAGTTGATATCGCCCTGCGCTGGCTCCGGCCAGGCGCAGCCGGGGCAGTCGATGCCGCCGTGCTGGTTCATCTTCAGCAGCGGCACGAGCGCGCGGTTAGGGATGGCCTTTTCCATGGCGTGGTACACGCCGCCCACGCCGGCTGCGGCGGTGACGCGGTTGCCGATGCGTGGGTTGTCGAAGCGGTTGGCCACTGGATTGGCACGGGAGACAGTTGCGATGGGAGTCATGGCCACAGTCTACCGACAAGCAGCGAGAATTTTGGAAAAACCCAGGTCGCCGTGTAACGTAGACTCTTGGACTCATGCCCGGGTGCTGTTTGCGCAGCTCACGGCGTTATGGGATACCAAAATTCAAGAATTTCATTTCAACTTTGTTGTAGGCCCACCGCCCCGCCGTGGCGGACCGTGTATGCATCAAAGGGCAGCGAGCGCCGGCGGTATTGACCGTCCGGGGCGATAAGTGGCCCGAAATCACACGGACAACGCACGTCCTTTTTATTGAGGGCGCGGGGTGGCGTCGCGTCAACGCGATGCGCACTTACGCGGGAACCGCAACGAGAAAGGTAACGGTCACTTAACCATGACCATGACTGATCCTATCGCCGACATGCTGTCGCGCGTGCGCAACGCAAACCACGCGCACCACGACACCGTGTCGATGCCGACCTCCAAGATCAAGGCCAACATCGCCGAGATCCTGAAGAAGGAAGGCTACATCGTTGATTACACCGTCGAGGGCCGCGAGCTCTCGCTCGAGCTGAAGTACAACAACCGTGAGCGCTCCCTGTCGGGCCTGCGTCGCGTGTCGAAGCCGGGCCTGCGTGTGTACGCAAAGTCCACCAATCTGCCGAAGGTCCTGGGCGGCCTGGGCGTGGCTATCATCTCCACGTCCCAGGGTCTGCTCACCGACCGTGAGGCTCAGGAGAAGGGCGTAGGCGGAGAAGTTCTCGCCTACGTCTGGTAAGGGAGGATTGACACATGTCTCGTATCGGTCTCGCACCAATCACCGTCCCGTCCGGCGTTGACATCAACATCAACGGCCAGGATGTAGAGATCAAGGGCTCCAAGGGCACGCTGCACGTCGCCATGCCGGAGCCGATCACCGCTGTCGTCGAAGACGGCGAGCTCAAGGCCGTCCGTCCGGACGACGAGCGCAAGCACCGCGCTCTGCACGGCCTGACTCGCTCCCTGCTCAACAACGCCGTCGTTGGCGTTACTGAGGGCTACACCATCAAGCTGGAAATCTTCGGCGTTGGTTACCGTGTTGCGCTTAAGGGCAAGGACCTCGAGTTCTCGCTGGGCTACTCCCACCCGATCCTCATCAAGGCACCGGAGGGAATCACCTTCGCAGTCGACGGCGCTACCAAGCTGTCGGTTTCTGGTATTGACAAGCAGCAGGTCGGACAGATCGCCGCGAACATCCGCCGTCTGCGTAAGGACGATCCTTACAAGGGCAAGGGTATTCGTTACGACGGCGAGCAGATCCGCCGCAAGGTCGGAAAGACGGGTAAGTAAGCAATGGCAAACACTGAGAATTCCAAGCGCACCCCGGTCGGCAAGGACATTTCCACGCGTCGTCGTGAAGCCCGTGCTCGCCGCCACTTCCGCATCCGTAAGACCCTGCGCGGCACCCCTGAGGCACCGCGCCTGGTCGTGCACCGCACGTCGCGTCACATGCACGTGCAGGTCATCGACGACCTCGCTGGCCACACGCTCGTTGCTGCTTCCACCATGGAAGCCGACGTGCGCGCCATCGAGGGCGACAAGAAGGCCAAGGCCGCTAAGGTTGGCGAGCTCGTTGCTGAGCGCGCCAAGGCTGCTGGCATCGAGAAGGTCGTCTTCGACCGCTCGGGCTACCAGTACCACGGTCGCGTCGCCGCTCTGGCAGACGCCGCACGTGAAGGTGGTCTGAAGTTCTAATGATCAACGCAAACGGAAACATCAACGGAAGGAACGCCTAATGTCGGACCGTGAACAGCGTGACGGCGGACGCTCCGCCGAGAACAACGGTCGTAACAACGACCGCAACAACGGCGGCCGTCGTAACGACCGCCGCAACGACCGTCGCAACCAGCAGGATGCTGAGCGCGACAAGTACATCGAGCGCGTTGTGACCATCAACCGCGTCTCCAAGACCGTCAAGGGTGGCCGCAACATGTCGTTCACCGCCCTCGTGGTCGTGGGCGACGGCCAGGGCATGGTTGGCGTCGGCTACGGCAAGGCCAAGGAAGTTCCGGCCGCCATCCAGAAGGGCTCCGAAGAGGCTCGCAAGAACTTCTTCCGCGTCCCGATGATCGCCGGCACCATCACCCACCCGGTTGAGGGTCGCGACGCCGCCGGCATCGTCATGATGAAGCCGGCTGCCCCCGGTACTGGTGTCATCGCTGGCGGCGCTGCCCGCCCGGTGCTCGAGTGCGCCGGTGTCCAGGACATCCTCGCGAAGTCCTTGGGTTCCGACAACGCCCTCAACGTCGTCCGCGCTACCGTGGACGGCCTCAAGCAGCTGGTCCGCCCCGAAGAGGTCGCTGCCCGTCGTGGCAAGACCGTCGAAGAGGTCACCCCGGCCCGTATGCTGCGCAAGCGCGCAGGTCAGGAGGCATAAACAATGGCTCTGAAGATTACTCAGGTAAAGGGCCTGGTGGGCACCAAGCCGAACCACCGCGCGAACATGGAGGCTCTCGGCCTCAAGCGCATCGGTCAGTCCGTTGTTAAGCAGGACACCCCGATCATCCGCGGCATGGTTCAGAAGGTTCGCCACCTGGTCACCGTCGAAGAAGTGGCAGGGGAGTAAACCATGGCTGACATCATCAAGCTCCACGACCTGCGCCCGACCAAGGGCGCTAACAAGCCGAAGACCCGCGTTGGCCGCGGTGAGGCATCCAAGGGTAAGACCGCTGGTCGCGGTACCAAGGGCACCAAGGCTCGTAAGCAGGTTTCGGCCGCTTTCGAGGGTGGCCAGATGCCGATCCACATGCGTCTGCCGAAGCTCAAGGGCTTCAAGAACCCGAACCACGTCGAGTACCAGGTTGTCAACGTTGCCGACCTGGCCAAGGCGTTCCCGAACGGTGGCGACGTCACGAAGGCTGACATCGTCGCAGCTGGCCTGGTTCGCAAGAACCAGCCGGTTAAGGTTCTGGGCAACGGTGAGCTCAGCGTCAAGCTGAATGTCACCGCTGACAAGTTCTCCAAGTCCGCAGTGGAGAAGATCGAGGCTGCCGGTGGTTCCACTACCGCTGCCGCGAAGTAACTAAGCGGAAACGTCGCGCCCCACCGTCATGGTGGGGCGTGTCGTGCGTTTTGTAGGCTTCCACTATGCAACCGCACAACGTGACAGGATTCCTCGTTCCCGTCATGACCTCGTGCAATGCCGTCAACACCATGCGCCTCGATGGCGCGGTCGTGTCGCTCTTTGGCGCCGATTCCGGGTTCGTTCCTACCCGCGACGGCTGGGCCTACATCCAGCTTTCCGATGCCGCCCCGCGTCTCCGTCCCAGTCCCCTCAAGGTCCTTGACCTCACGCGTGTGCTGGCGGGGCCGAGCGCAGGGCAATTCCTCGCTGGATTCGGCGCTGACGTGCCGTGCATCTATCCGCTGACGAAGCTGGAGATCCCCGCTCAGTGCCTGGCCACCGGTCATGGCTAGAGCAGTGCCGTCGCGGACGGGCGATGTGGTGTTGTGCGGGTACCGTCCGGGTTCGTGTAGGCAGACCGCCGCGGCTTCGATTCCCCGGTGCAGGCTGCGTGCGGCATCGCGGACCTCTACTCGGCGGATAGCCGGCTCGGATGCTTCGGTGCCCGAGCCTGTGGCGCCGGAGGAGTTTGCGTACCGGTACGGGCGTGTGGCAACGGTGCCGTCATTGACCGGACCGGGGAACCTGCCAGGGCCGCACGCCCAAGCGCCGTTGTCCTGGGCAGACTGAAAACGGCATGCTGAAGTGCCCGCCCTTCGGGCGGGTTATCTGGTTTTAGTTGCAGGGCACGTCGGGTCCGAATTCGCGGC
>NZ_KQ959746.1:0-5398 GCF_001552965.1 Corynebacterium sp. DNF00584 | reverse complement strand
TTTTGCTTTGGTATTGGGCTTTTCACGGCCTATAAGCCTTTATCGGATTTTTTCTGATTGGTTTTTGTGGAGAGTTTGATCCTGGCTCAGGACGAACGCTGGCGGCGTGCTTAACACATGCAAGTCGAACGGAAAGGCCTGCAGCTTGCTGCGGGTACTCGAGTGGCGAACGGGTGAGTAACACGTGGGTGATCTGCCCTCAACTTTGGGATAAGCCTGGGAAACTGGGTCTAATACCGGATATGACCTTTCTTTAGTGTGGAAGGTGGAAAGCTTTTGCGGTTGGGGATGAGCTCGCGGCCTATCAGCTTGTTGGTGGGGTAATGGCCTACCAAGGCGTCGACGGGTAGCCGGCCTGAGAGGGTGTACGGCCACATTGGGACTGAGATACGGCCCAGACTCCTACGGGAGGCAGCAGTGGGGAATATTGCACAATGGGCGGAAGCCTGATGCAGCGACGCCGCGTGGGGGATGAAGGCCTTCGGGTTGTAAACTCCTTTCGACAGGGACGAAGCTTTTTGTGACGGTACCTGTATAAGAAGCACCGGCTAACTACGTGCCAGCAGCCGCGGTAATACGTAGGGTGCGAGCGTTGTCCGGAATTACTGGGCGTAAAGAGCTCGTAGGTGGTTTGTCGCGTCGTCTGTGAAATTCCGGGGCTTAACTCCGGGCGTGCAGGCGATACGGGCTAACTTGAGTGCTGTAGGGGAGACTGGAATTCCTGGTGTAGCGGTGAAATGCGCAGATATCAGGAGGAACACCGATGGCGAAGGCAGGTCTCTGGGCAGTTACTGACGCTGAGGAGCGAAAGCATGGGTAGCGAACAGGATTAGATACCCTGGTAGTCCATGCCGTAAACGGTGGGCGCTAGGTGTGAGTCCCTTCCACGGGGTTCGTGCCGTAGCTAACGCATTAAGCGCCCCGCCTGGGGAGTACGGCCGCAAGGCTAAAACTCAAAGGAATTGACGGGGGCCCGCACAAGCGGCGGAGCATGTGGATTAATTCGATGCAACGCGAAGAACCTTACCTGGGCTTGACATATACAGGATTGCTGCAGAGATGTAGTTTCCCTTGTGGCTTGTATACAGGTGGTGCATGGTTGTCGTCAGCTCGTGTCGTGAGATGTTGGGTTAAGTCCCGCAACGAGCGCAACCCTTGTCTTATGTTGCCAGCACGTTATGGTGGGGACTCATGAGAGACTGCCGGGGTCAACTCGGAGGAAGGTGGGGATGACGTCAAATCATCATGCCCCTTATGTCCAGGGCTTCACACGTGCTACAATGGTCGGTACAATGCGCAGCGACACTGTGAGGTGGAGCGAATCGCTGAAAGCCGGTCTTAGTTCGGATTGGGGTCTGCAACTCGACCCCATGAAGTTGGAGTCGCTAGTAATCGCAGATCAGCAATGCTGCGGTGAATACGTTCCCGGGCCTTGTACACACCGCCCGTCACGTCATGAAAGTTGGTAACACCCGAAGCCAGTGGCTCAAACTCGTTAGGGAGCTGTCGAAGGTGGGATCGGCGATTGGGACGAAGTCGTAACAAGGTAGCCGTACCGGAAGGTGCGGCTGGATCACCTCCTTTCTAAGGAGCTTTATTTAGCCCACAGTTGTGGGTATACCGAAGGCATTGTTTTTATAGGCTTTGTTTCTTTGGTGGTTGGTTGAGTGCCCGTAGGTGGTGCTGCCAACAGTGTTTTTAATCGGGTGGAGACACATCACACGATAAACACACAAAACATTGTGTGAAACGTTAAAGGACGAAAATAGTTGTAAGGTTCGTTGGTGCATTGTTGGGTGTCTGGGGCATTATCCCCTTGGTGTAACCCAGCCGGTTTCAATAGGCAGTGTGAGCGTTTGCTTTGTTGTTTGTTGGTTGGTTGGGGTGTTGTGTGAGAACTGTATAGTGGACGCGAGCATCACACAGCAAACCGTTGGACTGCATTTTTGTGTGGTTGGTTTGTTGTGTTGTGTAATTTCTTTTGTTCTTTTGTGTTTTGTTGTTCACGCCGGCAACAGTTAGTTTCTTGCCTTTTGTGGTGGGGGTTGGTTGTTGTTGGTTGTGTGTTCGTTACTAAGGGCGCATGGTGGATGCCTTGGCATGCTGAGCCGATGAAGGACGTGTAAGGCTGCGTTAAGCCTCGGGGAGTTGTCAATTGAGCGTTGATCCGAGGATGTCCGAATGGGGAAACCTGGCCACCGTTATGGGTGGTTACCCTTCAGTGAATTCATAGCTGTTGTGGGGGTTACGCGGGGAAGTGAAACATCTCAGTACCCGTAGGAAGAGAAAATAATAATGATTCTGCTAGTAGTGGCGAACGAACGTGGATGAGGCTAAACCGTGTGCATGTGATACCTGGTAGGGGTTGTGTGTGCGGTGTTGTGGGCCCTAACAGGCAGTAGCTACCGATACTGTGCTTGGTTGTTGTTGATAGGTGAAGTGGTGTGGAAACGCCTACCGTAGAGGGTGATAGTCCCGTAATTGAAGTCTTCAATTTCTAAGTTGTTGGGTTGCCCGAGTAGCAGCGGGCTCGTGGAATCTGCTGTGAATCTGCCGGGACCATCCGGTAAGCCTAAATACTCAGTGTGACCGATAGTGGATGAGTACCGTGAGGGAATGGTGAAAAGTACCCCGGGAGGGGAGTGAAATAGTTCCTGAAACCATGTGCTTACAATCCGTCAGAGCACCTGTATGTGTGTGATGGCGTGCCTTTTGAAGAATGAGCCTGCGAGTCAGCGGCATGTCGCGAGGTTAACCCGTGTGGGGTAGCCGTAGGGAAACCGAATCCTAATGGGGTGATTTTTAGTGGCATGTCCTGGACCCGAAGCGGGGTGATCTACCCATGGCCAGTGTGAAGCAGCTGTAAGAGGTTGTGGAGGCGCGAACCCACGTAGGTTGAAAACTGCGGGGATGAGCTGTGGGTAGGGGTGAAAGGCCAATCAAACTCCGTGATAGCTGGTTCTCCCCGAAATGCATTTAGGTGCAGCGTCGCATTAGCTTGGTGGAGGTAGAGCTACTGGTTGGTTGAGCGGGACTACAATCTTAGCAATGTCAGCCAAACTCCGAATGCCATTAATGTGTTGTGCGGCAGTGAGACTGTGGGGGATAAGCTTCATAGTCGAGAGGGAAACAGCCCAGATCGCCGGTTAAGGCCCCTAAGGGTGTGCTAAGTGGAAAAGGATGTGGGATCGCGAAGACAGCCAGGAGGTTGGCTTAGAAGCAGCCATCCTTGAAAGAGTGCGTAATAGCTCACTGGTCGAGTGGTTTCGCGCCGACAATGTAGTGGGGCTCAAGCACACCGCCGAAGCCGCGGCAATACTTTTGTTATTGGGTAGGGGAGCGTCGTGCATGTTGTGAAGCGTTACCGTAAGGCGGCGTGGAGTATGTGCGAGTGAGAATGCAGGCATGAGTAACGAATTGGTAGGTGAGAATCCTACCCGCCGGATGACTAAGGGTTCCTGGGTCAAGTTCGTCTTCCCAGGGTGAGTCGGGACCTAAGGCGAGGCCGACAGGCGTAGTCGATGGATAACCAGTTGATATTCTGGTACCCGTATACATGCGCCCCTGATAAAGCACTGATACTAACCACCGCGGATACGACACTTAACTAACTTTGTTGGTTGGTGTTGTTGATGTCGTGGGGCCTGATGTGTGGTTCAAGCGATGGGGTGACACAGTGGGGTAGCCAAGCCGCTTAATGGATTGTTGGTGTAAGCGTGTAGCCGGAGGCATAGGTAAATCCGTGCCTTAATTGAAGGTGAGACGTGATGCGTAGCCCGATTGGGGTGAAGTTGGTGATCCCGTGCTGTCGAGAAAAGCCTCTAGCGATGTATGTATATGGCCCGTACCCTAAACCGACACAGGTAGTCAGGTTGAAAATACTAAGGCGTTCGGGTGAACTGTGGTTAAGGAACTCGGCAAAATGCCCCCGTAACTTCGGGAGAAGGGGGACCACATACCGTGACAAGTCCTTGCGGCTTGAAGCGGTGTGGGGTCGCAGAGAATAGAGGGAAGCGACTGTTTATCAAAAACACAGGTCCATGCGAAGACGTTAAGTTGATGTATATGGACTGACGCCTGCCCGGTGCTGGAAGGTTAAGAGGACCGGTTAGTACATCGTTGATGTGCGAAGCTGAGAATTTAAGCCCCAGTAAACGGCGGTGGTAACTATAACCATCCTAAGGTAGCGAAATTCCTTGTCGGGTAAGTTCCGACCTGCACGAATGGCGTAACGACTTCCCTGCTGTCTCAACCACAGGCCCGGTGAAATTGCACTACGAGTAAAGATGCTCGTTACGCGCGGCAGGACGAAAAGACCCCGGGACCTTCACTATAGCTTGGTATTGGTGTTTGGTTCGGTTTGTGTAGGATAGGTGGGAGACTTAGAAACTATCACGCCAGTGATGGTGGAGTCGTTGTTGAAATACCACTCTGATCGGATTGAGCACCTTAACCTTGGCCCATGATCTGGGTTGGGGACAGTGCCTGGTGGGTAGTTTAACTGGGGCGGTTGCCTCCCAAAATGTAACGGAGGCGCCCAAAGGTTCCCTCAGCCTGGTTGGCAATCAGGTGTTGAGTGTAAGTGCACAAGGGAGCTTGACTGTGAGAGTGACAGCTCGAACAGGGACGAAAGTCGGGACTAGTGATCCGGCACCTACTTATGGATGTGGTGTCGCTCAACGGATAAAAGGTACCCCGGGGATAACAGGCTGATCTTCCCCAAGAGTTCATATCGACGGGATGGTTTGGCACCTCGATGTCGGCTCGTCGCATCCTGGGGCTGGAGTAGGTCCCAAGGGTTGGGCTGTTCGCCCATTAAAGCGGCACGCGAGCTGGGTTCAGAACGTCGTGAGACAGTTCGGTCTCTATCCGCCGCGCGCGTTGAAACTTGAAGAAGGCTGTCCCTAGTACGAGAGGACCGGGACGGACGTACCTCTAGTGTGCCAGTTGTTCCGCCAGGAGCATCGCTGGTTGGCTACGTACGGAAGGGATAACCGCTGAAAGCATCTAAGCGGGAAGCCTGTTTTAAGATGAGGTTTCACTACAAGGCCCCCTAAAGACTATGGGGTTGATAGGCCAGACCTGGAAGCATTGCAAAATGTTAAGGCTACTGGTACTAATAGGCCAAAACAAACACACACCAAACCCAAAAAACGGTTTGGGTGCAACACAACGCAATGAAACAATGAAAAATTCCTGTTGCTCGCGTCCACTATGCAGTATCTGACACAACACCCGCCAGGTGAGTGCAACACACGTTGCATGCCCCGGATGTTTGTCGGTGGTTGATAGCGGCAGGGAAACGCCCGGTCCCATTCCGAACCCGGAAGCTAAGCCTGCCCGCGCTGATGGTACTGCACTCGGGAGGGTGTGGGAGAGTAAGTTACCGCCGACATAA
>NZ_KQ959745.1:0-890 GCF_001552965.1 Corynebacterium sp. DNF00584 | reverse complement strand
TGAAGTGCCCCGGGTTTTGTTCCTAGGCATTTGCCTTGATTTCCATTATTTCTCGACTGGGGTCGTGTTCCCAAAATTCGGCTTCGGCTTCAGCTGGGGTGCGGTAGCCCAGGCTCTGGTGGAGCCGTGATTCGTTCCACCAGTTAACCCACTCGAACGTCGCGATTTCCACGTCGACGACATCGGCCCATGAGCGCCTATGAATCAGCTCATTCTTGTAGGAGCCGTTGACATTCTCAGCCAAAGCATTGTCATAGGAATCACCAACAGTGCCGGTAGACGCCGTAATTCCGTGCTCAGCCAGGCGCTCGTTGTAGACGATACTCACATATTGTGAGCCGTGGTCTGAATGGTGAATTAGGCCCGCCGTTTCCTTGGCGCACACGATCGCCTGGTTCAACGCCTGCAGCGGCAACGCCTCAGTACGCATCGAATCAGACAACGCCCACCCGACAATCCTCCGGGAGTACACATCAGTGACAAAAGCTGTGTACACAAACCCTTTCCTGGTGTGCACATACGTAATGTCCGCTACCCACAGCCGATGAGGGCCAGGAGCCTTAAACTCACGATTAACCAAATCTGGGCGAAGATCCGGGCCTGTGGGTTTGCGCGTTGTGACAGGTGCCCCACCTTTTCCCTTGCCGGACAGTCCAGCGCTGCGCATCAGCCGGGCTGTCTGCTCGCGGCCAATGTCAACGCCCCGGCGTTGCAGCACGCGCCACATCTTCCGCACCCCGTAGACGCCGTAATTTTCAGCATGAACGTCGCGAATATGCTCTACAAGGGCAGCGTCGCGAAGAGCGCGGGAGCTTAAGCCCCGGGCCTTGGATTGGCGGTACCCACGCGAGCTAAGAAAACCGCCTTCGCGATGCGTGTTTAACGTCTGG
>NZ_KQ959744.1:81795-86335 GCF_001552965.1 Corynebacterium sp. DNF00584 | reverse complement strand
TATCATCCGCATACTTCGGATCCACAGAATCCGTCGTGGGCTTCAAGTTGAAATCGGCGTTCACTGTGCGATTCACGACGGTATCCGTGCCAGGAATCGTCCAAGTTGCGGTGACCGCAACCTGCGTCTCGCCCTTAACCTGTTTATCTTTAGGCCAAGTGATTACGCCCGTATCCGGGTCGATCGTAACGCCGAGCTTCTCTGCTGCCGCAGGATCCGAGAAGGCGAACTTAGCACCTTGCGGAATCGTCTCAGTCTTATCCGTGTTCGGATTATCGAATTTGGGAGTCGAAGTGAGAGCCTTCAAACCTGCGGTTCCCGTGACCGTTGGGTAATCGATGTATGCCGGATCAGCCAGGAAAGAGTCCGCGAGAAGCACGGTACCAGTTGCTTTACCAGAAGCATCAGCAGCAAAAACCTGCGACGAATAGACAGTTGCCTTTGCAAGGTCCTCCGGAACCGTGAACGGAACTGACTCGAGCGTGCCTGATTCGTTGGCCTTTACTGTCTTCGAAGCACCGCCAATAGCAACGCCATCTGCGTACCACTGGATAACGTAGTCATTGAACGGGTTCAGTCCAGTAGTCGTGTTGACCGCAGTGTCTCCCGGACCCGCAATCCGACTCGACAGATCATAGTTCGTGATGTCATGCATCGGATTTGCAGTGAACACAGCGAATTTGACGTTCGAAATATTGTAGGATTCCAGTGCGTTAACAGCGGTAGCAAGCTCAGGCGACTGGAACATATTGTTCTGGAACGAGTTCATCCACACATCGCGGTCGCCCTCGATCACAGGGTACACGTACAAGTAATCCGAGTTGATGTGGCGATGCTTTTGGCCGACCGTGCCATTCCACTTCATCAGGCTGCCATGATCAACGTCCGAGTCCGGCACAACGGTACCGTATTCCTCATCAGAGATCGTGTGGGAAATGGAGGCTCCGGAGTTTTGCTTATCGCGAGACACGCCATACAGGCCATTGAATGGAATGTAGTAGTCGCCGTTCGAAGCCACAGTTGCAACAACCGATTCTGCGATAGCGGACCCAGCACCGTTTTCCGCCTCGTAGTCAGCGACAATCTGCTTCTGAGCTGACGCAAACTCGTCAGGAGTGAAGCCAGCATTGGCATCCTTCCAAGCGTCAAACTGACGGGCGACCTCATCATTTACGTAAGACCCAACAACCTTCGTATCCGTGGCCGCGCGGTCGTTGAACTCTGTGTCCTTGTAGTACTGGTTGGCCAGCGTTCCGCCAGCCTCGCGGTTTTCCCACCAGACGTTACCGCGAACAGTACCGTATTTACCGGTGTTTTTACCGGCTTCGGTTCGCTGTGCCTCCGGCTTAGCAAGCCAACCGTCAACGTTCGGCTTCTCCTCGAAGACAACCATGCTGTTGACGACGCGGTTAATGCCGGCAGTGAAGTCCCAAGACTCATTCTTACGAGAAAGTCTGCCGTGGAAACGGCCAGCCATCATGTCACCGGTCTTAACCTGCATAAGGCGCGCCGGGTCGGGATTCTCAGCCCACGTACGAAGCTGAAACTTACTGTCTCCTGCAAGGTCAAACCCGTACTCTCCGCCATTAGCGTCCTTCACCGGCTTGGAAAGGTCAAAGACAAACTTGCCCTCAGAATCAGACACCGTGTAGTACACCGGCGAAACGACGCCCTGTCCATTGATCCACTGCAGGAAGACCTTCACACCTGGCATGAGGACATCGTCGCCGTTGCGGGCATCAAGACCGCCACCGTACTGCTTAAAGACCTCACCCTGGTACCCCTGCTTCTGACCCCAGACACCGTCAGCACGAATGGCCGTGGCTTCAGAAGAACCCGGCATATCTGCAGGGGTGTTGTTAGCTGCATCAGTAGCAGCATCCTGTGCAACAGCAGCAGGCACGGTATCAATCATGTTCGGTACAACAACCGTACCGGTCGCGGCGATGGCGAAAGCAGCACCGCCAGCGATGAGATTACGCATACGGCCCTTGAAGCCGAGACCCTGGAGAGCCAACGCAGACGTACTGCGCGGAGCCTGGGAAGCATCAAAATTAAACTTCAACAGAAAATCCATTCCTAGAAAGACGAATAGGGGAACCTAGATCACCGCGAGCGAAGTAGGACGGCGGATAATCCAAGTGGAATTTCGATACCAGCAAGAGAGCGGCAGTGTCCCTAAGATAAGCACTTAGAAACTCTCACGAAATACCTAGAAACAATCCTAAGGTGGATTCACAGGTTCCACCACTACCCCCCACATCCAGCCAATGGATTCCGCGTGAAATTACAGCTTTTATGCGCAGTTATTGAGAGAAAGGCCAGCTCACAAGGTACCACTGCCGAGAGAGCACTTAATTGTGATATTGCCCACATATTAGATAGTATCTGAGGATTCCATGCCAGAGGCCTTTTACCCTTTGGTCTAGTTGGTGATTGTTGTTGAAAAATATAACCGCCAAAGAGGCAACTGTTGTGAACACGGACCTTTTTGAAACTTCCCCACCTAACCCCCGCACGGCGTTGAAGTGTTCTATTTTCGGGGGAAAATACCCGTGTGACACACTCAGGCCGATTTTCTCTAAGGTTTATCTCAGCAATCGGAAACCTGAAGGCATGCAAAATCCCCCGCCGCGCCCGCAGAAACGCGGGGCGACGAGGGCATCGGAAAGCTGAGGTTAGTCCGCCAGGATGTCGTGGCGCACGATGGTCTGGTCGCGGCCGGGGCCGACGCCGATGTAGGAGAAGCGGGCGCCGGAAAGCTCCTCAAGGCGCAGGACGTAGTCCTGAGCCTTCTGCGGGAGCTCTTCGAAGGTCGTGCAGTCGGTGATGTCCTCATCCCAGGCCGGCATGGTCTCGTAGATCGGGACGGCGTGGTGGAAGTCAGACTGGGTCATGGGCATCTCGTCGAAGCGCTTGCCGTCGACGTCGTAGGCCACGCAGATCGGGATCTCACCGATGCCGGTGAGCACGTCGAGCTTGGTGAGGAAGTAGTCCGTGAAGCCATTGACGCGGGTGGCGTAGCGTGCGACGACGGAGTCGTACCACCCGCAGCGGCGCTTGCGGCCGGTGTTGACGCCCACCTCGCCGCCGGTGGTCTGCAGGTACTCGCCCCACTTATCGTGCAGCTCCGTGGGGAACGGGCCGGCACCGACGCGGGTAGTGTAAGCCTTGATGATGCCCAGGGCGTGCGTGATGCGAGTCGGACCGATGCCGGAGCCCACGGACGCGCCACCGGCGGTCGGGTTGGAGGAGGTCACGAACGGGTAGGTGCCGTGGTCCACGTCGAGCATGGTGGCCTGGCCGCCCTCCATGAGGATGTGCTTGCCCTCGTCCATCGCCTTGTTGAGCTCAAGCTCCGCGTCGATGACCATGGGGCGCAGGCGGTCCGCGTACTGCAGGAAGTACTCCGCGATCTGGTCAGCGTCGATGGCCTTGCGGTTGTACATCTTCACCAGCATCTGGTTCTTGATGTCGAGCGCAGACTCGATCTTCTGGCGCAGGATGGACTCATCGAAGACGTCCTGGACGCGCAGGCCGATGCGAGCAACCTTGTCAGCGTACGTCGGGCCAATGCCGCGGCCGGTGGTGCCAATGGCGCGCTTGCCCAGGAAGCGCTCCTGCACGCGGTCGAGCGTCTGGTGGTACGGCGCAACGAGGTGCGCGTTGGCGGAGATGCGCAGACGAGAAGCATTTGCGCCGCGGGCCTCAAGGCCGTCGATCTCGTCGAAGAGGGCCTCAAGGTTGATAACCGTGCCGTTGCCCAGGACCGGGGTGGCGTTCTCGGAGAGGATGCCGGCCGGAAGGAGCTTGAGCTCATACTTCTCGCCGCCGACGACCACGGTGTGGCCCGCATTGTTACCGCCGTTGGGCTTGACCACGTAGTCCACGCGGCCACCCAGGATATCGGTGGCCTTGCCCTTGCCCTCGTCGCCCCACTGGGCGCCGACAATCACGATAGCTGCCATGTTGCTTCGTTCACTTCCCTAGCCCTGATGGGCCGATTGCGTGGGTTGCGTTTATCGTGCCGTCTCTCGACGGCCGACCGCAGCCGCTACGATCAAAATACTGCCCTATCGTACCCGGTCGCACAATAGTTTTCATTACCTGGACGCGATTATGTGGGTGTAATTACGCGTCCCAGCGAGAACCAGGCAGCGACTACCGTCGCCGGCGGGCCCATAAAAGTTCTCAAGCTTGGCAACCTCAGCCCACCACATCTGTTCTCACTGTTGCGCGTTTGCGCCAGGTGGAAGAAGGTAAAGCCGCTCTGCCAAGCTATAGAACCCACGGCCTAGGCGGCGCGGCAGATGTCTAGTCACAACCATCGCCGAGGACATTCCACATTTCTTGCGCCCATCTTCAGACTCCGTCCAAACAACAAGCTCAAGAATCTTAGCGATGGCCGCGCGGTCAGCCGGGTTATCCATCGAAATGGTCGCTGCTCCATGGCGGCAGTTGGTCGCAGGGGTCGACATGACCGTGCGCCTTACCCATCTATTTTTCTGTAATCTGGCCCGCGAGAGCGCAAGCTCTCCCC